>NZ_JAHBRX010000001.1:2410000-2715714 GCF_018398335.1 Chelatococcus sp. HY11
ATCCACCGATCAGATCGACACAATAAGGCACCGCGGCGAAAACTGCGTTGAGGCAGGTATCGATGGCCGCGGGCTTGCCCGGGAGCAGGATAATAAGGCTTTTGCCACGTGTGCCAGCGAGTTGACGGGACAGGATCGCGGTCGGCACCTCCTTGAGGCTTGCCGTGCGCATGGCTTCGCCGAAGCCGTCCAGGATGCGCTCGCACACATCCTCGGTTGCCTCGGGCGTCACGTCGCGCGGCGCGGGCCCGGTACCGCCGGTCACCAGGATCAAGCTGCAGTGGTGAACGTCCGCGAGCTCGCGTAGCGTAGCGGCGATCGTCCCGCGATCATCCGGCACAAGCCTCGCCTCACGCCGCCAAGGGCTCGCCAGTACATGGTCGAGATAGGCCGAGATCGCAGGCCCGCCCCTGTCCTCATAGAGGCCCTGGCTTGCCCGGTCCGACACTGTCACGACACCGATTACCGCCTCGTCCGCCATTTCCGCATCCATTCCGCCGCTCGCGCCGCGCCAGCGGGCGTTGGCCGCCAGCGCGCATCAAAGATTGGATCAAGGCTAGAGCAGATGGGGGCGAGATGGAATCATGGCCAGAAGGAAACCATGGCCAGAAAGAACACGGCCTGACGGAAGCCTCGCCTGACGGAAGCCTGGGGCTTGGAAGGCGCCAAACGGCAGGGCAAGCGCAGGAAAGCCGCCCCTGTTGGCATAGGGCGCGCATCGCCTTCATTCAAAAAGCCGCACACATTTTCTGCTCGATGCTCTATTCCTGTTTTGAAATCCAGTCCTGGGCAACGACTGCCCACAGGGTGGAACAGAAGGAAAAGCCCCCGTGAATGCTCAGACCTCTTCCGTTCTCGCGCGTATCGATGCTGATCTCGACCAGAGCCTGGAACGGCTGTTCGCTCTTCTGCGCATTCCGAGCATTTCGACAGACCCGGCCTACAAGGGCGACTGTGCCAGTGCCGCAGCCTGGTTGAAGGCGGATCTCGAGGCACTCGGCTTCGATGCCACGGTCCGCCCCACACCCGGGCATCCCATGGTGGTCGCCCATCAGAAGGAGGCGGGCAACGGCCCACATGTTCTCTTCTATGGCCATTACGACGTCCAGCCGGTCGACCCCCTCGAGCTTTGGTCCGCGCCGCCGTTCGAGCCGGCCCTGCGTGAAGATGAGACAGGCGCCAGGATCATCACCGGGCGTGGTTCATCTGACGACAAAGGGCAGTTGATGACCTTCATCGAGGCCTGCAGGGCCTGGAAAGCCGTGACCGGCGCTCTGCCCATCAAGGTCAGCATCCTGCTCGAGGGCGAAGAGGAATCGGGAAGCCCCAGCTTGAGGCCATTCCTCGACGCCAATCGCGATGAGTTGAAAGCCGATGTCGCGATGATCTGCGACACCGGCATGTGGGATCGCGACACACCGGCGATCACCACAATGCTGCGCGGCCTCGTCGGTGAGGAGGTGGAGATCACCTGCGCCTCGCGAGACCTCCATTCCGGCTTCTATGGCGGTGCGGCGCGCAATCCCATCCATGTGTTGTCCACGATTGTCGCCGGCCTGCACGATGCGGATGGACGCGTGACGCTGCCGGGATTCTACGACGGCGTACCCGAACTGCCCGCTGAGGTTCAGGAGCAGTGGCGCAACCTGCCCTTCGAGGAGAGCGCCTTTCTCGGGGAGATCGGCCTGGCTGATCCGGCCGGCGAGCGCGGGCGCAGCGTTCTCGAACAGGTCTGGTCACGCCCGACCTGCGAAGCCAATGGCATAACGGGCGGCTACACCGGCGAAGGGTTCAAGACCGTCATCGCCTCCAAGGCATCCTCCAAGATCTCGTTCCGCCTCGTCGGGCAGCAGGATCCGGACAAGATCCGAGCGGCCTTCCGCGCCTATGTCCGCAGCAAGGTGCCAGCGGATTGCAGCGTCACCTTCAAGGAGCATGGCGGCAGCCCGGCCATCAGCCTGCCTGTGGACGGCGAATGGCTCGGCCTGGCCCGTCAGGCACTCGGTGCGGAGTTCGGGCGCGATACCGCGCTGATCGGCTGCGGGGGCTCGATCCCGATCGCAGGCGATTTCAAGCGCATGCTCGCCATGGATTCCCTGATGATCGGCTTTGGCCTGAGCGACGACCGCATTCACTCGCCCAACGAGAAATATGATCTCGCCAGCTTCCATCACGGCATCCGCTCATGGGCGCGCATCATCGGGGCCTTCGCGGCCGCGCGCGGATAAGCCAGCCATGAGCCAGTCCTTGACGATCACGGGCAGAGATCCCGCGACAGGCCGCTCGCTCGCCATTGACATCGCAGACGGGCTGATCGCGTCGATCACGGCGGGGCCGAGGGACGAGGGCGCGTGGCTCGCGCCCGGCCTCGTCGACCTGCAGGTCAACGGCTTCAACGGCCATGACATCAACGGCGGCGGACTGACCATCGCGACGGTCGAGGCGCTGGTGAACGCCATGCTGCGGGTTGGCGTCACGACCTTTTTGCCGACGATCATCACGGCGTCGGAGGAGGCCATCGTCACGGCGCTCGGCGTGATCGCGGCGGCGCGCGCCGGCGATGCTCGCATTGCCCACGCGATCCCCAGCGTCCATGTCGAAGGCCCCCACCTGTCGCCGGAGGACGGCCCCCGTGGGGCGCACCCGCGTACTCACGTGCGGCCGCCAGATATCGACGAATTTCAACGCTGGCAGGCGGCAAGCGGCGGTCTGGTCGGGCTGGTGACACTCTCACCCCATTACCCGGAGGCGCCGGCCTATGTCCGCGCGCTGGCACGCCAGGGCGTCCATGTCGCGATCGGCCATACCAGCGCCGCCCCGGCCGAGATCACGGCCGCCGTGGACGCTGGGGCGACGCTTTCCACCCATCTTGGCAACGGAGCGGCGGCCACCCTCCCCCGCCATCCCAATTTCATCTGGACGCAGCTGGCCGAGGATCGCCTCGCCGCCACCTTCATCGCCGATGGCCATCATCTCCCCGCAGATACATTTCGTGCCATGCTGCGCGCCAAAGGCCTGGAGCGCGCGGTGCTGGTCTCGGATGCGGTCGCGCTCGGCGGCCTGCCGCCCGGTCTTTACGATCAGCCAATCGGCGGCCGTGTCGAGTTGACCAAGGATGGCCGGCTAGGCGTCGCCGGTACGCCATTCCTTGCCGGAGCGGTGCGCCCACTGGCCGATTGCGTCGCGCAGGCGACGATCATGGGGGGCCTCACACTCACTGATGCCCTGCGGCTCGCCACGGTCAATCCCGGCCGCTTCACCGGCAACCGCGGCGTCATCCGGGTGGGAGCGTCGGCTGATCTCATTCGCTTCCATTGGGCGCCCGGCGATCCGACCTTGTCGATCGAAGCCGTCTTCTCCCGCGGAGAACGGCGCGTCTGACGGCTACTCGCCATCTACTGGCGCGCCGAATGTGCAACCTTTCATCTCCGGCAACGTTGAAGCTCTGTGGTACAACGCGGAGAAACATCAATGCTGCCATTGGAGGCGCGACCCTGGGAGATCGTAACGTTTGCCACGACCTCGCCACCCGACCTGATTTCCCCCCCGACCGAGGTAACACCTCTTACAGGGCGGAAGATTGCACGGCGCATGCCGGCTCCGGCCATGCGGCTCGCATCCATCAGCTGCGCGGCGATGCTGGCGATCGGCGCTACGCTTGGCCCGATCTTCTACCCCGAGCCCGCAATGGCTCAAGAGCCTGTCGAGGCGGCGGCATGCCGGAAGGCTTCCATCGAGACACTGAGGCAAGCCGGCGGCAACTCGCCCTTGAAGGATGTCAAGCTCGATCTCGATAGTCTCACCATCGCGAAGGCCAATGCCGAGGTCGGCGGCGTCAAGATCCATACCGTGCTTATCGGTCAAGCAGCCATCCAGCGCGAAAACTCCGATGAGCCCCATACTTTTCTGTGTCTGCTTGGCGAGAAGGAGAAAGTGCTGATGACTTTCTTCACGAAGCGTTGAAGCAAGCACCAATACTGATAAGGGGTGCGGGGAACCATCAGCGGCTCTCATCCCGTCCATGGGCCTTGGCGCCAGCCGATACAAATGGGAAAATTATTGAAAATCAATATATTATTACATCAAGCGACTGATGATCCGAGAGAATCCCACGCCACATCTGTCAGATGCAGGTGCAACTAAAACTCCACCATCCCGCTAACGTTACTTCAAGCTCGATGACGCAGACCATGCGCTGGCCGGTATCCGGCTGAACAAGTTTGAGCTAGACTATAACCTGCGCACCATTTCCGCCCGTCCGCTTCAACTGCGGACCTGCGATATGAAGCGCGGCTTTTGAAACCGGCTTGCGTTCAAACGACTGAAGTGCATCGCCTCATATAACTTCGAGACCCTAGACTGCGAACAGTGCGTTGGGAGTGCGATAAGTCCATGATCGAGTTGAAACGCCGCAGCTTCGTCTCCGGTCTTGCGGCCGGCATCACCGGCCTTGGCCTCAGCGGCTGCGTGAGCCCGAATCCGGAACAGGCAGGCCCAGGTCCCGGTGCCGGGCGACGCATCGCCGATCGCGAGATCCCGCCTCCGGCGGACCTGCCGGCGTCCGATGGGCAGGTCGCCTCGTACTACGGCCCTGTGGATGGAGAGCGTTTCCCCATCCATGCCGTCAATCTCTCCGAGATCAACCCCGCGTACCTGCGTCGCTCGGTGGCCTATTCCACGACCGAACAGCCGGGCACGATCGTGGTCGATCCGCGCCAGCGCTACCTCTATCTCGTCCAGGAGAACGGGCGGGCGATGCGCTACGGCGTCGGCGTCGGTCGCGAGGGTTTCGGCTGGTCCGGCGCGGCGACCATCAATTCCAAGCAGGAATGGCCGGACTGGTATCCGCCGAAGGAGATGATCCAGCGCCAGCCCGAGCTGAAGAAAGTCGCGAGCCAGCTGCAGAGCGGCCTCGGTGTGGCCGGCGGACCGCGCAATCCACTCGGCGCCCGCGCCATGTATCTGTGGCAAGGCAACAAGGACACGCTCTATCGCATCCACGGCACTTTGGAGCCATGGACAATCGGCAAGAACGTATCGTCAGGTTGCATCCGCATGATCAACCAGGACGCGATCGATCTTTATCAGCGTGTGCCTGTCGGCACCAAGGTCGTGGTCCTGCCTGCCGGGGGCTCACACGCCTAAGATCATGGCGCGGGTCCGTCATCGATGTGACCGGGACGAGCCCGGCCAAGAAAGCTTCGGGTGGTGAAGCGCGATCAATCTTGGCGGCGCGGGTCCGATTCCGCGTCCAGATAAAGCCGGCAATCCGGATGCAGGCGCAATGCGCTCGCCGGGCACGCCGTATCCAAAGGGCCCTCAAGAGCGCGTTCGACAGCCTCGCGTTTGGCCGCGCCAGGCACCACGCAAAACAGGCGGCCGGCATCGAGGAGGCGCGGGACCGTGAGGGTCACGGCGCGCCGGGGCACATCCGCAATCGTCGCGAAGGCGCCATCATCGACCTGCTGCTGGCGGCACACATCGTCGAGCGTGACGATCTTGACCGCTTGCGGGTCCGCGAAATCAGCAACCGGCGGATCGTTGAACGCAAGATGTCCGTTGACGCCTATGCCGAGGCAGACAATGTCGATCGGTGCCGCCGCGAGGCTTGCCGCGTAAGCCGCCACCGCCGCGTCGGCGTCCGTACCGGGGTCGATCAGGTGGACGGCGGCAAAGGGCAACCGATCGAAAATCGCGCGACGCAACCAGCTCCCGAAACGCTGGGGCGCGTCTGCGGGCAGGTCGAGATATTCGTCCATATGGAAAGCCGTGACCCGTCGCCAGTCGATGCCCGGCTCCGCGATCAGGGACTGCAACATGTCGCTCTGGCTGACGGCGGCGGCAAAGACCATGCGCACACCGGCCTGCCTTGCCAATCGCGAACGGAGCTCGGTGGCAACGTCAGCCGCGGCGGCGCGTCCCATCTCCGGCCGCGTGTCAAAGGACAGAACGACCGGCCGCACAGCTTGCTGTCCTGCAACTGATTCCATCAGGCCTTCCCTCTCGACCTCATCATTCACCCGCCGCCGCCAAGGGTGACGGCATGCCGGTTCGCGTGCCCCGGGAGGTCGCGCATCCACCGCCGGCTTATGAAACTCCTATGCAACCGATTGCATGTCAAGCCACCGAAGTTCACCCCCTCGCCCCTATGCCGCGTTCGTCAGCAAGGCGATTTTCCGCTAGTCTCTTCGTATGATCAGATATTTCGAGAACAGTCGGGTGCGGGAAAAGGCTTGATGGACGACGAAACATCCCGGCGGCGCGTACCCACCATCGATCAAGTGGCAGCCTTGGCGGGCGTTTCGCGCGCCACCGTTTCACGCGCCTTCACCCGGCCGGAAATGTTGAGCGAAGCCACTGTCCAGCGGGTCAAGGCCATTGCCCGGGACGTCGGCTATGTCCCGAATCAGGTTGCGCGCGCGCTGAGCACCGGCCGGCACGGCAATCTGGCGCTCATCGTTCCCGATGTCGCCAATCCCTTCTTCCCCCCGCTGATCAGGGCCGCGCAATTGCGCGCCGACGAAGCCGGCTTCTGCGTTTTCCTCGGCAATTCCGACGAACTGGCGGCGCGTGAGGACGTCCTTGTCGGCCGTTTCACCAGTCAGGTCGAGGGAATGATCCTCGTGTCCTCGCGTCTCGATGAAGAGCGTATCCGGCTCTACGCCGAACGACGGCCGATCGTGCTCGTCAATCGCGACGTCGCCGGCATTCCGAGGGTACTCATCGACAGCGCGACGGGCATCACGGCCGCGCTCGCACACCTCATCGACCATGGCCATCGCCGCATCGTCTATGTCAGCGGACCATCGGCCTCGTGGTCCAACCAGCAGCGCCGCCTCGCTTTGCGCCGGGAGGCGGCCAAGCGTGGAGTCGAGATCATCGCCATCCCGGCGCGCCCTCCGACACATGAGACCGGCTACGCGGCAACGGGGCAGATTCTGGCCTCCAAGGCCACGGCCGCGCTAGCCTTTGACGATCTCGTCGCGCAGGGGCTTCTCGCGGGCCTGGCCGAACGCGGCATCGACGTGCCCGGCCAGTTCAGCGTCGTCGGCTGCGATGACGTGCTCGGAGCGACCACCTATCCCCCGCTCACGACCGTCTCCGCGCGTTGCAAGGAGGCGGGCCAGGTCGCGGCCGACCTGCTCATGGATCTTTTGAAGGTCAAAGCCATGCGCGACGTCCGCTATGTGCTTGAGTCCCATCTCGTCGTGCGCGGAACGACAGGGCCGGTCGCCGTCTCCTGATCGGTCTTCGTGCCGGCGATCGACGAACGCCGCTTGACACGCAACCGGTTGCACGACACTTTTTCAGGAGAGGCGATCCAGAGCGCCAGCGTCAGAGGGGATCCGATCATGACATTCGCAGGTTCGACATCCGGTAAGCCCGCACGGAAGCGGCCCATCCTTGCCATCACAGCGGCGGCGTTCTTTGCGTCCATGCTGCCCGCCCAGGCCGAGAAGCTCACGATCTGGGGCGGCTGGCCCGAGATGGAACCGTTCTACAAGCGCGTCGGCGAACAGCTGAAGAAGAAATATCCGGATCTGGAAGTCAGCGTCGAACTGATCGCACTGCGCGAACATGAAAAGCGCAATGCACTCGCGCTGCCTTCAGGGGCGGCTGCCGACGTGATCGAGATGGAGGTCGAGGCGACCCGCTATCTGGAAGGCGGCCTTGTTCCCGCAGCGCCGGACAATGTCGTGAAGTTCGTCAAGGACGGCAAGCATTTCGACAAGTTCTTCCAGGACAGCGTCACCTTCGAGGACAAGATCTACGGTGTGCCGCTGTTCCGCGGACAGACCGCGCTCTACTACAACACCGACATGTACGCGAAAGCGGGCCTCTCCGGCGCGCCGAAGACCATGGAAGACTACACCCCTTACGCCGAAAAGCTGACGCAGCGCGATGCGCAGGGCAAGCCGACGGTCAGCGGCTGGAGCCTGCGCCTGTCGGGCGGCGGCCAGGGCGTGGCCGAGAAGTTCTGGATCAACCTGTTCCAGTTCGGCGGCAATCTGCTCGAGGAGAAAGACGGCAAATGGAAGGCCGCCTTCGCCAACGAGGCCGGTCGCAAGGCTTTCAAGCAGTATGTCGAGAATGTTCAGGTCCTGAAGACCGTATCGCCGGAGATGAAGGCGGATGCGGAAGCTTTCGAGCTTGAGCAGACGGCCATGTTCATCCGCGAATCCTGGGTGATCGGCGACATCGCCAAGAAGTCGCCCAATCTGAAATATGCCACCGCGCCGCTGCCGCGCGGCTCCATCGTCATCCCGGTCAATCTCTATGTGCCGACGAAGCCGGGCAAGAAGGCCGACCTCGCTTGGGAATACGTCCTCCAGGCGAACGAGCCGGAAAACCTGCAGTGGCTTCTCGACAACATCGGCTGGTTGCCGAACCGGAAGGATGTCGATTACTCCGCCATCATCGCAAAGACGCCCGCCTTCGGCGCCTTCGTCAATTTCCCCAGTGACTACAAGTTCTTCTCCCTGCCCGCCATCGCACCGGCCAGCGAGATCCTGACCCGCGTCGCGGCGCGCCTCGTGGACGGCTATACCAATCCGAAGCTCCAGAGCGACGCGGCCATCGACGCCTTCCTCAAGGAAGCGGCGGCGGAGGTCGATACCATCTTGAAGCGCGAAGGCCTGCTCGCCACGCCGTAATCCGGCGTCGCGCAACACGTGCCTTCAGCGCATCGCCGGTGTGTTTCTTCTCCCCCGGAACACACCGGCGAATTTTCTTGGTCCCGAATGCGGAGAGAAGGCGTGCGGGAACTGGCCGGTACCTGGCATCGCAAGGGCTTTACTTTCGCCATCCTGGCGCTCCTGCCCGCGCTCATCATCTATACGCTCGTCCGTTTCATCCCCATTATCGAGACGTTGCGTCTCAGCCTGTTCCAGTGGAACCTGATCTCACGCCGCAAGCCCTTCATCGGGCTAGACAACTTCCGGGAACTCTTCACGGACTCCCTCTTTCTCGAGGCGTTGCGCAACACCACGATCATCGCCTTCGGCGTGCTGGCCATCACGGTGCCGCTTGGCCTTGTCCTTGCCGCGCTCATCCACCACCGCACACGGTCGCGTTTCGCGGGCTTTTACGAGACGTCGATCTTCATTCCGCACGTCGTCTCGCTCGTGCCCGCGGCCATGGCCTGGAAATGGATATTCGACGCGCGTCTTGGCCCTCTCAATACCCTCCTCGGCTTTTTCGGGCTGCCGCCGCAGGCCTGGCTTTTCGACCCCGTGCTCGCCATCATCTGCGTCATCGTTCTGTGCTCATGGCAAGCGCTGGGTTATGCCGTCCTCATCTTCCTCGTCGGCTTCAAGAACATTCCCCAGTCGCTCTACGAGGCGGCGCGGCTTGACGGCGCCTCGGCGCTGCAATGCTTTCGGCACATTTCCATACCGCAGCTCAAGCCGGTCCTTCTCTATGTTTCGGTGATCACGCTGATCGCGGCCTTCAACATCTACGCGCAGGTTTTCGTTCTGGCATCGGATTCGCAAGGCGCGCCGGGCCGGTTGGTCCGCGTGCTGGTGCTCGACATGCTAGAGAACAGCTTCCGCAACTATCGCGTGGGCTATGCCGCCGCCGAGGCGGTCATCCTGCTCGCCATCGTGCTCGCCCTCACCGCCATCCAGTTCAGAGTCTTCCGCGAAAAGGGCCGCCCATGAGCGACAGGTCCCTCCCCGCCGCCGAGGCCGGCCCAAGCGCGACGACAGGCGAGCGCGTCCTGAACGGCGTGATCGACGTCATCCTGATCGTCTTCTGCATCCTGATGCTGCTGCCGCTGGTGTTCCTGGTGTCGAACGCCTTCAAATCGCCGCAGGAACTGCTGCAGTGGCCACCCACCATCATTCCGCGTCAAGCGACACTGGAGAACATCACATCGGTTCTTGCCGAAACGCCTCTTCTGCGCTGGATCGGCAATACCTTCCTCTTCGCGGTCCTGTCGACCGTAGCCATCGTCACGACCTCGGCGGTGTCGGGCTATGTGCTCGGCAAATTCCGGTTTCCCGGTGTGCACATCATCTTCGGCATGATCCTCGCGACGGCCATCATCCCGTTCGAGGTCTATATGATCCCGCTCTACCTCGGGGTGCAGCAGCTCGGCCTTCTGAATTCGCTGTGGGGTTTGCTCATCGGCTATCTCGTGATGAGCTTCGGCATCTTCCTCATCCGCCAGTATGTCATCGCGTCAATTCCGGACGAACTGATCGAGGCAGCCCGCATCGACGGGGCGAGCGAGGGCTGGATCTTCCTGAGAATCGTCGTGCCGCTCATGCGTGGCCCGCTGGGGACGCTCGCGGTGCTCGCCTTCTTCCAGTCCTGGACGGCGTTCACCTGGCCGATGATCATCACAGCCACCAAGGAAAGTTACACGCTGGAAGTCGGGCTCGCGCTGTTCCAGACGGGCTTCACCGTCGATCTCGGCCGGCTCAGCGCCGCTGCGGCGCTTGCTCTCCTGCCCAGCATCCTGTTCTTCGCCTTCATGCGCCGCAATTTCGTGCAGGGCGTGGCATCGAGCGGGCTGAAGGAATAGCGGAGGGTTTGCCATGCGTTTTGCCTTTGCCAGGCGAGAGATTACGCCCGCGGCACCTACCGAACTCTCAGGGTTCGCAAGTCGCGCGGGGCTTGCCACCGGCACGCTCGATCCGCTGACGGCCCGGCTCCTTCTTGTGGAAGTGGCCGGGAGGCGCGTCGCCATCCTCGCCTTTGACCTCATCGGCGTGCCGGAAGATTTCCGAGCCCGGCTCGCTTCACATCTCCCTGCCGATCTCGATCTCGTGCCTTGCGCCACCCACACCCACGCCGGCCCGCCTGTGCTCGCCCGCTCCATGCTCGGCCATGCCGATCCGGCCTATGCGGACCGCCTCGTCGCGACGACCGTCGACCTCCTGCGAGAGGCCACCGCCGCGCTGCAGCCGGGCCGCATTGACGCAATCAAAGTGCCTGTGCCCGGCATCGCCCATAACCGCCGCCTCGACGATGGCCCCGTCGATCACAACGCCGATGCGGTGGCCTTCTGCACGGAGGATGGCGCGCTCGGCGCAGTCTGGATGAACTTCGCCTGCCATCCCGTCGTGCTCGGGCCGGACAATCTTCGCTACAGCGCGGATTTTCCCGGCGCCGCACGCCGCCGGCTGGAGGATCTTCTGTCCGCACCGGTGTTGTACACGACAGGCTGCTGTGGACAGATCAATACCGGCCACAAGACGATGGATTCGATCCGCCAGAGCGGGATGTCCAAACGTACGCCCGAAGAAGCTGAGCGGATCGGGACCCTGCTGGCAGATACGGTCGCGCCCGGTTTGCACGGGTTGAAGGGCCGGCCCGTGGAGACGCTCGCCTATGGCGAGACGTCACAGACCGCCGCTTTCACCGCCGTCGAGACCTCCATGCGTGTCCGGATCGCCCATGATGCGTCCCAGGTCTTGGCGAACCCCGCCGCGAGCTTTGGCGAGAAAGCCATGGCGCAGATCGACCGCGACTGGCTGACACATGAACACGCCGGCACCACCCTGACTGTGGGCGCGCTCCGGCTGGGCGATTTCACGGCCTTTTTCCTGCCCGGCGAGGTCTTCGTCGATCAGGCGCTGGCCTTGCAGGAGAAGGTCCCGGGAGCGTTGGTCGTCGGCTATGCCTATACCAATCCAGGCTATATCCCTCCCCTCACCGCCATCCCCGATGGCGGCTATGAAGTCGATATCGCCTGGCGTCCCTATGGTACGCCCGGTCCTTTCGCGCCCGGCACCGCGGAAGCTCTGGCAGAGGCTGCGCTGACGCTGGTCTGACGGATGCGCGTCAACATGACGGTCGCTCTGGATCCTCTTTCCCGGCGCTACACGCCGCCGGGAAGGGATCCATGAACATCGCCGGCCTAACTGCGTCCGATCAAGGCCGAGGCCTCATGGATGACGCAGTGAAACCGCGCTGACAGCCGCATTCACGCCCACTCCAGCGCCTTGCCCCCGGCGGCCGCGCTCTCCTGCGCGAGGATGGCGATGCGCGTCGCGCGCAACGCGTCGGCCGTCGGCACGGCGAGCGGCTCGCCCTTGGTCAGATGGTCGAGCGCGAAACGCGCCGGCGGTTCACCGGGTGGCAACGGCCACTCGCGCAAGGGCGTATCATGGGTTTCGACCAGGAGCTTGTCCTCGGCGAAGAGCACATCCGCCCGGCCACGGGTGCCGGTGATGCGCATGGCGTAATCCCCATGACGGGGCGAGGCCTCCGGCTGCAACCAGTCGACCTCGATGGCGATCTGAGGTCCTCCCTTGACGGTGAGGACCGCGCGTCCAGCGCCGGCAAAGTGCCGCTCGCCCGGCAGGGCCCCGACACCCGGCGCGTCGATGGCCGACACCCAGCCCGAGACCTTGCCCCGCGTGCCGCCGACGAGCCACAAGGCGAGATCGATATCGTGCACGGTGAGATCGGCGAGGATGCCGCCATATTGTCCGGCGTCGAACATCCAGTCCGGACGCCGCGCGGCATGGAACTTGTGCGGGCCGGTGGCATGGATCGTGACGATCTCGCCGATAACGCCATCGGCGATGAGGCCGCGCAGCGCCAGCGTGACCGGATAGAAGCGCTTCTCCAGCATCAACGCGACAAGCGGCCGCCCGGCAAGAGCTGCCTCCAGCGCATCAAGCCCGGCACGCGTGACCGCAAGCGGCTTGTCGACGATGGCGAAGATCCCGCGTTGGGCGAGTGTCGCGACGATGCCGGCGCGCGCGCCGAATTCCGTCACCACGGAAGCCGCATCGACGCGGTGCCGCTCGAGCATCGCCTCCACATCGGCGTAGCCGGGCGCCCCGGTGCGCTGCTCAAGGGTCGCACGGCGCGCCGGATCATGTTCGACGACGGCAGCGATGCCGACGTCTTCGCGGCGGGCGACCTCATCGAGCACATAGTCCACATGCTGGTGCGCCGCGCCGATGACCGCGATTTCAATACGCCTTGCCATGGCTTATCCCTCCGCGCCGACGGGAAATTCATCGGTCGAAACCGCGCGTCCTTCCTCCGACGAACGGTAGATGGCGCTTGCCACCCGAACGGCCTCGAAACCGTCGCGGAAACTCACGGCCGGCGCGCGCCGCTCGTGGATGGCGGCGATGAAATCCTGCCATTGCTGCACATGGCCGGCGATGCCGATATCACCCGGATTGGCGGCACCGCTCGCAATGCCGGAGCTTGCGCCCGGCGCCGGCACATCCGTGAAATCCCAGCGCACGACGCTTGCGTGCTCCACCGTGAAGGCCCCACGATCCGTAAACATGCGCAGACCGGCGGGGTGGCCCGGCGGCGTCGCCGTCGTGGTGACGAGCGTGCCGATGGCGCCGCTGGCGAAGGTCAGGATCGCCGCCGTCGTGTCCTCGATGGGCAGGTCGTGGCCCAGTGTCGTCGCGAGCCCTTGCACGCGCACCACCGGGCCGAACAGCCAGAGCATCAGGTCAAGGCTGTGAACGCCCTGGTTGAACAGCGAGCCACCGCCATGGCCGATCTCGGCGCGCCACGACTTCTCGCGATAGTACTCCGGCGAGCGCCACCAATGCACATCCGCCTCGATCAGCCGGGGCGCGCCGAGCCGCCCCGCGCGCAGGGCATCATGGATATAGACATGCTGCGGCTCGAGCCGCCGCTGCGAGACGACGCCACAGGTGAGCCCGGCCTGTTCGCCCTGCACGACGAGCCGGGCCGCTTCCTCCCAGTCCACGCACAACGGCTTCTCGACGAGCACATGCCGCCCGGTCGCGATAGCCTGGGCCGCCGGCGCGTAATGCGCGCCGCTCGGTGTCGCGATGACGACGATATCGAGATCGGCACCATCGATCATCGCCTCCGCTGTCGCGAACCATTGCGCTGCCTCGCCGCCAGCAAGCGCGGCAGCGTCCTCGGGCGCACCGCCGGCCACAGCCGCAAGCCGCAGGCTTTCGATCTCCGCAATGGCGCGCGCATGTGTCTGGCCAATCGCACCCGGGCCGATCAATCCAACCTTGAGATCCGGCATCCCCTCGCCCTTCCCTTTAACCCAACGCCTTCGCCATGGCCGCGATGACCGCCGCATGCACCACTTCATCGGCGAGCAGGACGTTCTGCGGCAGCCACCAGCTTTGCGCGGCGGTTTCTTCCGTGACGGGCAGATCATCCACCGGCCGGCCGCCGAGCGCGGCGACCTCGGCTCGGATGGCTGGCATGCGATTGATCGGCGGGTAACCGGCGCTTGCCGGAATGCCGGCCTCCTGCAGCGCGGCCACGACGGCATCGCGCAACGTCTTGTCGCGGCGGGCCGTCGCGAGCTGCCAGGGCATCAGATGACGCGCATGCCGGGTGGTACGCGCGGGATCCACGACCTGGACCGGCAGGCCCTCGGCTTGCGCCAAGCCGGCGAGGCTCTTCCAGCCCGCAGCACGCGCCGCATCCATCTCGTTGAGCGTGTCGAGCATCGCATCGGCTAGCACGCCCTGCATCTCGGTCATGCGCAGGTTCCAGCCGACGCGGTCGTGCTGATACCAGCCACCGCCACGGCTGCGGCCGGCGTTGTGCAGTGACCAGATGATATCGCCGAGCTCGGCGTTATCTGTGAGTACGGCTCC
Organism: Chelatococcus sp. HY11; assembly: GCF_018398335.1. Classification (NCBI taxonomy): domain Bacteria; kingdom Pseudomonadati; phylum Pseudomonadota; class Alphaproteobacteria; order Hyphomicrobiales; family Chelatococcaceae; genus Chelatococcus; species Chelatococcus sp. HY11. The sequence continues at coordinate 2,424,583 of NZ_JAHBRX010000001.1, forward strand.
GCCCTCGCCCGCCGCGACATTCTTGCTGGTCTGGAAGCTTAGCGTCGCCATGTCGCCGAGCGTGCCGACGCGGCCGTCAACATGCGTGGCGTCGATCGCCTGGGCGGCGTCCTCGATCACGACGATGCCCGATCCGGCAAGCTGTTGCCTGATGGCATGAGCCTCCGCCACCGCGCCTGCGAGATGCACGGGAATGACGGCACGCGTCCTGGCGCCGACCTTCCGCCGCACGTCGTCCGGATCGATCATCAGCGTGGCGGGATCGATCTCGGCAAAGACGGGGATGGCGCCGAGAAGCAACGGGGCGCTCGCCGTCGCAAGGAAGGTATAGGCGGGCACGATGACTTCGTCGCCGGCGCGCACGCCCGCTGCCTTCAACGCAAGTGCGATGGCGATCGTGCCATTGGTGCAGCAGGTGGCCGCGCGCACGCCGTGCAAGGCCGCGAGCCGTCTGCCGAGCGCTTCCACGACATGCCCTTGCGTGCTGCCCCACAGGCCCGAACGCACGACTTCAAGCATGCGGCCCTCGACCTCCGCCGACGGCTTTGGCGGCCATGGAGGTATCAGACGCGCAAGTTCCGGTTGTGCCACGCCGGCTTTCAATACCTCTGCCATCGTCCTGAACCTCCACCTGTGCGCCCCTCGAACGCCGCCCGCGGCCGCTCTTCGATGAGCCCTGCACATTCGGGTTGGCCATGCTATTTCGCTCTATTCCGCGGCAAAGGTCAATGAAACCGATTGCATAAAATGAACCAAGGCCAAAACGCTACGGTGGCGCCACATTTTCTCCAGCAAATAAAGTGGTTTCCGTGAGGGAGTCCGCCCCCTGCGATAGCGCTTCGTTTCATGGAAAGACGCCATCTTGTCATGCCATCCAGGCACTTCATGCAACCGATCGCATGGCAGGAGCGGAAGGCGTGCGAGGGCTATGACGAATCATCGCCCCGCCGAAGGCGTCACCCCTGCGCGGCGGCTCACACGCCGAGCTATTCAGGGGTAGGCCCTGTTCAAATCCTATCCGCTGGTAGGGGCCTGGGCCTTGCCTGATATGGCCTTCCCCACCATGGCCGGGTTTCGTCCCGGCCCTCCCGACACGCAATGCCGGCGCGCTTCCGATCAGGGGCCGGCACAAGGCGGAGACAGCCGCGCGTCATGCGGGCACGGCTGTCATCGGCCAATCGCGCGGTCCAGATGCCTTGAGACGAAACCGTCCAGAAAGCCGTGAGGGCGAGACAGGCGTCAGGGAAGGACGGCGGTCGCCTCGATCTCGACCAGCGCTTCGGGCTCCACCAGCCGGACAACCTGCACGGTCGCCATGGCGGGGAAATTGCGGCCAAAGAACTCCCGATAAGCCGCCCCAAGGGCGCGGCCGTCGGCGAGATACGCGTCGATGTCGGTCACATACCAAGTGAGGCGCACCAGATGCTCGGGGCCGGCCCCCGCTTCCGCGAGGATCGCCGCGATATTGGCGAAGGTCTGACGGGCCTGCGCAACAAAGCCTTCCGGAAAGCGCCCTTCGGCGTCCCAACCGACGATGCCACCCGTCACCACGACGCGCCCTTCGGCCATCATGCCGTTGGCATAGCCCTTCGGGCGCGGCCAGCCAGCGGGCTGAAGAACGGTGTGCACGGGGCCGCTTTCGACAGGCGCCGTCGCTACCCCATCGGAATGTCCGTTGATCTTGTCCGTCATCGCGCTCTTGCCGCTCCCTCGATACCCCTGCCGGCCGCGATATACGCCGACCAGTTCACGCCCGCAGGTCTAATGACCTCCCGTGCCGACTTGATAATTTAAACTTGAAATATTTTCTGCGCAACCCGAGCCAAGCGGGACCTTCATGGTGCGTTGACAGGCACGACTGGAAGGCGCAAGAGGCCTTTGGAAAAGTACGATTCTTGGAAAAGCTAGGCTCCTGGAAAAGCCAAGGCTCCTGGAAAAGTCTTGTGAGACAGTCTTGCGAGAGCGCAAGCTGCCACTGATGGCCCACTTGCAGCTTTAATTCGCCCTTGCTTAAAGCAGGCAATCAGAGGCGCAGTGCCACAGACAATCACGCAACCGAGGTCTTAGCGCATGTTTTCACTTCAAAATCTGCTCTCGGTCGCAGAGGTCTTGCGGGACGTATCGCAGTCTCTCATCCTGCCGCGTTTTCAGAATCTGGACGACGGCGCCATCCGTGCGAAATCCTCGATCCACGACCTCGTGACAGATGTGGATGAGGCTGCGGAACGCGCCATCACGCCCGCGCTCAATAAACTTTTCCCAACGGCCGTAATCGTTGGAGAAGAGAGCACGGCGGCGGATCCGAGCTTGCTTGATCGCATCGGCGGCGCTGAGCTCGCCTTCGTGCTTGATCCGATCGACGGCACCAAGAACTTCGCCTCAGGCCTCCCGCTTTTCGGCGTCATGGTCGCGGCGATCGAACGGGGCGAAGTCGTCGGCGCCATCATCCACGATCCCGTGATGAATGACTTTGCCTGTGCCCTGCGTGGCGAGGGGGCCTGGGTGGAACATCGCGATGGTCGGCGCGTCGATCTGCGTGTCGCCGCGCCTGTGCCGATCGACGATATGAACGGGCTCGTCTCCTGGGCCTATCTTCCCGAGCCGGAGCGCTCGCGGGCAACCGCCAATCTGCCGCGCTTCGCCGTGACGAGCAGCTACCGTTGTGCGGCCCACGAATATCGGCTGCTGGCCGGCGGCCATTGTGATTTCGCGGTCTATGCGAAACTGATGCCCTGGGATCACGCGCCCGGCTGGCTCCTGCATCGCGAGGCAGGGGGATATTCCGCGCGGTTCGACGGCTCCGCCTATCGCCCGACGCTGCACGGCGGTGGGCTGATCTGCGCGTCCGACGCCGCAAGCTGGAACGCCATCAAGGACGCACTTTTTAGCGACTGCCGCTGAATTTCTCGCCCTCGACGCCTCTTCGCAAGGCTTCCCTGGGGACAAATCACCATCTTCAGAAATCTCTGCGATAGCCTCTTGCATTCCGTCCAGCTTTACGGCATGAAGCACCCATCGGCGCCGCAGCAGCGGTCGCCAGATGGATGCGGGTGTAGCTCAGGGGTAGAGCACAACCTTGCCAAGGTTGGGGTCGAGGGTTCGAATCCCTTCGCCCGCTCCAGTTTTTTCAAGAACATCGGTAAGTTAGAGTAGGCCCGCCTAGGCGGGCTTTTCTCTTTTCAGCGCTCCGGAAACGCGCGGAAACGGAGCTCTTAGCTCACCACTTCGCCGAGGAAGCGTCGGACGCCCTCGTATTCGCCGGGGCTATCGTCGTTTGCGCTCCTCTCGCGATTGCTGATACGCATAGCGGCAGCGGCGAAAGTCACGGCGCGTCGCTCCCTGGCTTCAGGATAGCATGGCATCCACTCACCGTCCGTACCGCTGAGGGCGCGATACGCGGCTTGCGCCGATCTCACCCACTCCTGTCGCAATCGCTCGTCCGTGAAGGTGATGCTCCGTCGCGTGCTCTCCGGCCCGTCGACCTTTGGTAGCCATACCGTGAGGCCGTGACGCGGGGCGCGGACAAACGCGCATTCCTGGAGCAAGAAACCATTCGTCCGGCAATCGAAGAGACTGCGGACTGACATGGCAACCCGCTTTCCGCATGAATTCTCAGGTGGCCAAAGTCAGCGCATCTGCGTTGTCCGAACGCTTAAATTTGCCGTAGATCAATCTGTCGGACCAATGCTGTTGCCTGCATTTATTGAGTGTCAGGAGGGCCGCGCGACAAGTTCCGCATATTCCACAAATGGCAATATTCCTGGCATGGGATTGTCCGCCCGCCAGGCGATACCTATGGAGATTTCCTGGCCTAAATCTTCCACGGGCCGCAGAACAACGTCGCTGCCGACAATGCCCTCGATCCATTCGGGGAGGAAGGTGATCCCGAGACCCGCGGCCGCCAACGCCAGTGCAGCTGTCGTATTCGATACCCTGATTCCGGGATCCGGCACTATGCCCGTTTCGATGATCTGGTCGTGAAGCGACTTGAAACTCGATAGGTCAAACCGGTCAAGAGTGAAGACGTCATGCCCGACAAAATCGGAAAGCATGAGAGTGGACCGGCTCGCCAGAGGCGAATGTTTTGGGATGACGGCGACAAATCTGTCCGACACGAGCGGCCTGTAGCGAATAACATTGCCATTGCTCGGTGGCCTCATGATTCCGACGTCGTACTCGCCACGCTCGAGAGCGCGTAGTATCTCGGATGAATCAAATATCCTGACATCAAGCCGCGTCTTTGGGAAACGTTTACGGAAACGCCGCAGAATAAGGGGAAGCAATCGGTGCACCGCCGGGTTGATTGCGCCTATCTTGAGTTGCTCTCCACCCGGATACATATCGCCAGCGGCCAGCTTCGAAAGAAGCACCGCTTCATCGAGCTTGGTCAGAGCTTCGCGAGCAAGCGGCAGAAACACCTCACCGGAAGGCGTGAGCTCCACGCTTCGGGTTGAGCGAATGAACAGTTGAACGCCAAAATGGGCTTCAAGCTTCCTGATTTGCTGACTAAGCGTGGGCTGCGTCATGTTCAGGCGCTTCGCACCGCGACCGAAATGCAACTCTTCGGCCAGCACGATAAAACACTTCATGCTCCACAGTTCAAGTGACTGGCTCATATCCGGATGATCGTACTCCATACTTTCGTGACTTCTGCGAAGACGCGCTGTCACCGACCGCACTGACATTTCAAAACAAAGGCCGCCCTCACCACCTCCACGAGACAGCGTCTCATCATAGCCGTCAAAGTCGAAGTTTTGGAAGGCATATTCGCCAGAGTTATGGGTTTTCGACAGGCGGGACGTTCACCGGGTGTTAAATGTAGGTGGGAACAGAAGGGGTTCGCAGTCAGCCTGTGAACCCCCTCGCCATGCAGCGCGTATTGGCGCGCTCCACATCAACTCCGGGCGGAATGATCAGAAGCGAGAACTCGATTTCCCCCGAGCCGTATGGCTTCTTCCCGAACCGCGTTCTGCAATATGTCGTCATTCACCGGGGTGCCGGCCTTCATCATCCTTTTATGAACATTACCGACAAGCTGACTACGTATCCGAAGTTCGAACGAAAGCGCCATCGAAGCAAGTCTGCGCCGCGCCGCCATGGGCCAGACGTAATCCTGGCGTTCACGTTCCGCGCAAAAATTGAAGTCGGGCAAATCGGGCTCGCCTCGCTCTTTCCTATTTGCCTCGGTTTTTGTTTTATCGATCTGTCCTTCGGCATCGAAAGCGACCGCGTAGACTTCGGCCGCTCGTTCGCGCGACAACATGCCATTCTCGATCTCCGTCGATATCGCACCAAGATCGCGTTCCATGGGATTTCCGAAGCCGCCCCCGGTCGGGCTCGTTATCCTGACCACGTCGTCCCGTCCCATCTCCAGGACAGAGATTTTACCGATCGATCGCTCGTCAGCGCGCCCCGGATTGACGACTGTCCTTCCGAGAAGCCCCTGTTCGCCACCCCGAAAGCCCCAAGGCGCAAAAACGAAGCGGTTCATGTTGCGAACGGTCATAACCGCGCGGTTGGCGGTGTTTTCCATCTCCATTTCAAGCGCTGCTCCGCTTGCGAAGCGACCGGCGCGCCTGCTGTCGGGAACAATACGGATCGCCCGCATGATCATCGGCGTCTCGACTTCGATCACTTCAGACGGAACCATCCGTTGCGAGTAGCGCACCTCGGTTCCATCAACGCCATCGCTGATCCGCCGACCACCGCCGCCGCCATGAATTGTATTGATAACATTGACCCGGTCACGACCGGTCCTTGGGTCAGGAGCGGAAACCACGATGACACCTGCCATACCGGCGCCTGCGGCTCCCACCCCTCCAGGGAGTGCCTGATTGAGGCACCCCATGATGATGTCGTAGGCTCGTGTTGCCGATGCTGCACGCGAACCGCCTGACGCGGGGAAAACTGCGTTTAGAACTGTACCGCGCGGCGCATGGGCGTGGATTGCACGCAGAATCCCGGAATTGCGAGGAGTGAGGGGATCCATCGTAAGGATGAAGGTGATCAGGCACTGCACCACATAGGGATGTGTCGTGGCGCCGGTGACAAGATTGTAGGCCGCGGCAAGTTGGGGATCAGTTCCGGTGAAATCCACATCCAGCTCACCATCCCGAACCGTCAGCGTAACGCTGAAGTAAGCGAGCTGTCCCTCGTTGATACCTTCCAGGTAGTCAGCAAAACTATAGACACCTTTTGGAATTTTCTGGATCACGGCGCGGGCTTTTGTCTCGGAGTAGCCGATGACGTCACGCATGCCTTCTTCGACCATATCACGACCATAGCGGTCGCAGAGCTCGTTTATACGTCGATCCATGCTCTTCAGGCCTGAGATCATAGCCTGGATGTCGCCCCAAAGCTCCGCCGGAATGCGGCTGTTGTCCTCGAAGATGGATTTGATCGTCTTATTGAGCACCCCTCCCTCGTAAAGCTTTGTCGGCCTCACCCGGAGACCTTCCTGAAAAACCTCCGTGAATGCAGGAGAAATACTACCAGGTACAGCGCCCCCGATGTCCGACGCGTGAACAAAGGACCAGCCGACTGCAATAAGTTTGTCTTCGCGAAAAATCGGATACAGCAACGTGACGTCCATCAGGTGCGTCACAAGGCCATCCGTACTGAACGGATCATTGGTGATGACGATATCGCCGGGCTTCAGGTTTTCGCGACCGATCGCGTCAAGGGTGGGACGAAGAGGAGAGCCTATGAAAACATTCACCCCCGACATCATCGGATAGGCGAACATGTCCCCATCCGGAGTGGCGAGAGCGCATTGATAGTCCTGAACCAGCTTCACAAAAGTCGTGTGAGCGGTGCGGTAGACCGCAGCCGAGGCCTCTTCGACAATTGCATTGAAACGATTGCTCATAATGGCAGTTCGAACAGCGTCCATTATAGCTTAGCTCCGGGTCATGAAGATCGCGCCATAGGCGCCTGTACGTGCGATGAAGTCCGGCGGGACGACGATCGTGGCTTCGGACTGCTCGATGACGGCGGGGCCGTGCACCGTCTCGTTGAGGCCGAGATCGGCCCTGTCGTAGACGCGAACCTCCGGGTACACACGCCCCTGGAACCGCATCGGCCGCGCGCCCTTCACCGGTTCTCCGGCTACCACGGACTTCGGCGATGCAGGTTCGGGAATGGACATTGCTCCACGCACTCGCATGCGCAGGTCGACAAACTCGACCGGCGACGCCGGATCGGCGTGGCTGTAGATCCGCTCGTGTTCCCTGTGGAATGCATCATGCATCGCCTTCATATCCTTGTTCTCCACCGCGAGATCCGGAAGGCGCACGTCAACCTGGAACGACTGTCCCACATAGCGCATCTCAGCCCAGCATTCGAAGTTCTCGGATACGAGGCGATCAGCCGACGCCTGACGGCGTAGCCACTCTGCCGCCTTCTGCTTCAGAACCGCAAACTTCTGCGCGATGACCTCGCCATCCACGTCAAAGCCGTGAACAGTCTCCATGGTATCGTTGCTCAGCTCGGAGACGAGGCCTCCCAGCGCGCAGAATACCGAGGGCGTGCTTGGAACCAGGACGCGGTTGACGCCGATTTCAGCGGCGAGTAGAGGGCCCTGAATGGCTCCGGCTCCACCGTAGACCAGCAAGGTGAGTTCTTCCGGATCAACGCCCTGCCTTGCGAGATACGGCAATACTCCTGCAACCATGTTCGAGCTGGCAACCGTGACACACATTTCCGCGGCCGTTGTTACGTCGGTACCAAGACCTTCGGCGATCGACGCCATGGCTTTAGCGGCCGCCGTTCGATCCAGTTGCATGGCTCCTCCGAGGAGCGCTTCCGGCAGGTAGCCAGCCAGAAGATAGGCATCCGTCAGTGTCGGCGCGGTCCCCCCGCGTCCAAAACATGCCGGGCCGGGGAATGAGCCCGCACTCTGCGGCCCGACGCGCAAGACACCCCCGTCGATGGATGCAATGGAACCACCTCCGGCGCCGATCGCCTCGATACCTGTGACTGGCATGACGACGGGGAAATCGCCGACTTCCGCAGCCGTTGACGTGTGGGCTTCTCCATCGCGCACAAGCGAGATATCCGTGCTCGTCCCACCCATGTCCATGGTGAGAACATTCTGCTCGCCGATCGACCGACCGAGATACTGTACGGCTGTGACCCCCGAGGCCGGGCCGGACAGGAGGGTATGCACAGGGAATGTCCGCGCTTCAGCGGCTGCCATTGCTCCGCCATTCGACCGTGTGACGAAGAGCTGCGATCCCGGAAGCCTGTCCGCAACATAGTTTTCGACTGCGCCAATGTATTCATTCATGCGTCGCCGGACGAAAGCATTGAGGACGCTGACGATCGCACGCTCGTATTCGCCGATACGCGGCCAGATTTCGCTCGAGAGACTAACTTCGGCGTCTTCACCGACGATGCGTCGGATCACACGCCCAACGGCTTTTTCATGATCAGCATTGGCGTAACTATGGAGGAGTGCCACAGCGAAGCCCGCAGCGCCCGCATTCGCCGCCTGACGTGCAAGGACCTCGACCGCCGCCTCATCGACCGGCGTTTCAACAGCACCGCCCCGCTGTAGCCGCTCATCGACTTCGAAAACCATAGCGCGATCAACCAGCGACTTTGTGCGGTTCTCAAATATGTTGAGAGGGTTACGAACGCCCATACGCTGAAGTTCGAGCAGGTCGCGGTAGCCCTTGGTCACGAAGAATGCGATCTTCGGACCCTTGCGTTCGATCACGGCATTGGTGCTGACGGTCGTCCCATGCATGACAAGCGCCGGCTCACCCTTTTCTGGAACGAGGCGTTCAAGCAGACGCTCGAAACCCTGTTTGAACCCGTTTTCGAAGTTCGGGGGCGTTGATGGAACTTTCAGGCTGATGATGTCCTGTTCCCCTTCGCGCCATCCGCAAAAGTCAGTAAATGTGCCACCGATATCGACGCCGATCCTAAGCATATCCGCTACTTCTCCTGATTGGACGCGCCTTACTGGCGTTGGAGAAACATTAGCTTTTCCTCTTTTGACGAGAGAAGTTGCAATTCGCCAGCATTGATTTGCTGTTCGAATAAATCCGCATATCAAAATCAAACCTGATCAGCTGACTACCAACATAGTCTTTGATCGAGATGTCCAACGCATTTCAGATCAGTCGGTCCCTGAAGAGCGCAAACGCCAAACGACTATCGCAGCGGCACATTCGGATGCGCCGACATAAGCGAGGAATTTCGCGGAATGAGATTGGGCTCAGTTTCTGGACGACCTGGCGTTAGATACGATCTCCGAAAAGCGACAGCAGGGCGGGTGCTGAGGGCAGCAACTAAAGCGGACTAACCAAATGCTTTGTCCGTGCCTGCAAGAGCGATCGACTGGCGGACAGCTTGATACAGTTCCACTGCCCCTCGGTGACTTTCTGCGAGAGCTGAAGCCAATGCCGAGCGAGTTTGCGGATCAGTCAGGCGTTCGTGTTTGGCGACCACACCGCTTTCATCCAGGCCGAGGTCCGCCAGATCATAAGGATCGCTTACTGCTACTTCAGTCATCACCACCCGACCTCTCGTCGTTTCCAGCTTTATCGATTTCTCTTCAGAAAGGCGGAAAGCGAATCTCGCTTTGTAACGAAGTTCAGGAGAATCGTTTGCGACCTCGTCCCAGCGCGGGCCCGGCTCGACATTTGAAATCAAGAGACTGAAGGTTGCCGGTAAACTGAAGGCGACGTCGGCTGAAGCGAGTATCTCTTGCTGGCAGAATTTCTCGACGTCGACTGGACCTGCTACTGTGATCGTCAAGATCTCCTCGTCCTCGGCTAATTCTGGCAAGACCAAAGAAAGAGCCTTCAGATATTCCTGAAGATGCCAGCATGCAGGGAAGTGCTTGAAGCCAACCCGCGAAACCGCAGGCAGATTCTTGCGCGTCTTTGTCAGATCCAGTTGATCGGAGCCAGCCATTCGCCACATTCCCGTGGGTCCGTCGAGTGCGTTCGAAACACCAGTCTGGCCTGCCTGAACAAGATCGAGGGACATGACGGCGCCAGCCGCAGCCCAGCCAAGATTATTCTTCAGGGCTGGGACGGGGCGTTCGTACCATTTTCCGGTATATGGGAGCAGAGAATGAGATACAGCCACCCCGACGAGGGTCTCCAGAAATTCGGGACCTTTCCCTAGCGCCACCGCGGCTCCTATGCTCGCTGCGACGGTGTCCCAGACACCGACGGAGCGCACGACAGCTGCCCTTTCCCGCGATGGAGTCGCAGCGGCGGCGAGTACCCAATGCGCCTCATAGCCAACTGCAACACCTTGCAGCAGCCGATCCATGGAGAGATTTTCCCTTGCACCTATGGCCAGGATGGCTCCGATGATTGGCGCACCGGGGTGACCCAGTAGGGTGTCATCGTAATCGAGGGCATTTGCAGCTTGCCCGTAGAGATACGCCGTGTGAATCGTCGAGGGAGTGAGGCTTGCTGCTCCGGTAGCATTTTCATTGCCAAACAACGACGACGCGACGACCGCGCTTGGCTTGAAATGCTTGAGTCCAAGACCGGCCGAGAAGCAGGTGATACTGTCAATGAGACACAGTTCGGCGCGTCGGCGTACCGTGGAATCCCAGTCAGCACTCAGAAACATCCCGATCCGGTTCAGTAGCTCGGCCATAACGGTCGGCTCGTTCACGATAGTCCTCCTTCAAGATCCTGTTGCGGGCGGCTTCAAGCGATAGCACTACGCACTTCTGCTCGCGTCGAGCCGCGGATCCAGACGGTCACGCAATTGTTCACCGAGAACGTTGACAAGCGCGACCGTCACCACGAGCGCGGCCCCGGGTAGAGTAGCGATCCACCAGGCCGTACTGATCAAGGCGCGGCCTCCTGCAGCCATGCCTCCCCATGAAGGCTCTGGCGGTTGAACGCCCAGCCCGAGGAAAGACAACGATCCCTCGGTCAGCATCATCAAACCGAGGTCGAGGCTGGCAAAAACAATGACCGAGGGGAGAATATTGGGAAGCAGGTGCTTGATGAGGATGCGAATGTGCGAAGCGCCAAGCAGTTGTGCGCTGGCGATGTATTCCTGCCGCCGCACAACGATGACCTGACTGACGACCAGTCGCGCGTACAACACCCACCCGGTGATCGCCAAAACAAGGATGACGTTGGCCGTACTGGGCCCGAGCGCAGCAATCACGCCGATGGCGAGAACGAGTGTCGGCAGAGCCAGCTGAATGTCACCGAGCCGCATGAAAAACGTGAGAATCGGCCCGCCGAAATAACCGGCCACGAGGCCGATAATGACACCGGACACCATGCGGCAGATGACAGCGATAGCGCCGATGCTGAGAGATACCCGGGCGCCATACATGATCCTCGTCAGTATATCTCTTCCGAGATCGTCAGTCCCAAGCAGATGCCTGGTGGACCCTCCGGCTTGCCAGAACGGAGGCAACAGACGGGCGGACAGATCCTGAGAGTTGGGACCATACGGGGAAATCCAGGGAGCCAGGCAGGCAACGACCACGATCACTCCCAGCAGGCAAGCCGGAACGAGGAGCCGCAGATTGATCGGTCGAGCCGTCTTTGCAGACTGAGGATTTGGACCTTGGGGCAAAGAGGTAATGTCCGCCATTATCTCACCCCCCTCGTACGAGGATCAAGAACTGCATAGAGCATGTCGATCAGGAGATTGGTGATCACCACCAAGATGCCGACGACGAGCACAAAAGCCTGAATGACCGGCATATCGCGGGAGGTAATCGCTGACAGCGCCAGCGTGTTAACACCCGGCCAGCCGAAAACGGTTTCCGTAACGACAGCTCCGCCGTACAGCCCGCCAAGTTCAAGTCCTATGACGGTGATAATCGGCAGCGCCGCATTCGGAAGCGCATGGCCAAAGACGACGGACGCGGCCGATGCTCCTTTCGCGCGAGCGGTGCGCACAAAATCGGAATCGAGCACTTCAAGCATGGAGGACCGCACTATTCGAGCGAAGGTTCCAACTTGAAACGTGGCAAGCGTCACTGCGGGCAGGATGAGGTATATCGGGCCACGAAATCCGGATGTCGGAAGAAGCCGAAGCGTCGCACTGAATATCAGGATCATGACGATGCCGAGCCAGAACGACGGCAAGGACTGGACAAAGACAGATCCCATGATAACGGAACGGTCAAATCTGCTGCCGCGAAACGTTGCCGCCAGCACGCCAACGATCACGCCGATCGAGGCAGACAACGCCAATGCGCTGAAGATCAACAACAGCGTGTTCGGCAGTGCATGGAATATCAGTTCCAACGCAGGGCGTTGGCTTTGGTAGGAGACGCCCAGGTCTCCGCGAACGGCGTGCCATAACCAGTCCAGGTACTGAACGACAATCGGTCGATCGAACCCGTGAGCTTGCCGGATCTGTTCGATTTCTGCCGCGGTTGCATCTTCAGACGCGAGGAGAGCGGCAGGATCGCCCGCCAGGAACATCAACAGAAACGTGATGGCCGAAACTCCCAGCATCACGAGGATGCTGAAGATGAGACGGTTCATAAATCGCCTGCGCATACTACTCGCTCCCCTTTATTCATTTCATGGTTTCTTGGTGACGTTGGCGAGGTAGATGGCGCCATCAGGCCTGGGCTTCCAATCGACCTGTTTGCTTACGCCGTAGATCGCATCGGTGCTATAGAGGAAGGTGACGGGAGCAAGATCATAAAGGGTCTTGTTAAGATCGTCGTAGGCAGCCTGTCGCGAATTGGAATCGGCTTCACCACGGGCTTTGGTAATCTTCGCGTCCGTTTCAGGTGAGCTGAAATACATTCCACGACGGGCACCATCGAGCTCAAGCCCAAGCGCGAAATCAGCATCCATCAAGAGATTGTTGTTCGATCTAATGATCAGCTGGTTCCTGCCCATTTTTCCCGGCTGCCAGGTATCGACGAAGTAATTGGGATTAAACCGCGTCGTTATGCTGATACCTACATCCGCGAGGAAAGACGCGATGCTCTGCTGGACAGGATTGAGTTCAGCGCGGAAATTATAAAATTCCAGCTTCAGAGGTTTTGCGCTGCCATATCCCGCCTCAGCAAGAAGACGCTTCGCCTTTTCCGGATCGAACGGATACGGAGAAACCGCCTTCGTGTAGCCAAAGACACCTTTCGAATAGACCTGACCGACAGGTGTCGCAAAGCCGCCGAGAAGTTGTTCAGCAATCGCAGTCTTGTCGATCGCGTAGTTCAGCGCCCGGCGGACTTTCGGATCGGCGAGCGGACCTTCTTTCGCATTCATGCTCAGCCAGAATGTCTGGTTGCCATCGATGGACTGCACGGCCACGTCGTTTGAAGATTTCAACGCTGCGGTCAGATCGGATGTAACCTGTGTCGCAATGTCGATTTCGCCACTCTGAAGCGAGCTGATCTGTGTTGCCGGCTCCGAGATGAAGCGGAACTCGACCTTACTCGGTATCGGCTTGTCACCACGATAGTCGCAGTTTGCCGCGAGAACGACGCTGTCTCCGACATTCCAGCTCTCGAACTTGAACGGCCCGGTGCCGACCGGCTTCTTGCCGAACTCGACGTTCCCGACTTTCTCGATCGCGGATTCTGGAGTGATGTAAATGATTGTCGCCAGCGTCTTGAGAAACGAACTGTCCGGCTGTTTCAGGGCAAATTTGACCGTATGGTCGCCTTGTGCCGTTACAGATTTCACGTTGCTTACATAGCTGCGCTGCTTGGAGGCAAGCTTCTGATCGTTCACGATGCGGTCGAATGTTGCGACGACATCTGCTGATGTGAACGCAGATCCATCGTGAAACATAACGTCTTTCCGCAATTCAATCTCATAGGTCAGGCTGTCAGGCTGCTTGTAGCTCACCGCCAGATCCGGCTGGAGCTGCATGTTATCGTCGAGCCGAAAAAGCCCGTCGAACATGTTTCGGCTGATCTGCGCGAACATGACAAGAGTTTCGACATTGGGATCCAGCGTGTTCGGCTGCGTCGGCCAGAGAAGATTTACGCTGACGGGCTGCCCTGATCCGCATGCCGCACCCGACGTCGTATCCTGAGCGTGAGTTTGGGTTGCGGTACCTCCCGCAAGAAGCACAATACCGGCCGCCGCGAGCCATGTTTGTCTTGGCATGATCTGCTACCCCTTTTCTTAAATGTTGAAACGCTGCCTTTGAAGGTCCCGTAGATCTCCCTAAGCGAGTTGATGGATGCCTGTATCGCTATTGCAATTTGAAATCCGCCGGCATTTCCGGCACTGCGGCTAGTAGCGCCTTGGTATAATCCTGGGTCGGTCGATCGATGACGGCGGTGGCCTCGCCCGCCTCCACCACGCGTCCTTGCGTCATCACCACGACGCGGTCTCCGATCTGCCGCGCCAAGGCGATATCATGGGTGATAAACAGGTAGGTAAGCCCCTCGCGATCCTGGATATCCATCAGCAACTGGACGATCTGCGCCCTTACCGAGACATCAAGAGAGGTGACAGGTTCGTCGCAAATGAGGAGCTTCGGTCGAAGCGCGAGCGCCCGGGCGATCGCGATACGTTGCCGTTGACCACCCGAGAACTGGTGTGGGTAGCGATCGCCGTGAGAGGCTTTCAAGCCAACCATTTCAAGAAGCTCGCTCGCACGTCGACGCAGGTCGGTCTTCGACGTCGTAATGCCGTTGATCAGGAGGCCCTCAGCAACCAGCTCCGAGACCTTCATTCGAGGATTGAGTGACGCGTAGGGATCCTGGAAGACCATCTGGATGTCCCGGCGAACAGCGCGCCACGCTTTTGCATCGGCGCCTACGAGTTCGTGACCATTGAACCGTATGCTCCCGCTCTGCGGTGCAATGAGGCCCGCCACGCAGCGCGCCAAAGTGGATTTTCCACTGCCGGATTCTCCGACCACACACACGGTTTCTCCTTCGCGTGCGGATAGTGAGGCGTCATCAAGCGCAAGCGGAGCGGTTTTCCCGCCATTGCCCCAAAAGAAGGAATGCTTGACTCCGCTCACGATGAGAAGGTCACCGCTGACTGAGATAGACTCAGGCCGCCGCGTGCTGAGGGCCGTCCGCGAGGGCGCCCTCAGGGTCGGGGTGGCTTTCCAGAGCTGCTGGGTGTAAGGATCGACCGGATCTTTCGTGACCTGTTCCGTCACGCCATGCTCGACGACCTTGCCATGGCGCATGACGACGATCTCATCTGCCAGACTTGAGACAAGTGCGAGATCGTGGCTGATAAAAAGCAGCGATGTATCGAACTCGCGCACGGCCTCGCGAAGGAGATCGACGATCTGCTTCTGAACGATCACGTCCAGCGCGGTGGTCGGCTCGTCCGCCACCAAGAGGGCTGGCTTGCAGGCCAGAGCCATCGCAATCATGACGCGCTGGCGCATACCTCCGGACAGTTCGTGCGGATATTTGTCGAATATCCCCCGGCTCCGCGGCAGCCCGAGTCGTTCGAAGAGTTGCTCGACCCGGCCGCGCACATGATCGCGGTTAATCCTACCCTCGTGTATCCGGATGGCTTCCGCGACCTGATCGCCACATCGGCGCACCGGGTTCAACGCGGAGAGAGGATCCTGAAACACGTAAGAGATGCCGGCGCCGCGTATCGAACGCAGATCGGTTTCCGGCATGGTGATGAGGTCGCGGCCACGAAACTCGATTGCGCCACCGATGACGGCTTTGGCGGACTTGGGGAACAGGCGCGTAATCGCGAGCGAGGTCACCGATTTGCCTGAACCGCTTTCTCCGACCACGCCCACGGTCGAAGAACGCGCGACATCAAACGATACGTCGGAAACAGCTTCCACCTGCTCGCTGCTTTCGCCAAAACGCACAGAGAGATTGCGCAAGGATAACAGCGGAAGCGTCAGATCTGGCTTTGCCACCCTTGTCTCAGCCATTCTTATATCCATTATTCTGTTCGCCCCTGCTTCATCCAGCAATGGTTGTGTGACGATAGTCGGAGTGGCTTTCGGTGCGCCCGTAAGATGAAGAGAAGGTCGCCAGGCTTACTCTAGGTTCGCCAAAATCGTAGGGACTTATGCTGACGTGCTAGCGTCAACAGACCGGCCAGGAGTAATAAAACGCCTATTTGTGACACGCGGGTCGCATGCATAAGTCCACCTCTCATCCTTGTTTTATTAAGAAAACCATACAGAACAGGGCGCCACGGCAACCAATTGGAATTCAGCCGCATTGATTGACAGCGCTTATCAATAGGTGATCGCTGCCCGCATCAATCGGCTAACGTTCGATTAAATATCTGATAGAATGATATTTTATGAATTTTTTGCTAAGCGGTCGGCATCCGCCTATCAGACTGACCGAGGCGTTGAAGCGCGATGGCTCTACGCCACACTTCTTTACCTAGCTCGCGAAACACAGCATGTGCAGACGCTCAGGTGGCCGTCCGGATCCGCTTGCCTGGGCGACAGGCGTGCATGATCACCGGCTAGAAAAGGCACTCTGACTATAACCCAGAAGAATACAGGCCTCAAAATATCGACTTTGACACTTATAGAAAACTCCAATTAATTCGCTCGGGAAATAAACAATGGAGTGGGACATGCATTACAGAATCGGGAAAAATATACGCGCGGCACTTGCGACATCGGCACTGATCAGTCTCGCGTTGCCGGGAGTGGCTGGCGCGGCATCGCTTCGAGTGGGGGTCAACGCGGCTGAGATTGCCACCCTCGACCCTGCCAGGGCGAGCAATACTCAGGATGTATCAATAGTGTCTTGGGTATTCAATGGCCTTGTGCGCTTCCCTCCCGGTAGCGCCGATCCGGCCAAGATCGAGCCCGATCTTGCGGAAAGCTGGACAAGCTCCGAGGACGGTCTGGTCTGGACATTCAAGCTTCGGAAGGACGTCAGGTTTCATGGTGACTACGGAACCCTTACGGCTGACGACGTCGTCTTCTCGCTGCAACGTGCCAAGAACCCGGACACATCTTCCTACTCAAGCGATTATGCAGCTTTCAATTCAATCGAAGCCGTTGACCCATTGACCGTCCGCATCACGCTAAGCCAGCCTGTCGCTGGCTTTCTGGGATTGGTTGCAAACTACCACGGCGGCAACATCGTCAGCAGAAAAGCCGTGGAGGCGCTTGGCGCCAAATTCAAGGCGAACCCGATCGGGACCGGTCCGTTCATGTTTGACAAAGCTGTCACGCAGCAGTCGGTCTATCTCAAGGCATTCCCTGGCTACTTCCGCGGGGCACCGAAAATTGGCGATATCCGTGTGGATCTCATCCCTTCTGATTCGAGCCGGGAACTCGCGTTCCGATCCGGTGAGCTTGATCTTATCAACGGCAAGCGGGAACAGCGCTGGGTCGATCAAGCGAAAGCCTGGGAAAATTCTACCGTCGATATTTTCTCTCCGGGCGAATATCGCACCGTCTTCATCAACATGGCCCACAAACCGCTCGACAACGTCAAAGTTCGTGAGGCCATCGCTCAAGCGATCAATGTGGATCAAATTATCCAGTTCGTTGGAGCGGGGGTGGCTTTGAAAGGCTGCTCGGTCGTTCCAAACAACTATCTGGGCGAAGACTGCAGCTGGACCTATAAATATGATCCGGAAGCTTCGAAGAAGCTACTGGCCGAAGCTGGTTTCAAGGATGGCCTCAACCTTTCGGCAGTGGTCTCATCCAACTCCGCTCAGCAACCGATCATGGAAGTTATTCAGGCACAGCTTGCTGAAGCGGGAATCAACCTTCAGATGCGGATAGTTGATCATCCGACCTATCAAGAGCAGATCCGCAAGGATCTCAGTGACGTTGTCTTCTATGGTGCCGCGCGCTACCCGGTTGCCGACAGCTACCTCAGCCAGTTCTACCATTCTGACGCATCTGTCGGAAAGCCGACCGCGGTCACCAACTTCGCCCACTGCAATGCTGGCGACGCTGATATTACAGCTGCTCGAAAAGCTACGACGGACGAGGAGCGGTTGAAGTTCTGGTCCTCAGCTCAGAAGAAGATTTTCGAACAGGTATGTGGCGTGCCCCTCTTCAGCCTTATGCAGGTCTGGGTCCACAGCAAGGCGCTGAACTACGGTTACGAACTCGAGGGCTCCTTGAATCTGGCGCCACCGATTACCGAACTGACAACGATCAGACGCTGATCAGCTTTTCCCGACTTGCTCCGATCGACAGCGAGTAAGTGTTGCCGCGGTCGGGGTGTTTTTCTATGGCGTGAGTTTCGGGGTTCTGGCCGCGGCATGAACTTCTTCGACGAAGTCGGCAACCAGGTTGCTGTTTCTCGCACGGACCGGACGGATGAGCACATAGTCGAAGTCAATGACCGGCGTGAAGGGCCGCGATGCAATCCGTCCGGCGACATGCTCCAGAGCCAGAGGATCGGCGACGGTCACTCCCAGACCGGCTGCGACCATTTCTGCGACATTCGGAGCGGTCGTTGCTTCGATGACGATGTTCGGTTTCAACCCGAACCTCTCGAAGGCGGCGTCAACTTTTCTGCGCATCGTTCCTGGGGGCGCGTACGCAATGAACGGCTCCTCCTTCAGGTCCACCGGAGACAGCTCTGCCTTTTTGGAAAGGTTATGCCCCTGGGGCAGAGCCACCACTGCCGACGGACTGGTCACGCGATCGACCTGGACAGATGAATGTTCAAGACCGCTGATCGCGAGGGCCAAATCAAGACGACGAAGCAGGACAGCATCTGTCAAAAACTGTGAGCTGCGAGCCTCAATGGAAATGAAGACTTCTGGATGCCGCCTTCTGAAACCTGCTATGACACGGGTAATGAACGGGCCGGATAGTGCAGGCATGGCGCCAATGAGCAAATGGCCATGTTCCTCGCGACGGATCGCGTCCACGGCGCGAGCAAGCTGGTGGACGCCGCCGAAGACGCGCTCAACCTCTTCATATAAACGCATGCCGCGCCCCGTTGGCACGAGTCGCCCGCTCTCACGCTCAAACAATTGCAGTCCGGTATCTGCCTCCAGATCCTGGATGAGTTTGCTCGCGGCCGGTTGGGAAATCCGGAGGATCTCGGCGGCTCGACTGACGGTTCCGGCTTCGATGACAGCCATAAGCGCCTCAAGCTGTCTAAGGCTGGGATCTCTCATGCGCCATAACCTTTGCGAATACACTACCGAATTAAACGACTTTGACTTTCTACCTCTGTTTCCTAAGCTCGGCAATAATCAATGGAGATGAAGGTGGACGCAGACGTTATCGTTATTGGGGGAGCTGTCGTTGGGACCGCACTCGCCTATGGTTTTGCCAAGAAAGGACAGAGTGTCATTGTCCTTGATGGAGAAGATCAGGACATGCGCGCGGCGCGTGCCAATTTTGGTCTTGTCTGGGTCCAGGGCAAGGGTCCCAATGCACCTGCGTATCATCAACTAAGCCGCTATAGCGCTGACCTGTGGCCCGAGTTCCTTCGCGAATTGACAGAAATGATCGGGATGCAGGTAGATTACTCCCGACCTGGCGGCATGAACTACTGTTTGAGCGATGCTGAATACGAAGCGCGCATGGCGGTTATCAGGCGGACCCATAATCATGTGCCGCAGAACGACACGAGGATGGTCGATCGCCGCGAGCTCGAACGCATGATGCCAGCGGTCACATTCGGCCCCGAGGTAGTAGGCGCGAGTTATTGTGAAGCCGATGGCCACGTAAATCCATTGCAGCTTCTTGCTGCCCTGCAGCGGGGCACTATCGCGTTGGGCGGAAAAATCATTTTCCGCAGCAGCGCGGAAGCCATCAGACCCGGAACAAGCGGATTTGCAGTAAAGGCTGCTCTTGGCACTTATACAGCGCCGCGCGTCGTGGTTGCCGCCGGTCTCGCAACGCCTTCCCTCACCGAGCCACTCGGCTTCAAAATTCCCTTGAGATCCGAACGCGGTCAACTCCTCGTCACCGAGCGGCTTCAGCCACTCCTGCCCTTCCCCGGCAGTGGACTGAGACAAACTGCCGATAGCACCATCATGATCGGCGCAACGAAAGAAAATGCCACCGATCGTGGCGTGTCTGTGGACTCGGCCACGAAGCTTGCGCTTCGGGCTACACGAATAATTCCCGCACTGGCAGCGGCTCGATTGGTCCGTCAATGGAGCGGCTTTCGGGTCATGCCTCCTGACGGTTCTCCGATCTATGCGGAATCCGCAGACTACCCCGGTCTTTTTGCGGCGACGTGCCATTCAGGTGTCACATTAGCGGCCGCGCACGCCGCTGTTGTCGCCCCGGCAATGCTTGACGGGAGGCTCTCGACCGACCTTCCCGCGTTCTCAAATGGAAGATTCAATGTTCAAAAGTCTGCTTGAGCGGCACGGCGCGCCGTCTGACATGACCGTGCTCGTCAACGGAGTCGAGACGCCGGCCTGGGATGGAGAGACAGTCGCCAGCGTGCTCCTGCGTGTTCCAAATGCGGGCCGCAGATCACCGGTCAGCGGAAAACCCAGGCTTCCCTATTGCCAGATGGGCGTGTGTTTCGAATGTCTGGCGATTGTCGATGACGTCTCCTCGACGCAGGGATGTCTGGTTCCTGTTCGTCAAGGCATGCGCATCGAGAGTCAGCGCGGTCCCCGGGATATCTCACGATGAGCTACGATGTCGCAATCGTCGGCGCGGGTCCGGCCGGCATGAGTGCCGCCGTTCGTCTGCGCGAACTCGGTGCTTCAGTGGTCGTTATCGACGAACAACCATCGCCGGGCGGGCAGGTATTCAGAGGGACCGAGCGAAACGTCAAAAGCCCGGTATTCTCCGCACTTGGCAAAGACTACCAAAAGGGACAGGCGCTTGCGGCTGCTTTCAGGGCCTCTGGCGCTGAATATCTCCACTCGACGCAGGTCTGGCAGATCGAGGAAGGCTGGAATGTTTTCCTGACTTCCGAGGGCAAAGCGCGGCGCCTTACTGCCCGCTCCGTATTGCTCGCCAACGGCGCACAAGAACGTCCCGTGCCGTTTTCAGGTTGGACGCTGCCCGGCGTTATGACCGTGGGGGCCGCACAAATCCTTCTCAAATCCGGGGGAATGTTGCCCGAAGGCAAGGTCTGGATTGCTGGAGCAGGCCCGCTACCGCTTCTCTATGCAACCCAGCTTCTGAACCTGGGGGGGCGTATTGCCGGATATCTCGATACCTCGACGCCCCCAACACTGTCGGCCTTGAGCCGGTTACCGCGGGCCTGGCGTGACTTCGGAGGCCTGCTGAAAGGACTGGGATGGCTTCGCGACGTCAAACGCAGCGGCATGATGGTCCGGCATTTCTCAGACCTGCGGGCGGAAGGCGATGAGCGTCTTGACCATCTCACCTGGGAAGCGGATGGAAGGCGCCATCGTGTCAAAGCTGATGTCTTGCTTGTTCATGAGGGCGTCGTACCGCGCATCCATGAGACACTGGCGCTGGACTGCACGCACCGATGGAACGAGGAACAGGGATATCTGGCTGCCAAGCTGGACCGATGGGGAGAGACAAGTCGCGAAGGCCTGTTTGTCGCCGGCGATGCCGGAGGCATCGGCGGGTGGCTGGCCGCCACCATATCCGGAGAGATCGCAGCTCTCGGTATCGCTAGCAGGCTCGGCATTTCTTCCGAGATAGAACGACTCCGCCAAGTTGCGCATCTCGACCGGCGTCGTGATCGGGCTCTCGCGCTAAGGCCATTTCTGGATGCCATGTATCCCCCTCCACGCAATCGGCTTGCCGATGCGGTTATCGCGTGCCGCTGTGAAGAAGTCACTGCCGGCGCCATCCGTGCCGCCGCGCGCAACAGCCCCGCAGATCCCAGTGCGGTCAAGGCCGCGACACGATGCGGGATGGGGCCATGCCAGGGCCGCCAGTGCGGTTACACGGTGCAAGCGCTTCTCGCGGAAGTTCACGATCTCCCAATCGAGAGTGTCAATTTTTTCCACATACGTCCGCCGTTGAAGCCGATCACACTTGGGGAAATCGCGTCGCTGGAAACTGCGGAGGCCGCGAAATGAACCCGGATGTCCTGATCATAGGCGGTGGTCTGCACGGGCTTTCGGCCGCCCTGCAGGCGGCCCGTCAGGGCGCAAGAGTGCAACTCGTCGAGCGGCACTTTCTCGGACGCCATGCTTCAGGAGCAACAGCTGCCGGCGTTCGCACGCTCGGTCGAGACGTCGCGGAATTACCTCTCAGCTTAGAGGCTGCCAAAACTTGGCGCGACATGAAAGGACTTGTCGGCGACGACTGCGGGTTCGTTGCCTGTGGACAACTGCAGGTTGCCGAGGACGAACAGGCTCTGGCGAAGATCAAGAACCGCATCGATCGGCTCAAGACCATGGGCTATCATCACGAGCAGCTTGTCAGCCCAGAGGAGATGCGCAGCCTTTTACCCGGCCTATCCCCGCATTGTGTTGGCGGAGCGTGGGTTTCCAGTGACGGTTCGGCCGACCCGCATCAGGCCATCCGTGCCTTTCGGGACGCTGCAGTTCAAGCTGGGGTTACGATTACCGAAGAGTGCCTGGTAACGGCGCTGCTCCGATCACCAACCGGCTGGCGCGTGGAGACAACGCGCGGCGTTTTCGAGGCGAAGCTCATCGTCAATGCGGCTGGGGCCTGGGCCGATCACGTTTCAGCTCTTGCCGGCGATCCGCTGAAACACGCGATCCGCACCTCCATGATGGTCGTGACGGAACGCTCCGTTCCGAAAATCCGGCCAGTTGTAGGATCGCTCGGAAAGAAGCTTTCGTTGAAACAGACCCCTCAAGGAACCCTCCTCATCGGGGGTGGATCGCAGGGAAGACTTGCAGCTGACAGACAATCCGCCACCGTTGATGTCATGGCGCTCGCAGCGTCGGCACGGGCGGCGGTGCGGGTCTTTCCCGAACTGCGTGGGATACGGATCGTCCGAACGTGGGTGGGCATGGAGGCGATGACTTCCGACCATCGCCCCGTGATCGGCTTTTCCACCCAGGTCGAGGGCCTGATCCATGTCTTCGGCTTTTCCGGACACGGATTTCAACTTGTACCCTCCGTCGGGCGCGTTGTCGCTGACCTGATCTGTCAGGGTCGCACAAATCACAATCTGGACGCCTTCTGCGCAAGCCGCGTCTCCATAGAAAGGATTGCCGCATGATAGGTTATGCGATCCGAAGACTTCTGCTGGCGATCCCGACATTGCTCGCCATGCTCACTCTTGTGTTTGTTCTGGTTCGACTGGTTCCCGGGGACGCTGCCGTTGCCATG
Organism: Chelatococcus sp. HY11; assembly: GCF_018398335.1. Taxonomy (NCBI): domain Bacteria; kingdom Pseudomonadati; phylum Pseudomonadota; class Alphaproteobacteria; order Hyphomicrobiales; family Chelatococcaceae; genus Chelatococcus; species Chelatococcus sp. HY11. The sequence goes on from NZ_JAHBRX010000001.1 coordinate 2,447,704, forward strand.
CTCGGTGATCGGGCAAGCGACGCCGCCCTTCAGGCGCTACGCATTCAACTCGGCCTCGATCAACCAATTGCTGTCCAATACTTACATTTTATGTCGGATATGCTGACTGGTAATTTCGGCCGGTCAATGGTGAGCGGCCGTACAGTGCTCGAAGAGGTGGCGCTGGTTCTCCCCTACACACTCGAACTCGCCGCTGCGGCAATGCTGGTAGGAACATTGCTCGGCGTTCCGCTGGGCGTTATCGCCGCCGTACGTCGTGACCAGTGGCTGGATTATCTCAGCCGTATCCTGTCTCTCGTGGGCCTGTCTTTCCCCGGTTTCGTTTCCGCCATTTTGATGCTTCTCGCATTTGCGGTTTGGTTACAGTGGCTGCCGGTGATGAGCCGCGCCACCAGCGACCCGGTCGACCATTTCCTTAATCTATTGCTCCCGGCGCTGAACCTCGGCCTGATCATGACGGCTTACCTCGCGCGCGTCACACGCTCTTCCATGCTCGATGTCATGGGTGAGGACTATATCCGTACTGCCCGTGCGAAGGGTGTTCACTCCCGCAGCCTCATCTTGCGCCACGCGCTCGGCAACGCCCTTATTCCCATCGTCACGGTGGTGGGTCTGTATTTTGGTACGCTCATCGGCAATTCCGTTCTCACTGAGATCGTCTTTACTCGTCCAGGGCTCGGCAAGCTCATCCTGGGCGCTCTGCAGTCCCGTGATTACACGATGCTTCAAGGACTGATGGTCGTCTTCGCAACCTTCGTCATCATCGTGAACACCACCACAGATCTTATTTACGCCCTCGTCGATCCCAGAGTGAGTCTTGCCCGATGACCGACGTCACCATTTCCCAAACCTTTCCCGCGCGGCAGCCCAACCCGGTTCTGAAGGCTTTGCGTCGCAATCGCTTTTCGTGGATCGGCATTGGGCTTCTGGCGCTGATCATCCTGCTTGCGGTTCTCGCACCGATTATCGCGCCATACGATCCATTGAAGCAGAATATTCTCCACCGGCTGAGCCCGCCCTCGCTCCAGTTCTGGCTGGGAACGGACAGCTATGGGCGCGATGTTCTTTCACGCCTTCTCTACGGCGCCCGCGTGTCACTATCGATCGGCTTTCTTTCCGTGTTGATAGCCATGGTCGTCGGATCGGCACTTGGAATTCTGGCAGGCTATATCGGCGGCGTGTTCGACCAGATCGTGATGGGTATCGTCGACGTGATGCTGTCCTTTCCGACGCTGCTGTTGGGATTGATGGTTGCTGCCATGCTCGGGGCAAGCTTCGAAAATCTGATCATCGCAATCGCCATCACGGAAACCGCTCCGTTCGCTCGCGTCGCGCGGGCGCCGACGATCGCCATGAAACGGCGTGACTTTGTTGAGGCAGGCCGGTCGCTCGGTTTCTCGCCATTCCGGATCATGAGAGTGCATATCCTCCCGAACATCCTCTCCGACATTGTTGTTGTCGCTTCGCTATGGATGGCGTCCGCCATCCGAACGGAGGCATCACTGGCATTTATCGGCCTTGGCGTTCTGCCGCCGACCGCAACCTGGGGCGGGATGATCCGCGAAGGCTTTGAAAACATCCTGAGTGCCTGGTGGCTGGTTGTCTTTCCCTCGCTTGCCATCCTCCTGACCGTACTCGCCCTGAACATACTTGGAGACGCGCTTCGCGACGCGATCGATCCGAAAACAAGGAGCGCGCAATGACGTTGCCGATTCAAGAAGCCGTCACCGAGCGAGTATAGCCCCAGCGTTTTGGCACTGGATGATGAAGGTCTTGACACCGGCCTTGGTCACACGGACGCCGAAGCCCCTCAATCTCCATCCCACAGAGATGCTTACCCCGTAGCTGGTGCTTCCAACGCCTCAACGGCCTTCTTCCAGGCGTTGTTGTCCGCAAGGATGGCGGCGCGCCGGCCGGCCCTCAACGGCGGCTAAGGCGACAAGATACCAGCCCTTCGTAGCAGCCAGTAAACCAGAACGCTCGCGCAGATACATAACCCGCCAGCGATCCAGGCCCCGCCATCGGTATCGAGAAGGGGCAGATCCTTCGTGTTCATGCCAAAAAAGCCGGTTACGAGCGTAGGCGGCAACATCATGGCGGTAATGATGGACAGCGCGTGCAGATGGCGGTTCGTCTCACTGTTGATCTTGGTGTCCATCTCGTCCTGAAGGAGGCGCGCCCGGGCGAGAAGCAGCCCGGCATCGTCGTCCAGCATATCGAGCTGCACGGCGAGGCGCTCGGCAACGGCTCCGAACCCCTGCGGAAGCTTCCGGTCGTGCAAGCGATCTAGCCTCCGAAACAGCCCACCGAGCGGGAGGAGTTGGCGATGGACCTGCGCGGTCATGCGGCGCACCGGTATGAGCTTGCGACGCTCGTCACGCGATGTTTCGCTCAGTATCTGATCCTCGATCAGATCCAGCTCGTCAGACAATTCCAAGAGTATATCGTTGATGGCGCCGCCAAACTGCGCGACAATCGCTTCGAGCAGCGTCGCCGGCCCGTCATAGGACTGACCCGACTCGACGATCCGGTGTATGACTTCGACGGACCGCAGCGGATGGCGCCGGAAACTCACGAAGAGGCGATCGCCGCAGGCAAAGCGCCAGCGCGCAAGTTCCTTGGTGTCTCCCGCGAATTCGCGCTGCAGATCGGCGAAAATGCCATGGATGACGCCATCGTCAACCCGCAGACAAAGGCGCTCATCCGGCTGGTAGAAGGTGGCCTTCACTGCGTCCGGCAAGTGCAAGTTGGCGATGAAGTTGCTCGCGCGCACGTCGCTTTGCGCCAGATGCAGCCAGAACCAGCCCTCATCAGAGCCGAGCGTGGCCGCATCGACGGGTAGGGTCAAACGCTCCGCAGAACCATTCCTCCGGAACCAATAGGCCCAAAGCAGACCAGAACGGTCTTCCGATTCGTCTTGCATGGCGCGCCCACTTCAGATGCTCACGGGGCGTGTATCCCGCAGATACCGTATATTTGCTAGAGAATATTCCGCAATAAGACGTAAAGAACAGCCGGCAAAATGATAGAGCAAGGCAACGACGGCGCCTAGGCCAAGAGAAGGTTTCGAAACCTCGACATCTGCAAGCCGGATATGTTGTCCGCTATTGTCCGGTTACATCAAACGAGAGCACGTGCGTTATGGACACCGGAAGGCCGCAAGCATCGGCCGCGAAAACTGTTCCGGCCGGGACAAGCTCGGCGGACGCATCTTGCGCGTGGGTGGATCGGAGTTGCCGATATCTCGCCGACGGGAACCACGATACGCTTTTGGCCACCATGGCGCCGAGCCAAGCGCGATGACGACGGCGGCTTTCGGGTCGCCGCCTTTGTTCCAGGCCCCGTATATTGAAGCACGATGCTCCGCTACCGCCGCATGCCTCATTCGGACGGCTTCGCGGGGCTGGAACGATGCGCCGCATAGGTTCCGGCTAAAGCAAGGACCGCGAGCAGAAGCGGGAGGAACGACAGCCATAGCACTGTATCCCATCCATAGACGGCGAGCAGCCCACCGGACAGGAAGGAGCCGATCGCCATGGTTCCAAACACCACGAAGTCGTTGAGCGACTGCACCCTGGCCTTTTCGTTCGACCGGTGACACTCCAGCACGAGCGCCGAGGCCCCCACGAAGCCGAAGTTCCAGCCGATGCCGAGCAGGATGAGCGTCAGCCAGAAATGCGCGACATCCACACCCAGCAAACCGACCGCCGCCGACACCCCGATCAGCGCCAGCCCAGCCGAGACCACGCTCGGCGCGCCAAAGCGCGTGATCAGACGCCCCGTCAAGAAGCTGGGAGCATACATGGCGATCACGTGCCATTGCAGGCCAAGGTTAGACGCTTCCTGCGGAAGACCGCACATACGCATGGCAAGAGGGGCCGCGGTCATGAGAAAGTTCATGAGCAGATATGACACGACCCCGCAGATCACCGCCGCGATGAACCGAGGCTGCCGCGCGATCTCGCCAAGCGGCCGCCCACCGGACATGTCAGCGGCTGTCGGCTTAGGAAGCCGGACGCCATACAGAATGACAGCGGAAAGGGCAGCCACCCCGCCCTGCGCCAGGAAGGATGCCGCAAACATATAGGGCATCCAGAGATACATGGTATGGGTGACAAGCTGCGGCCCGATCACCCCCGCAAATATCCCGCCGGCCATGACGAGAGACAAGGCGCGCGGGCGCCGCTCGGGCGGCACACAATCCGCCGCCGCGAAACGAAAAGTCAGGACGACGGCGGCATAGACTCCTCCGAAGAACGTCGCCGTGCAGAAAAGCCAGAAGGAACTCAGCATCACCGCCAGGAACGCGAGCAAACCGGCCAGCACACCGCACCCCGTTCCGGTCATGAATGCAGTGCGGCGGCCGTGCCGCTGGGCGATGGCACCGGCGGGCAAGGTGCTGGCTGCCATGCCGACCACGAAGATCGAGATCGGAAGGGTCGCCAGCGCCGGCGTAGGCGCCAGCATGTCGCCCACGATCGCCCCGGTCGCATAGACAACCACGGCGTTCGCCCCCGCAAGCGCCTGCGCGACGGTCAGCCTTGCGACGTTGCTCCGCGCGTAAGGGTAAACGGGCGCTCGAGATGGTTGGCCTGGTATGCGTGCGGAAGCGTGCGACATTGGGTACTTCAGAGGTTGGGTGATGGATCGAGCAGGGCACGCTGGTGTAATCGGCTTTTCCGCCCCGCGTCAAAAATCCGCCCTGACTCGCGCATTCGGCGCTGCGCCATCTGTGTCGACGATCCTTTTGTCAGGCCTGTGCCCCGACACCGGGACCATCTCAAGCGCCCTCCGCACGTCATCTTCTCTTTGGCTGATCTTCATGGCTCCGTTATGTGGGATGTGGATATTGCAACGCGACGCGGGGATGTATGGCTTCCACGGCCTATTCCTGCCAGTACATCATCGACGAGCTTGTCGAGATTGCGCCATTCCACCCGCAGTCCCGGCTACCTCCGCCATCTGGTGCCGGTCGATATGTACGTGCCGGAATTGTACTGAGGGCTAGGACGACACGGTCACGAGAATAACGTCATGTCATCCTGGGCCCGTCGTTGCGCAACGTCCCGGGATGACAGGCGGTGGTTGAGTGATCGCGCTCGGCGGATCACAGCGGACGAAGGCCTTTGGGCCAACGGCAACGGCACATCCCCACACTGTCGTCGAACTGTCGCACAAGCGTCATAGAAGCGGTCCCGAGAACGCGCTGCGGTCCAGTCGGGCGTGGGCATCCGTCATTCTGACAACTGCGATTTGTGACCGTGTTTCAAGCTCCACCGAGGACAACAGCCCTTCCTGCTCTCGAAGCAGATGGCATCGCCTTTTCGTATGGGCCCACAGCGATCCTCGAACGCCTTGACGTAAGCGTCGGCGCCTCGGAAATCCTGGCGTTGCTCGGCCCGTCCGGCTGCGGCAAGACCACGCTGCTCAAGCTCATCGCCGGACTGCTCGCGCCGACGGGAGGGCGCATCCGCATCGGAGGGGAGATCGTCGCCGATGCCCGCAAGGTGCTGCCGCCGGAGAAGCGCGGGCTCGGCATGGTGTTTCAGGACTATGCGCTCTGGCCGCATCTCAGCGTGGCCCGGAACGTCAGCTTTCCCCTGGAAATGCGCGGCGTTGGACGGGCGGAGCGTGACAGCCGGGCGCGCGAGGCCCTGCGCCGCGTCGGCCTGGCGGCCTTTGCCGACCGCTCGCCGGGATCGCTGTCCGGAGGACAGCAACAGCGCGTGTCGATCGCACGGGCGATCGTCTCCGAACCGCGTCTGGTCCTCTTCGACGAGCCCCTTTCCAATCTCGACCGCGACCTGAAGGAAACGCTCGTCGGCGAGATCTCGTCACTGATCCGCGAACTCGGCCTGAGTGGGGTCTACGTGACGCATGACCACGCCGAGGCCTTCGGGCTGGCGGATCGCGTCGCGGTGATGCGTGCCGGCAAGATCATTCAGCTTGATCCGCCGGAACGCCTCGTCAGTGACCCCGCCTCGCCGGATGTCTGCGAATTCCTCCACCTCGGAACGATGGCCGATGTCGAGATCCGGGAGGGGGACATCTACGTCCCCGCGGCCCGGATGGTCATTGGCCGACTTCCGGTCGGCGGCGACGGCGCGCGCCACGGCCGGCTGCTGCTGCGCCGCGATTCGCTGGTGCCCTGCCTGTCCGGGCCGCAGACACTGCCCGGCACCGTCACACGCGCGTTGTTCCGCGGCGATCATTATCTCTTGACCGTGCGCCTCGGCGAGGACGGCGCGCCCGGCCTGTCCGTCATCGTGATCGCTCCGAGCCGGGCGGCGATCGGCGAAACCATAGCCCTGAAAATTTCCATGGACCGACTGCGCTTCTTTCCGAGCGAGGCAGCCCGTCCAGCTGCACTGGAGACCACACCATGATGCGTAGAGCATTTCTGGCCAAAGGACTTATCGTCGGCGCGATCACGCTCGGCCTCGCCACGGCGGCCACCGCCCAGGAGAAGATCACGGTCTATTCCGCTGGCCCCGCCAATCTCATCGAAACCTTGGCGAAGGGCTTCACGGCGAAGACCAAGATCCCCGTGTCGGTGTTCCAGGGCACGACCGGCAAGGTCATGGCGCGCATCGAGGCCGAGGCCAGCAACCCGGTCGTCGACGTGCTGATCTCCGCCTCCTGGGATACGGCGACGGACTTCAGCAAGCGCGGCTGGCTCCTGCCCTACACCAGCCCGAATGCGGCGAAGGTGCCGGACTTCCTGAAGACCAAGGATGCCGTGGCGCAGGGCGTGTCCGCGCTCGCCATCGCCTGGAACCCGAAGAGCGGCACGCCGCGCCCGACCGACTGGGCCGATCTCGCCAAGCCGCCCTTCAAGGACCTCGTGACCATGCCGGATCCGGCTGAATCCGGCGCGACCTTCGAGCTGGTCGCCGCGCTCCAGGGCGAGAACTTCCAGCTGTTCAAGAACCTGAACGCCAATGGCATGGTCGTGGCCGGTGCCAATGCCGCCGCGCTGACGCCGGTGCTGCAGGGCGCCAAGGCCGCCGTGTTCGGCGCGGTCGACTACATCTCGCTCGGCGGGGCCGCGAAGGGCGAGAGCATCGAGGTTATCTTCCCCACGTCCGGAACGGTGATCGCGCCGCGGCCGATGCTGATCCTCAACTGGTCCAAGCAGCCCGACAGCGCCAAGGCCTTCATCGACTACGTGCTGTCCGACGAAGGACAGGCCGCGGTCGCCAAGGTCTACCTCATGCCGGCGCGTACCGACGTGAAGGCCGACCGTCCGCTGATCGGCGACCTCAAGATCATCTCCGTGGACACGGACAAGGTCTATGCGGCCCGCAAGGAAATCCTGTCCGGCTTCAACGCCGCGACCGGCGGAAAGTAAGCAGCCGTGATCAGTGGGGGACGCGCCGATCAGGGATTTGTTCTCACGACAGTGGCGGGTCTCCTCGTCGTGGTGGCGCTCCCTCTCGCTTTCGTACTGCTGCAAGCCATCTTTCCCAACTTCGGATCAGGCTCGCTGGCCGCGCCGTTCAGCGCGCTCGTCGAAGCCTTTTCCGACAGCAAGCTGCTGGGGCTGACGCTGAACACCATCACGCTCGGCGTGGTGGTGGTCGCCCTGTCCTCACTCATCGCCATTCCGCTCGGCGTCATCCGCGCCCTGTTCCGCGTGCCGCTCGCGTCGCTGTGGGATGTGCTGCTGCTCGTGCCCTTCATGATCCCGCCCTATATCGCGGCGCTCGCCTGGATCATGACGCTGCAGCCGCGCGGCTATCTTTTCCAGATCGCGGGGTTCGATCTCGGCAAGCTCCTGTTTTCCTTCTGGGGCGTCGCGATCGTCATGACGCTGAACGTGTTCCCGGCGATCTATTTCGCGGTATCGCGGACGGTGGGAGCCATAGGCAACCGGCTGACCGACGCGGCACGCGTCGCCGGCGCCACGCCCTGGCGCGCCTTTCTGCGCGTCACCCTGCCTTTGTCAGCGCCCGGCATCGTGGCAAGCCTGCTCATCGTCTTCGCGATGACGATCGAGGAATACGGCACGCCGGCGGCGCTTGGCGCGCGCGCCGGCTTCGACGTCCTCGTCACCGCCATCGACACGCGCGTGTCCGACTGGCCGATCGACCTGTCGGGCGCATCGGCGCTCTCGCTCGTGCTGGTCGCGCTCTCCCTGTCCGCCTTCGGTCTGCAGCTCTGGCTCCTGTCCTCGCGGTCCTACGAGACCGTGGGCGGCCGCTCGGCGGACACGACGCGGCACGCGCTCGGCGCGTGGACCCTGCCGGTTATCCTGCTCTTCGCGGTTGTCACCTTGCTGTCGACGATCGCGCCGTTGTTCGCGATCCTGGCGACGGCCTTCTCGCGTACGATCTCGGGCGGCCTCGCCCTGTCCAATCTCGGCGTCGACAACTTTCTGGCGATGGCCGAGGGTGCCTCCGGCGGCGTCGAGGCGCTGCGCAACAGCCTCCTGCTCGGCCTCGCCACAGCTCTCGCGACCGGCGTTCTCGGCGCGACATCCGCCTATTTCGTGGTGCGCACGAAACTCAAGGGCAGGCAGGTCCTCGATGCCCTGACGGTGCTGCCCAATGCCATTCCCGGTGTCGTCGTCGCCGTGGGGCTGATCCTCGCCTGGAACCAGCCCTGGTGGCCGGCGAGCCCCTACAACACGCCACTGATCCTGCTGCTGGCCTATTGCTGCATCCTGCTGCCCTACCCCGTGCGCTATGCCAATGCCGCCTTCCGCCAGGTCGGCGAAAGCCTCGAGATGGCCGCGCGCGTCTCTGGCGCCAAGCCGATCGTCACCTTCACGCGGGTCCTGCTGCCGCTCATCGCGCCAAGCCTGATCGCCGCCATGCTGATCGTCTTCGCGATCGCGTCGCGGGAGCTGGTGGCCTCGCTCCTGCTCGCGCCGGTCGGCATGCAGACCATCGCCACCTTCATCTGGCGCCAGTTCGACCAGGGCTCCGTGCAGCTCGGCATGGCCATGAGCGCCGTCACCATCGGCGTCACCACCCTGATCTCGCTTGCCTTCGCGCTGCTCTCCCGCAAGGTCGATCGCACCGCCTGACTTGGACCCTCGGCTTGGGGCTCTCCACTTGGGGCTCTCCGCTTCTGGCTCTCGCCCAAACATCTTGCAGATCGGCGCGCCGAGTTCAGGTAGAAGGACAATGGTCCGGACATCTGCGGCGAGACGGAAATCGGTGGAAGTCAAGCAATTACGTACCTTCGTGCATGTCGCGGAACTCGGAAGCATCAGCCTCGCCGCTGAACGACTGCACATCGCCCAGTCCGCGCTGACACGCCAGATCCAGGCCCTTGAAGCCGAAGTCGACGCGCAGCTGTTTCGCCGGCACGGCCGGGGCGTGGAGCTGACCGACCAGGGCGCGGCGCTGTTTGCGCGCGCCACGGTGATCCTGCGCGAGATCGAGCAGGCGCGCGCGGAGATCAAGTCCGAACAGGCGGTCCTCACGGGCGAGGTATCCTTCGGCATGCCGCCGACAGTCGCCGATGTGCTCTCCGGTGTGCTCATCGAGAAATTCTCACGGCTGCATCCGCGTGTGAAACTGCGTGTGGTTTCCGGCTACAGCGGACATGTGCTGGACTGGCTGCAGCGCGGCGTGATCGACCTCGGCGTTCTCTACGAGAACAAGCTGCCATCGACGATCCGGTCTCAGCCCCTGCTGCTCGAGCAGTTGTTCCTCATCGAACAGGCCGGACAGCGGCCAAGCGCGGCGCCTGTGGCGGCGCTCGCCGAAATTGCGGACCTGCGGCTCGTGCTGCCGAGCCGCAGGCACGGCCTGCGGCTCTTGATCGACAGCGTCGCCGCCCAGGCCGGCTATGCCTTCGAGCCGGTCGTCGAGGCGGATTCCCTGCCGGTGCAGATCGACCTCGTCCGTCGCGGCCTCGGCGCGACGATCCTGCCGTTCCTGTCCGTCTTCGCGGATGTCGAGGCCGGGACCCTCTCGGCGCGGCCCATCGTCGAGCCCGAGATCACACGCCGCCTCGTATTGGCCAGCGTCATCGACCGCCCGCCGACACCCGCCATTCGGCAATTCGCGGCCATGGCGGTGTCCGAGGTCGCCGCGCTGGTGAAGACGGGACGTTGGAAAGCCATCCTTGAGTAGCATCGGCAATCACAAAAATATGCCGGATCAGCATATCTGAAATAGCGAAACGGCGTTTCACGCTCGCGCCGCCCCTTGCTATCCAAAAGAGGCAAATAACGCCGTGGGTGGGATAGCATGACCTTCGAGATGTCTGGCGAGACGGATGATATCCGCGAGATTCGTGGCGCGGTGCGCAAGCTTTGCGAGCAGTTCCCCGGCGAATACTGGCGCAAGCTCGACCGGGAGGACGCCTATCCCCAGGCGTTCGTGCAGGAGCTGGCGGAGGCTGGCTATCTCTCGGTGCTGATACCGGAGGCCTACGGCGGCGCGGGCCTGCCACTCTCGGCGGCGGCGGCCATTCTTGAGGAGATCCAGCGGGCGGGTTGCAACGGCGCGGCCTGCCATGCGCAGATGTACATCATGGGCGCCCTGGTGCGGCATGGCAGCGATGCCCAGAAGAGCGCCTATCTGCCGAAGATCGCCTCCGGCGAACTGCGCCTGCAGGCCTTCGGCGTGACGGAGCCGACCAGCGGCACGGATACTACCTCCATCAAGACCTTCGCCGAGCGCCGGGGCGACCACTATGTCGTGAACGGCCAGAAGGTCTGGACATCGCGGGCCGCCTACTCCGATCTCATGCTGCTGCTCGCCCGCACAACGCCACGGGACGAGGTCGCCAAACGCACGGACGGCCTGTCGGTCTTCATCCTCGACATGCGTGAGGCGAAGAACAACGGCCTGACCATCCAGCCGATCCGCGCGATGATGAATCATTCGACGACGGAAGTGTTCTTCGACAATGTGCGCATTCCCACTGAGAATCTCGTCGGCGAGGAAGGCAAGGGGTTCCGCTACATCCTCTCGGGGATGAATGCCGAGCGCATCCTCATCGCCTCGGAATGTATTGGTGATGCCAAGTGGTTCCTCGAGAAAGCCACGGCCTATGCCAACCAGCGGGTGGTGTTCGGACGGCCGATCGGCCAGAATCAGGGCATCCAGTTTCCGCTCGCCAAGGCCTACGCTCAGATGCGGGCGGCCGAACTGATGGTGCACCGGGCGGCCGAACTCTTCGAGGCCGGCAAGGATTGTGGCGCCGAGGCCAATATGGCCAAGATGCTGGCGGCGGATGCGTCCTGGGCCGCGGCGGAAGCCTGTGTGCAGACCCACGGCGGCTTCGCCTTTGCCGAGGAATACGACGTCGAGCGCAAATTCCGGGAAACGCGGCTCTATCAGGTGGCGCCAATCTCGACCAATCTCATCCTCAGCTACATCGCCGAGCACGTGCTCGGCATGCCGCGCTCTTATTGATGATGGCCATGGCCTCACCCAAGGAACCGGTGCTCCCGCTGAAGGATCTGCTTGTCGTCGCCATCGAACAGGCGGTGGCGGCGCCGACATGCACCGTGCGGCTCGCGGATGCGGGTGCGCGCGTCATCAAGATCGAACGCGCCGGCGGCGAGACCGCGCGGCACTACGACCGGGCCGTCAAGGGCACGAGCGCCTATTTCGCCTGGCTCAATCGCGGCAAGGAAAGCACGGTCCTCGACATCAAGGATCAGGCGGACCGCGCCCTTGTCGAGCGGCTCGTCGCGCAGGCTGACGTCTTCGTGCAGAACCTCGCCCCGGGCGCCACCGAACGGCTCGGCCTCGGCTCGGCGGCGCTCGTCGCGCGGTATCCCCGGCTGATTGCCGTCGACATCGTCGGCTACGCCCAGGACACCAGCTTCCGCGACATGCGCGCCTATGACATGCTGATCCAGGCGGAAAGCGGCCTGTGCGCCGTCACCGGCACGCCTGACGCCCCCGTCAAAGTCGGTGTGTCCATCGCCGACGTGGCGACGGGCATGACCGCCCATGCCGCCATTCTCGAGGCGCTGATCGAGCGGGCCGCAACCGGCCGGGGCCGGGCCATCGAGATCGCCATGTTCGACGTGATGGCGGACCTGATGAGCGTGCCGCTGCTGCATCATGACTATGCGGAAAAGCCGACGCCACGCGCCGGCCTGAGCCACGCCGCCATCTATCCCTATGGCGCCTTTGCCTGCCGTGACGGCGAGATCGTCGCGGTGGTGCAGAACCCGCAGGAATGGGCGCGGTTCTGCGCGGGCGTGCTGGGCCGGTCGGACCTCACCGGGGACAGCCGTTTTGCCGACAACCCGTCGCGGGTCGCCAACCGCGAAGCCCTCGACGCAATCATCAAGCCGATCTTCGCCGCCGAAACAAAGGCGCGGATGATTGAGAAACTCGAACGTCATCAGCTCGCCTGGTCCAATGTCTCGCAGGTGGCGGATCTCTCCAGCCACCCGGCCCTCAGACGCATCGACGTCGCCATTCCCGACGGCCTATTCCGCAGCGTCGGCTCGCCGTCGCGGCGGGATCTCCAACCCGGACCCGTGCCGGCGCTGGGGCAGCACACGGACGCGATCCGCGCCGAATTCGCCGGAAAGCCATGATTGACAGGGCAAGACAGTGACGGGGCAGACCGCGCGGACAGATCAGTACGAGGACAAGACGAGATGACCGAGGCATCGCAACTCGACATCGAGCATCTGCGCGGCTGGATTGGCCGCTCCGAGGAGGCGAGTGACGTGCTGACGGATCGCCTCGTTCGCGGATTGCTTGCGACGATAGCAGGTGACGCGCAGAAGCCATGGGATAGCGCGGATGTCCCGCTCACGATGCATTGGTGCCTCGCGCCACCCATCGCACCGATGGCGGCGCTGGGGCCGGATGGACATCCCGCGCGCGGCGGCTTCCTGCCGCCGACACCCCTGCCCCGCCGCATGTGGGCCGGCGGGCGGCTCGAATTTCATGACAGGCTCAAGCGCGGCGACAGTGTCGCACGTCGTTCCGTGATCCGCGACGTGACAGCGAAACAGGGCCGATCGGGCACCCTGTGCTTCGTCACGGTCGACCATGACATCACCACGGCGCGAGGATTGGCGATCCGTGAGCGGCAAGACATCGTCTATCGCGAAGCCGAGCCTCCCCGCAGCGGCGCGGCACCGGCCGGCGGCGCGGCAACGCCCTCGCCCCCGGCGACGCCGGCCGCCCAATGGCAGCGCGTTATCCCGTGCAGCCCGGTACTGCTGTTCCGCTATTCGGCGCTGACCTTCAACGGGCATCGCATCCACTACGATCGGTCCTACTGCCGTGATGAGGAGAATTATCCGGGCCTCGTCGTCCATGGCCCGCTGCAGGCGACGCTGCTCGTGGAATTCGCGGCCTCGCTCAGGGGCGGACGCACACCCACGGCGTTCGACTTCCGGGGAGTAAGCCCGCTGTTCGATGGTGCCGATTTCACGCTGAACGCCAGCGATGCGGACGACGGCAGCCTGCGCCTGTGGACCGCCGACGCACATGGGTGGACAACCATGGAGGCGAAGGCCGTTTGGTAGCGGCCGCTGACGGCGGTTTCGGGGAGGGCACAGCCACTGCGCCGACATGCGCAAGACGCGCCGCGTATCGATAAGATTATGAAACGCGTGCAGTTCGGCAATAAAATTGCCCGTGATGACGGCGGGCGCGAAACAATCGTAATCGAGATTATTGGTTGTTCTCAAACACACAAGCTTGTCTATGATGTGTAATCAAGCGCGATCAGAAGAATATTGGGCGGAACAAGGCTAAACGACATGACGCAGCATAATCCTCCCGCCGCCTTGACCGATAGCGTGGCCACCGCCAATCGCGCCGCCTGGGCGGACCTCACGCGGGACCTCCTGAACAAGCGTGAAGTCGTGGCGACAGGCGGACCGCCGAAGGCCCGCGAGCGCCATATCGCGCGCGGCAAGCTGCTGCCGCGTGAAAGGGTCATGCGCCTCATCGATCCCGGCACACCCTTCCTGGAGCTCGGAGCGCTCGCGGCCCACGGTCTCTACGACGACGCCATCCATGGCGCGGGCATCATCACCGGCATCGGTCGCGTCGCGGGACGCGAGGTCATGATCGTCTGCAACGATTCGACGATCAAGGGTGGCACCTACTACCCCATGACCATCAAGAAGCACCTGCGCGCCCAGGATATCGCCCGCGAAAACAATCTGCCCTGCATCTACCTCGTCGATTCCGGCGGCGCCAACCTGCCGCATCAGACCGAGGTCTTCCCGGATCGCGATCACTTCGGGCGGATCTTCTACAACCAGGCCACCATGTCGGCCCGAGGCATTCCGCAGATCGCCTGCGTGATGGGCTCTTGCACGGCCGGCGGCGCCTATGTGCCGGCCATGTCCGATGAAACGGTGATCGTGCGCCACCAGGGAACCATCTTCCTTGGCGGCCCTCCCTTGGTGAAGGCTGCGACCGGGGAAGTGGTCACCGCTGAAGATCTCGGCGGCGCCGATGTCCACGCCCGCCAGTCGGGCGTTGCCGACCACTACGCGACCGACGACGTGCATGCCCTCGCGATCGTCCGCCGGATCGTCGCCAATCTCAACAGCCGGAAACGTCCGGAGATCGACATCGCCCCGCCGCGGGAGCCGCGTTATGCGATCAGCGATCTCGACGCCATCGTGCCGACGGACCTGAAGAAGCAGTATGACATCCGCGACGTCATCACGCGGCTCGTCGATGGCTCGAACTTCGACGAGTTCAAGCGGCTTTACGGCACCACGCTGGTGACGGGCTTTGCCCGGATCTGGGGCATTCCCGTCGGCATAATCGCCAACAACGGCATCCTCTTCGCCGAAAGCGCGCTGAAGGGCGCGCATTTCATCGAGCTCTGCTGCCAGCGCCGCATTCCGCTGCTTTTCCTGCAGAACATAGCCGGCTTCATGGTGGGGCGGCAGTACGAGGCCGGCGGCATCGCCAAGGATGGCGCGAAACTCGTGGCGGCGGTCGCCTGCGCCGAGGTTCCGAAGATCACGGTCATCGTCGGCGGCTCTTTCGGCGCGGGTAACTATGGCATGTGCGGCCGCGCCTATTCACCACGTTTCCTGTTCATGTGGCCGAATGCCCGCATCTCCGTCATGGGCGGCGAGCAGGCGGCGAGCGTCCTCGCCACCGTGCGGCGCGACAATATCGAGGCGGACGGCAAGACCTGGAGCGCCACGGAGGAAGAAGCCTTCAAGGCGCCCATCCGCGACCGCTACGAAGAGGAAGGCAACCCCTATTATGCGACGGCGCGGCTATGGGATGACGGCATCATCCTGCCGTCGGAAACGCGGCGGGTGCTTGGGCTTGCCTTCTCCGCGACGCTGAACGCGCCCATTCCGGCCACCCAGTTCGGCGTTTTGAGGATGTAGCCTTGACGAGCCCCATGATGACGAGCCCCACTATCATGACAAATGCCGCCGTCCTCATCGCCAATCGCGGCGAGATCGCCTGCCGCATCATCCGCACCGCGAGGTGCATGGGCCTGCGCACCATCGCCGTCTATTCGGAGGCCGATGCCGGGTCTCTGTTCGTGCGGATGGCGGACGAGGCCCATTGCATCGGCCCGGCGCCCGCCCGCGAGAGCTATCTCAATATCAGCGCCATCATCGACGTCGCGCGGCGCACCGGCGCGGCCTTCGTCCACCCCGGCTACGGCTTCCTGTCGGAGCGGGCAGAATTCGCCGAGGCCTGCGCGGCAGCGGGCGTCACCTTCGTCGGACCGCCGGCCTCCGCCATCCGCGCCATGGGCCTGAAGGACGCGGCCAAGGCCCTCGTCGCGGCGGCGGGCGTGCCGGTCGTGCCCGGCTATCACGGCGAGCGCCAGGAGCCAGACTTTCTCGGCGAGAAGGCGGCCGAAATCGGCTATCCCGTGCTCATCAAGGCTGTCGCCGGCGGCGGCGGCAAGGGCATGAAGCGCGTCGATGCGCCGGCCGATTTCGCGGGCGCGCTGGAAAGCGCCCAGCGCGAGGCAGCCGGCGCCTTCGGCGATCCCCGGGTGCTGATCGAGAAATACGTCCTCGCCCCGCGCCATATTGAGATCCAGGTGTTCGCCGATACCCACGGCCATGTGGTGCATCTGTTCGAGCGTGACTGCTCGCTCCAGCGGCGCCACCAGAAGGTCATCGAAGAGGCGCCGGCGCCCGGCATGCCCCCGGAGACGCGCCAGGCCATGGGAGACGCGGCGGTGCAGGCGGCGCGCGCCGTGGGCTATGTCGGCGCCGGCACGGTCGAGTTCATCGTCGACGCCAGCGAGGGCCTGAAGCCTGACCGCTTCTACTTCATGGAAATGAACACGCGCCTCCAGGTGGAACATCCCGTCACCGAGGCGATCACCGGGCTCGATCTCGTCGAACTCCAGCTCCGCGTGGCGGCGGGCGAGGCGCTGCCGTTCGATCAGGGTGGCGTGGCGATCAACGGCCACGCGGTGGAAGCGCGGGTCTATGCGGAGGATCCCGAAAAGGGCTTCCTCCCATCGACCGGGCATCTCTGGGCGCTCCGCCTCCCCACCGACGACGGCCTCAGGGTGGACACCGGTGTCGAGGCCGGCGACGAGGTCTCGCCGTTCTACGATCCGATGATCGCGAAGGTCATCGCCCACGGCGCGACGCGTGACGAGGCGCTCGATCGCCTCGCCGGTGCGCTTGGCCGCTCGGTCATCGCGGGCCCGCGGACCAATCTCGCCTTCCTGAAAAAGCTCTGCGAGGCCCCCGCCTTTCGAGCCGGCCATTTCGACACCGGCTTCATCGAGCGCAACCTGGACAGTCTCGGCGCCGTACCCCAACCTGTGGACGCGGAAGCTGTCCGTCGCGGCGTGCTTGCCCTCCTCGCGGATCACCATGACGACACGGCGCGCAAGCCCGGCTCAGAAGCGCCGTCTCCTTGGGACGCGCGCGACGCCTTCCAGCTGATGGGGCCACGCCGTCAGGGATTGTCCATCACGGTCGACGGGGAGCGCATCGATGACATCGGTATCGAATGGCTGCCCGCAGCGGATCAAACGTCGGCCATCGCGGTGCACTGGGCGGGCGGCACCACGCGGCCAGCTGAAACCGGCACGGACGGGACAGCGCTGGCAGCGACCCCCGACGGCGTTCTCGTCATCCGGGACGCGCGGCAGACGCGTGTCGGCCTTCACGATCCCTTCTCCGTGGACCTTGATCACCTCACGGGCGGAAGCGGCATTGCCGCACCCATGCATGGCAAGCTTGTGGCGATGCTCGTCGTGCCCGGCGATACGGTGAAGAAGGGCCAAAGGCTGGCCGTCGTTGAGGCGATGAAGATGGAACATGTCCTGACATCGTCTTTCGACGGAACGGTCACCGCGATCCACGCAGCGCCCGGCGAGCAGGTGGCTGAAGGCGCGAGCCTGATCCTGCTCGAGCCTCTTGAGACGTGATGCCGATGAGACCCGCCTCCCTGGAGAATGCCCATGCCTGACACGCAGCCGGAACACCGCCAGCCGCATCCGCGTGGAGGGCTCTATTTCGAGGACTTCACCGTGGGTGCCGTTATCAGCCACCGCCTGACGCGGACGGTAACACAGATGGACAACATGTTATTCTCCAACATGACGCTCAACCCGCAGCCGCTCCATATCGACGCGCATTTCTGCGCGACGGAGACGGAATGGGGCCGCCCGCTGATGAATTCGCTCTTCACGCTCGGCCTCATGATCGGCATTTCCGTCAACGACACGACGATGGGCACCCTCATCGCCAATCTCGGCATGACGGACATCAAGTTCCCGGCGCCCCTCTTCGAGGGAGAGACCGTCAATGTGACGACCGAGATCGCCTCCAAGCGCGAATCACGCTCGCGACCAGACGCCGGCATCGTCGAATTCATCCATCGCGCCTACAAGCAGGACGGCACGCTCGTCGCCCAATGCGTGAGGCAGGCTTTCATGCTGAAGCGCAGCACAACGGTTTAGGGTGCCCCATGAAATCCCTTGGTCCCATGAGATCTCTGCTTTTCATCCCCGGCGATTCCCCGCGCAAGCTCGAGAAGGGCCTGACTTCGGGCGCCGATGCGCTCCTTCTGGACCTCGAGGACGCGGTCGCGCCGGGGGCGAAGGCGGAGGCGCGGCGGATTACGGCCGATTTCATTGCGGCAACCAAGGAGAAGGCGGACCGGCCCCTTCTCTACGTCAGGGTGAATGGCTTCGACACCGGCATGGTCGATGACGATCTCGCAGGCGTCATGCTGGCCGGCCCCGACGGCATCGTGCTGCCTAAGGCCTGTGGCGGGCCGGATGTGGCACGGCTCGGCACCAAGCTCGCCGTGTGGGAGGCGAAGGCCGGCACCGGTGACGGCGCGACGCGCGTGCTCGCCCTTGCCGCGGAGAGCGCCCGCGGGATCTTCGCGCTCGGAACCTTTGCCGACGCGAGCGAGCGCCTGATGGGGCTGACATGGGGTGGCGAGGACCTGTCCGCCGACGTCGGCGCCGAGACCAACCGTGACGCCAGCGGCGCTTATACGGAGCCCTACCGGCTGACGCGCTCGCTCACCTTGCTTGCAGCCGCCGCCGCATCGGTCATGGCTGTCGATGCGGTCTACACCAATTTCCGGGATCTCGATGGCCTCGCTGCCGAATGCCGGGAGGGACGCCGTGACGGGTTCGTCGCCAAGATGGCGATCCACCCGGCCCAGGTCCCGGTGATCAATGCAGCCTTCACGCCATCCGAAGAGGCGGTCACCCGCGCGCGGGCGGTTATCGCGGCATTCCGTGCCAATCCTGACGCGGGGGTCGTCGGCGTCGACGGCGAGATGCTCGATCGCCCCCATCTCCTGCGCGCCGAGCGCGTGCTGGCCCGGCTTGGACCGTCAGACCGCGAAGGCGCGTAGAACGCTTAGGTTCAATCGACATCCAGCATTCTCAGCTGTCATGGCCGGGCTCGTCCCGGCCATCCCGATTTATGGAGGCGCCCTTCCTATCGGGATCACCGGGACAAGCCCGGTGATGACGCTGGTATCTCTCGGCAATACTTGAATGTCGATTGCCCCTAGAGCGTGCTGTGCTTGGATGGAATGACACGGCGGCGAGGCGCGCTTATTTCGTGCGGCTCTCCTCGAATGTGGCGGTCTCCAGAACGACCCGCGACCGGAGCTTCATGTCCCCGAACTGGTCATGGGCGGAGATGATGAAGGAACGGGGCTCCGGCCCCGGTTCGCCGGCGACGATCGACAGGCTGATGATATCGCCAAGCCGCGTCATCCCTGTGAAGCGCGTGGTAAAATGCACGATGCGGCGCCCCGGGAACCATCGGCCGGCGGCGCCTCCCGCATAGGCGGCAATCAGCATGCCATGGGCGATGACATCATCGAGCCCGGCCGCGTGGGCGGCGGCGCTGTCGAGATGGATGGGGTTGTGAT
This sequence comes from Chelatococcus sp. HY11, assembly GCF_018398335.1. Classification (NCBI taxonomy): domain Bacteria; kingdom Pseudomonadati; phylum Pseudomonadota; class Alphaproteobacteria; order Hyphomicrobiales; family Chelatococcaceae; genus Chelatococcus; species Chelatococcus sp. HY11. The sequence continues at coordinate 2,467,020 of NZ_JAHBRX010000001.1, forward strand.
CCCCGGAAGCCGCCGCGAAACGCGCAAGCGTTTCCGGCGTGACCGGCGGCATGGCGATGGCCGGCTTGATGGTAAGTGGCATCGCCGGGTGACCAGCAGGGCGCGGCGCATTTCCAGCCGCCTCCTGCCTGACGGCAATGGTTGTGCCGAGTTCGGCTACCCTCTGGCCCGTCTCGTCGGCAACAGCGGTCGTCGTTGTCACGAAGACCAGCGCGCCGTCCCGCTTTTCGCTAGCGCCCGTGAGCCGGGGTGTGAAGGTCAGGCGTTGGCCCGCGACGATCGGCGCCCAGAAGGAGAAGGATTGTTCAGCGTGCAGAATGCGCGCCTGATCGATGTGAAGCGCCTCATAAACATCGAAGGGGCTTGGCTTGGCGATGCTCAGGGTGAAGAGGAATGTCGGCGGCGCCGGCAGGGCCATGTCCGCGAATGGCCGCGCTTGTCCTCGACGCTCAAGGACCGCCTCGGTATCGCCGATCGCCTCGGCATAGGCCGCGATGGCCTCGGCCGTCACCGCGATCGCATGCGCCGGAAAGACGCGCCCGATCTGCCGCTCGATACGCCGCGCGAGCGAAGGCCCCGCTGGATTGGCCGACGCGTCCCCGCCCTGTTCGTTCATGCCGTGGCGACGGCCTTGCTGCGCTTCTTTCGCGCCGGCTTTTCCGTCGCCTTGGCCGTATTATCCGGCGTGGCGCCGACACCATTCAGGAAGAAGGCGGTCGCGTGATCCACCACTTCTTCCATGCTGTTGGGCCCATTCTTGCGAAACCAGCCGGACATGCCTTCCGCCATGCCGAACAACGTAAGGCTCGCGAGCCGTGTATCCTGCGGCGGCAAGATCTCCGCTTCGACCGCTTCCACCAGCACATTGCGCACCATGGTCTCGAAACGGTCGCGCCGCTCGATCACGGCGTTACGCGCACGAGGCTTCAGGGAGCGGATCATGTCCGCCATGAGACGCCAGGCGTTGCGCCGCACGATCGACCGGTCGAACACGTAGCGCACCGTTGCCGTCAACCGCTCGCGCGCATCCTGCCCGGGCGCTTCGATGACCGCGCCGAGCCCGTCGAGCATGGCCTTCATCTCACGCTCTTCGATCGCGAGCACGACGGCTTCTTTCGACGGAAAGTAATTGTAGATCGCCGAATGGACGAGGCCGACCTCGGCACAGATATCGCGCGTCGACGTGCCCGTGTAACCAAACTTGGCGAACCGGTTGAGCGCAGCCGTGAGAAACTCTTCCCGGCGTGGCATCTCGGATTTGTTGCGCGTCATGAAAACCTCATATCTGCAATGCTCAGTATATGAAAACGAGGGCCTTGACCAGAGCGACCGCTCTGTGCGACATCATTCCAGACAGAGCGACCGCTCTCTCTGTGATGTTCAAGGTCGCCAAACTCAAGCAGGAGGAGCTGATGCCAAGGACGCCAGCAATCGACGTCAGCGTGCGGCCGATGCCACGGGAGATCGCGCATCGCTACGGCAGGCTTCCCGAGTATCGCCACATCTTCGAGCATATCTTCAAGCGCCCCGAGGTCATCAATGATGGCATCCCGCTGGAAGAGATGGCCGCGGAGATGGACCGGCACAACATCGAGCAGATCCTCGTCAGCGGCTACGACGCGCGCAAGACCCGTGACCTCCATGTCGAGAACGACTGGGTGGTCGGACTGACCAAGGCGATGCCCGGGCGCGTCATTCCCGGCGTCGGCATCGACCCGACGCGCGACATCATGGAATCGCTCGAGGAGATCGATCGCTGCGCCAGGGACCACGGCTTCCGCTTCCTGCGGATGCTGCCCTACGCGGCCGATCTCAATCCGGATGACCGGCGCTTTTATCCGATCTATGCCAAATGCTGCGAGCTCGACATGGCGGTCTGGCTGCAGGTGGGTCACACCGCCGGCCTGATGCCCTCCGAGCCCGGCCGCCCTATCCATCTCGACCGCATCGCGCTTGATTTTCCCCGGCTGAAGATCATCGGCGGCCATATCGGCTGGCCGTGGGAGACCGAGATGATCGCTATGGCGCTGAAGCATCCCAACGTCTATCTCAGCACCTGCGCCCATGCGCCCGACCACTGGCCCGACAGTGTCGTGCAGTTCCTCAAGACACGCGGCAAGCGCAAGGTGATCTTCGGTACGAACTGGCCTTACATCGGCTATGATCGTTACTTCGAGAAGTTCGACCAATTGGGCCTCGACGAAGCAACCGAGCGCCTTTTCCTACGTGACAACCTCCTGCGCGTTCTCGGTCTTCCACAGGAATCCTGAGCCATGCTGCTGATCGACCACTTCGAAAAGGTCGCTCGCGGGGCACCCGATCGCGTCTTCATCCACTTCGTCGGCGACGAGGCGGCTGGGGACCGTACGGTCACCTACGCCGCCGCGGCGGAACGCGCCGCCCATCTGGCGGCGCATCTGCGCACCTGCGGGGTCAAGCGCGGCGATCCCGTCGCGATCCTGATGCCCAATTCGATCGAATGGCTCATCATCTATTTCGCCTGCCAGAAGATCGGCGCGATTGCTGCCGGATTGAGCGCGGATCTCCTTCCCGGCGAGCTCCAGTCCTACATGGATACGCTCGCGCCGCGCGTGCTGGTGACCGCCGCGGCGCAGAATGCGCTGGCGCTTGAACTTGCCGCGACCAACCCCGGCCTCGCGCATGTCCTCAGCGACGCGCCCGTCGGTGGCATGATGGACGCCTGGAGCCCGGCGGACGAGCCGGTGTGGGCGCGAGACCCGGAGATCCCCGACGACGCGCTCCTCAGCATCGTCTTCACATCCGGCACGACCGGCGCCAAGCCCAAGGCCGCCCTGCAGCGCTCAAGCAGCATCATCAATGGCATCGCCGGCTATCAGGAAAATCTCCGGCTGACCTCGCAGGACAGGGTCATGCTGGTGACCCCGCTGCTCCATGGCATGGCGCTGAACTGGGGCACGACGATGTGCGTGCTGTCGGGCTGCACGATGGTGCTGGCGCGCCGTTTTAGCGCGTCCCGCTTCTGGGACCAGGCGGACCGCAGCGGTGCCTCGGTGCTCTGGACCATGGGCGCCGTGGTCGCCATCCTGCTGACGCTCCCACCGTCGGACGTCGAGCGCCATGCCGTCAAGAAGCTGCGCATCCTGTTCGCCAACGGCGCGGCCGGGCGGTGGCGGCAGATCCGTGAACGGTGGGGCTGCGACGTGCTCGACGGCTATGGCATGACGGAGACGCCGGGCACGCTGGCCGGCGCGGACTGCTATGACCTGCCGGATGCCTATCCCTGCGTTGGCAGGCCCGTGCCTGGCGTGGATCTACGGATCGTCAATCCCGACACCGGCGTGGAGGTCGGCGTACGCGAGGTTGGGGAGATTACGGCTCGCTTCGGCCAGGGCTTTGCCGGCTATTTCAACAACGAGGCGGCCTTCCAGGAAGTCGTTCGCGACGGCTGGTTCCACACCGGCGATCTCGCTTATCGCGACGAGGACAATCGCTTCTTCTTTGTGGATCGCCTGAAGTCCATCATCCGCCGCGGCGGCGAGAATATCGCCAGCCTCGAAATCGAGAACTGCATCGTCCAGCACCCCGAAATCCGTGAAGTCATCGCGCTGCCGCAGCCGCACGACGTGCTCGGCGAGACGGTCCTCGTGGTCCTCATTCCGATGGAAGAGGGCCGTGAATTCTCGCTGGAGGAGATCCGGCGCTTCTGTGAAGGCAAGCTCGCGCCTTTCAAATGGCCGGAATCCGTCCGGCCCAGCGACGGCGCCGATGTGCCGCGCACGGAAACGGGCCGCGTGAAAAAAGTGCTGTACCGCAAGGCATTGGGACTGATTCGATGACGGTTGATCCCGCGACATTTGCCGATACTGACGCGATTGCCGCCCGTTGGGCCTCTTTCAAGGCACAACCCGCCGGCATCGATCGGGTCGCCACCCTCAAGGATGCGGTGGCGCGTCACGTGCAGGCGGGCGACACGCTTTACTTCGGCGGCTCCATGGCCCGGCCCAATGCGGCGATGTTCGAGGTCGCGCGGCAGTTCTGGTCGCGCGACCCGGGGTTTACGCTCGCGGCGCCGGCCATCGCCAACCAGCACGCCCCGCTCATCCGCGCCGGGCTCGTGAAAAAGGTGATCGCCTCGATCCACGCGCTGACCTTTCCGACGCCCGCGCCGCATCCCCTTTACGTGCAGGCCGCCCGCGACGGATCGGTTACCTTCGAGAGCTGGTCGCTGCTCACTCTCAAGCAGCGCCTGATGGCGGCGTCGCTCGGCTTGCCCTTCATGCCGACGGGCTCTCTCGCCGGCAGCGACATGGCGAGGGAACTCGCCGCGACCGGGCAGGTCGCGACGCTCGACAACCCCTTTGGTGATGGGGCAGCCACGGTGGTGGCACCCTTCGCGCCAGACGTCACATTCGTGCATGCGCTCGCGGCCGACCGCTTCGGCAATGCCATCATCTGCCCACCTTTCTACGACGGCGCCTGGGCGGCCTTCGCGGCAAGCCGGGCTGTGATCATCACCGCCGAGCGCATCGTGGGGGATGATTTCATCAGCCGCTATTCGCACCAGGTGCAGATACCCGGTCATTGCGTCGCGGCGGTCTGTGAGGTACCGCTCGGCGGCCATCCGAATTCCCTTCCGGGCGACGCCGTGCCCGAAGTGCCGGGCTATCCGGACGACTACGCCTTTCTCGAAGACTTGCGGAATGCTGGGAAGAGCCCGGAAGCGCTCGATCGCTGGTCGCGGGAATGGATCCTCGACTGCGACAGCCACGAAGCCTATCTCGCCAAGCTCGGCGCGGATCGTCTTCACGCCTTGCGCGGGCGCAGGGCGAAGGACGGATGGCGTCTCGAATGGCCGGAACTCGCCGGCCCGGCCGCGGCGCGCGCGTCATCGGATAACGAACGCCATGCGGTCCTCGCCGCGCGCATCCTGCGCGAGCGGCTGCGCAGCGGCGACCTGTCGTGCATCCTTGCCGGCCTCGGCATCTCGTCGCTCGCCGCCTGGATGGCATCGCTGCTTGAACGGCGGGACGGACACAACGTGCCGTTGATGGTCGAAGCCGGCATGTTCGGATATGTGCCCTCCCCTGCCGATCCCTTCCTGTTCAACTATCGCAACATGTCGGGCGGCCTCATGGAAACCGATGCCCTGACGACGCTCGGCGTGCTGACAGGGGGGCCGCGCAATCGGGCGGTGGGCGTGCTCGGCGCCGCCCAGGTCGACCGGGCCGGTAACCTCAACACGTCGAAGCTTCCGGACTTCATGCTCACCGGCTCCGGTGGCGCCAATGACATCGGCAGCGCCGCCTCGGAAGTGCTCGTCACCATGGCGCATTCGCCAAAGCGGCTCGTCGAGGCGGTGCATTTCATCACGACCCCTGGCCGGGCCGTGCGAACCATCGTGACCGAGCTCGGCGTGCTGGAACGCCGCGCCGGCAACGAAGAGTTCGTGCTGTCGCGGGTGCTTGCGCGCGATGGCCATTCCAAGGCCGACCTCGTCGCCATGGCCATTGCCAAGACGGGCTGGGCATTGGCCGTGGCGGACGATGTCCAGCTGGAACCGGCGCCGGACGCGGAGGAGATCAGCCTTGCGCGCCAGCTCGACCCGAAAGGACTGTTCCTTGGCTGACGACGATGATCCTTTCAGCGCACCGCTGAGCTTTCGCACGGATGTGCTCGCCGGCCAGGTCGCCCTCATTACCGGCGGCGGCACCGGCCTTGGGCGCGCCATCGCCATTGCCATGGCGCGGCTTGGAGCGACCGTCGTGCTATGCGGGCGCCGACCCGAACCGCTGGCGGAAACGGCCGAGCTGATCCGCAGCCACGGCGGGGCGGCGCATCCGCATGCCTGCTCGATCCGCGCGCCCGATGAGATCGCTGCCATGCTCGACGAGGTGTTCGCGACCTTCGGCCGGGTCGATATTCTCGTGAACAACGGCGGCGGGCAGTTCGTCCAGCCGGCGATCGACCTGTCGCCCAAGGGGTGGCACGCGGTCATCGACACCAATCTCACCGGCACATGGAACATGATGCAGGCCACCGCCCAGCGCTGGCGCGGCCGGGCCGAGGAAGGACGTATCGTGAATGTCGTCCTCGATATATGGCGGGGCATTCCCGGCATGGCGCATTCCGTCGCCGCGCGTGCCGGGGTCATCTATCTCTCCAAGACCCTCGCGGTCGAATGGGCGCCGCTCGGCATCCGCGTCAACTGCCTCGCGCCGGGCATCGTCGATACCGGCGCGCTGGAGCAATACCCCCCGGATGTGCAGGCGAGGATCCGCACGGACGCCAATGTCCAGCGTCGTCCCGCCAGTTCCCTCGAAGTCGTTGAGGGCTGCATCTATCTGGCGTTGCCATCAGCCCGCTTCGTGACCGGCGAGGTCTTGACCGTCGATGGCGGTCAGCAGTTGTGGGGCGACGTTTGGGCCGTTTCGAAGCCAGATTACTTTCGCTTTTCATCATGACAGGACATGACGATGCCCGAGACCTTCACCAGCATTGATCTTGTCGTCGAGAACGGCGTCGCGCGGCTGACGCTGAACCGCCCTGAGGTTCTGAATTCCCTGACGCGCGCCATGATCGGAGAACTCCTGCAGGCGCTCGCGCAGCTGCGGGACGATCCTGAGGCGCGCGTGCTCGTCCTCACCGGAGCGGGGCGCGGCTTCTGCGCCGGCATGGATCTGGGCGATCCCCTGACCGGCCTCGGCACGAGCCGTGAAGAACGCTCCGCCGTGACGCGCGAGGTCATGGACAGGGAGACCAACGCGCTGATCCGCGCGCTCTACACGCTGCCGAAGCCCAAGGTGATCGCCGTCAACGGCGTGGCGGCGGGCGGTGGCGTCGGCGTCGCGCTGGCCGGGGACATCGTCATCGCGTCCCACTCCGCGTCCTTCGTCCAGGTCTTCACGCCGAAGCTCGGGCTGATCCCGGATTGCGGCTGCACATGGATGCTGCCGCGCCTCGTCGGGCGCGCCCGCGCCATCGGGCTCACCATGCTCGGCGAGAGACTGCCGGCGGAGACGGCGGCGGAATGGGGGCTGATCTGGAAGGCGGTTCCTGACGGAGAACTCGTCGGCGCGGTGGAGACCGTCGCCCGGCACCTCGCGAACGGCCCGCGCGCAGCCTTGGCACTCGTCGCCGAAGCCATGGATCGCAGCGACAAGTATACGCTGGATGAACAGCTCGCTTACGAGCGCGATACCAACGCGCTGCTCAATGCCTCCGCGGATTTCGAGGAAGGTGTGCGCGCTTTCATGGAAAAACGCGCGCCCCGTTTCGATTGACGCCACCGCGATAACAGCCTCGCTGCCGGCCGTGGCCATTGCCGGACAGATGGATACGTACCTTCCCGAACGGGAACTCTATCCAGCAGGGCTTGGAACATGCCAGCTGACGGCAGGAGACCGACACCGATGATCGAACGCACAATCTACGACAGCGATCATGAAACCTTCCGCGATCTCGTGCGCCGCTTCTTCGAGCGCGAGGTCGCGCCCTACCACGCGGCGTGGGAAGAACAGGGCTACGTGCCACGTGAACTCTGGCAGAAGGCGGGCGCCGCCGGCCTCCTCTGCACGTCCGCACCGGAGGAATACGGCGGCCTCGGCCTCGACAGGCGCTACGCGGCCATTATCTTCGAGGAGCAGGCGCGTCTCGGCTTAAGCGGCCCCGGCTTCTCCGTCCATTCGGAAATCGCCGCCCCCTATATCGTGGCCTATGGATCGGACGAGCTCAAACGGCGCTGGCTGCCGGGGCTGATCAGCGGCGAGGTCATCGCCGCCGCCGGCCTGACGGAGCCGGGCGCGGGCTCGGATCTCGCCAATATCAAGACGACTGCCTTGCGCGATGGCGACCATTACATCGTCAACGGCCAGAAGACCTTCATCAGCAACGGCCATAACTGTGATCTCGTCGCGCTGGCCGTCAAGACGGACCCGACCCAGCGCTCCAAGGGCGTGTCCATGCTTCTGGTGGAGGCAGACCGCCCGGGCTTCAGCAAGGGCGCGCCGCTGCACAAGCTAGGCAACAAGGCCCAGGACACCTGCGAATTGTTCTTCGACAATGTCCGCGTCCCGGTCTCCAACCTTCTCGGCGTGGAGGGTGAGGGCTTCACGCAGCTGATGCAGGAACTGCCGTGGGAGCGTGTCCAGATCGCGGTGTCCGCCATTGCCACGGCCGAGGGGGTGCTTGAGGAAACCCTGCGCTATGTGAAGGAACGCAAGGCCTTCGGCAAGCAGATCATCGAGTTTCAGGCCAATCGCTTCACCCTGGCCGAGTTGCAGACCGAATTGCAGATTGGCCGCGTCTTTGTCGATCGCTGCCTTGAGCTGGTCTGCGACGGCAAGCTCGATAGCAAGACCGCCGCCATGGCCAAATATTGGTCCACCGACTTCATGTGCAAGCTGATCGACAACTGCCTGCAGCTACATGGTGGATACGGTTATATGGTGGAATACCCCGTCGCCCGCGCCTTTGCTGATGCGCGTGTCACCCGCATCTATGGCGGCACCAACGAGATCATGAAGGAAATCATAGGTCGGTCGTTGTGAGCGCGCGCGCCTCCGGGCCACTCTCGGGTGTGCGCGTCATCGAGATGGAGGGGGTCGGACCGGGCCCCTTCTGCGGCATGTTGCTGTCCGACATGGGCGCTGACGTCGTCCGTATCGAACGGCCTATGGCCAATGATGCGGCTGTCGACCTGCCGGCGGAACTCGACCCGACGCTGCGCGGACGCCGGACGCTGACGCTTGATCTCAAGACACCGGAGGCACAGGCCCAGGCCATGGCGCTGATCGCACGCGCGGATATCCTCATCGAAGGGTATCGGCCGGGGGTCATGGAGCGTCTCGGCCTTGGGCCGGAGGCCTGCCTCGCGGCCAATCCGCGCCTCGTCTACGGGCGGATCACCGGCTGGGGGCAGACGGGACCTCTCGCCCGCACGGCCGGGCATGATATCAATTACATCGCTCTCACCGGCGTCCTCGACAGTATTGGCGAAGAAGGGCGCACGCCCGTGCCGCCCCTCAACCTGGTCGGCGACTTCGGCGGCGGCGCGATGTTCCTCGCCTTCGGCGTGGCCTGCGCGCTTCTCCATGCCCGCGCGACGGGCCAGGGCCAGGTGGTCGACGCGGCCATGGTCGATGGCGCGAGCGCATTGATGGCGCAGTTCTACGGCTTTCTCGCACAGGGCTCGTGGCTGACGGAGCGTGGCCAGAACATCCTCGATGGCGGCGCGCCCTGGTATGGCACCTTTGAGACGGCCGACGGCCGCCACATCGCCGCCGGCGCCTTCGAGGGTCGCTTCTGGCTGATGTTCCTCGAAGGCCTCGGCCTCGACGCGGCGACGCTGCCGCCGCGGGAGGAACGCACCCACTGGCCGGCACTGCGCACGCGGATCGCGGCCGTGGTGAAGGCCAAGCCGCTGGCGCATTGGCAAAAGGTTTTCGACGGGTCGGACGCCTGCGTCATGCCAGTGCTGACATTGAACGAAGCCCACACCCATCCGCATCTTGTGGAGCGCGGCACCTTCGCGACCGTGGACGGCCTGTTGCAGCCATCACCGGCGCCACGCTTCAGCCGCACGCCCGGCGAGATCCAGACCGGCCTGGCGCGCGCCACCGACAGCGAGACGATTCTCGCGGATTGGGCATAAGCCCCCATCATCGCGGCAAGAGGCAGGGGGGCACCCTGCGCCTCGTCATATAAGCCCAGGGCCGATCGCGTTAGACCGTGCGGAAATCACCACCACGGGCGTTGAGCGCGGACACCATCTCCAGGGCTTCCGGCTGGGCCAGCAGATCCATGAACAACGTGCGTTCGACGTCGAGGCCCTCATAGAGCGGCCGTTCCGCCGTCTCGCGGATCAGGCGCTTCACAGACGCAAGCGCATTGGAGGGAATAGAGGCGAGGTCGCGCGCGCGCTCCATAGCGCGTTCGAGCACCGGGCCATCCGTCACCTCGATGACGATGCCGGCCGCGAGCGCCTCGCGCGGGGACAGCCGACGCCCATGCATCACAAGGTCCAGCGCGCGCGCTGGACCGACGATGCGCGCGAGCCGCTGGGTGCCGCCGGCTCCGGGCAAGGCACCGATGCGGATCTCGGGCAGGCCGATCATGTAATCGCCGTCCTGCGCCAGCCGGAAATCGCAAGCGAGCGCCAGCTCCAGCCCCCCCCCCATGGCGTTGCCGTTGATGGCGGCAATGATGGGTTTCGGCGACATGTCGATACGACGGAGCATTACGTCGATGGCGCGCTCAGGCACATGCGCGCCGTCGCCGAAACGGTCGCCGCGCTCGTTCAATTTGCGGACTACGGCTTCAACGTCGCGCAGATCGAAATGCTGGATGAAGACATCCGGCTCGCCACCCGTCAGGACGATCACTTTCACGTCAGGCTGCGCGATTGTGCGCCGAAGAGCACGGTGCAGTTCATCCGTCACGGAATCGTTCATGTAGCCGTGGGGGGGGTTGGAAATCCTCAGGACAGCAACGGCGTCCTCGACGGACAGACTAACATGGGACATGGGCGTCTCATCTCCATTTTCTCTTGGGATTAAACCAGAGCGAGCGCTCTGTAAAGTCGCTTGGCGAGAAGCTTGACGAGAGCGACCGCTCTGTCATAGTCTGCGCTCGTCCCGGGCCATAGAAGCCGGACTGCAGGGAGGCAATACATGTTGCGGCGACAATTTTTAGCGGCCAGTGCGATCGTCCTGGCCAGCACGACTTTCGCGCCCCTGGCGCATGCACAGGGAGAGCCGGTCAAGATCGGCATGCTCGCGCCCGTGCGCACCGTTCTCGGCAACCAGGCCGTCGAGGCGGCCAAGATTGCGATCGACATGGCGAATGCCAAAGGCGGCCTCAACGGCCGGCCTTTCCAGCTCGTGGTCTATGACGACGGCAATTCGCCAGTCGAGGGCGTGAGCGGCATGCAGCGGCTAGTCGATCAGGACAATGTCAAGATCGTCATTGGGCCCTATGGCAGCACAGTCGCGCTCGCGGGGCTGCCGATCGCGACCGCCGAGGAACTGCTTTACCTGCCGGTCGCCGCGAAGCACCCGGATGTCACGACGTCCGGCTACGACAAGGTTTTCCGTTTCAACTCCACCGTGAAGATGGACGGGGATGTCCTTGTCGAATACATGCAGAAAGCAAACCCCAAGGGCGTTGCCTATATCGGCGAGAATAACGACACCGGCCGCGCCTATCTGGCCGGGCTGCGTGCCATGTTCCCCAAAGATCCGGACAATCGCGTCGTCTTCAACCAGCTCTACGATACTTCATCGAGCGACTACAGCGGCCTTGTAACCGCGGCGAAGGCCTCGGGCGCGGAGATGCTCTATCTCGCCGGCAACAACGTCGAGCAATATGGCAACATCATGCGCGTCGCCAAGGAACTCGGCTACAAGCCCAAGTATCTCGTGCTCGCGCCCGGCATTCTGAACGCGCGCGCCGTGGAACTAGCAAACGGTGGCGCCGAGGGCGCGATCTGCACGGATATCTATGTGCCGAGCATGCCCGGCGCCGAGAACGCGGCCTTCGTCGAGGCCTACAAAAAGAAAGTGGGCATCGCGCCGGAGAAGCTTGAACTGCTGTGGTTCGAGGGCGCCAGCGTTGTAACCCAGGCGATACAGAAAGCCGGGACGACTGATATCGCCAAGCTCGCCGCGCTGATCCACCAGGACACCTGGACCACGCCACGTGGCGAACTCAAGTTCGACAAGACCGGCCAGGCGCTCAGCACGCCGTTCATCGTCGAGGTCAAGGACGGCCGCATCCAGCGGCAGTGAGGCGCCTTCATGTTAGAGTCGATCGCTCAGCAGGCCTTCAACGGCTTCAGCGCGGGCATGAGCTACGCGCTGATCGCCCTGGGGCTCACCCTCGTCTTCGGGGTCCTGCATATCATCAACTTCGCCCATGGCGAGTTCTACATGCTGGGCGGTTTCGGCGTGGTGCTCGCCACGACGATGCTGGGCGCTCCCTATATCATTGCCGTGCCGCTAGGGATGATCGCGGCCATCGCCGTGGCCTTCCTGGTGGACACGGTGACCGTCAGACCGGTCCTACAACGAAGAGATGGCGGCAACTCCGCGCTTATAGGCACCTATGCCGCAAGTATCCTGATACTTGAGGCTGTGCTCTATACTTACGGACCCGCGCCCCGCCGCATCGACGGGGTTATCGGCGCGCTCCACATCGGCGATGTCGTCATCACCTATCAGCGCATCCTGGTCATCGTGGGCGGATTTATTCTGCTTGCGCTGATCCATATGCTTCTCAAGTATACGAGCCTCGGCCGCGATCTCCGCGCCGTTGCGCAGGACAACTTCGCCGCGCGGGTCATCGGCATCGATGTCAAGCGCGTGCGCACCACGACCTTCCTGCTCGCCGCGGGCGTCGCTGGCATCGCCGGGGCACTGATGGTGCCAATTTCCCTGTTCACGCCGTATATCGGCCAGCATGTCGTCATCAAGGCCTTTGTCGTCGTAGTCATCGGCGGCATGGGCAGCGTCGTCGGCGCGGTCGTCGCCGGCATCGGCATCGGATTTCTGGAGATATTCCTGCGCGGATTCGTCATCGACGGTATCGCACAGGCGATACTCATGTCCCTGCTCATCGTAACATTACTCGTGCGCCCGCAGGGCTTGTTCAAGGCGCGATGATGACTTCGCTCTCCTTCCTGAAAGACAAGCGGCTAGACTGGCTCTGGCTCGCCGCCATCTGCGTTGTCGCGGCAGGCGTGCCGGCGCTCGGCTTCTCGAATTACATCTCGGGCCTCATCGTTCTCGGCGCGGTCTATGCACTGCTCGGATTGAGCCTCAATCTGGTCTTCGGCTATCTCGGCTTCACCTCCTTCGGTCACGCGGCCTTCTTCGGGCTGGGCGCCTATTTCGCGACGTTGATCAACGTTTATCTCGGCGTCAACTTCTGGCTGGCCGTCGCCCTGAGTGCCATACCGGGCATGCTTCTCGGGGCGCTCATCGGCTTCGCCTCACTGCGCATCGGCGGTGCCTATTTCGCCATAGCCACCATGACGGCCGCCGAGATCCTCCGCCTTCTCGCGGAAAACTGGGTCGATCTCACGCGCGGGCCCATGGGCATGATGATGCCGCGCCCGACCCTCGCCTTCCTCGCGCCCTTCGCCAGTTTCCAGCAATACTATCTGGCGATCGTACTGCTGGTCACCGGCATCGCCTATCTCGCGATCAAGCGGTTGCTGCGCTCGCCGATCGGACGGTCGTGGATTGCCGTGCGCGAGAGCCTCGATCTTGCCGAGAGCGTCGGCATTCCCACGCTACGTGTCCGCGTGCAGAACCTCGCACTGTCGGGAGCCTTGGGCGGTATCGCTGGCGCGCTGATCATCCCCAAGATCCTGATCGTCACACCCAATCTGCTGACGCCGCTCTATTCGGCAACCGCCGTGCTGATCGTCATCCTCGGCGGACGCGGATCACTCCTCGGGCCCATCATCGGCGCGGTCATCTTCGCCTGGTTGCCGGAAGTCCTGCGCTCGGCTGGAGAGTTGCGCTTCGCGGTGTTCGGCGTGCTCCTCATCGTGGTTGTGCGGCTTCTGCCGAAGGGTCTTGTGTCGCTCTGGCCCTCGAAACAGGAAAATGTAGGACCGTCGGCGCCTGAGGCCCCACAAGCATTCCCCGATATTAGCTCGAGCCCGGTGTCGGCGCCGATCGCGCAATCGGCCGGCGAGGCGCCGTCCGGCCCCCCCGTCTTTGCCGTCTCCGGGCTGACCAAGCGCTATGGCGCCCTGGTCGCCCTCAAGGACGTCTCGTTCTCCCTGCGCAAGGGCGAGATCCTTGGCCTGATGGGTCCCAACGGCGCCGGAAAATCGACCTGCATGAGCATGGCGAGCGGCTTCGTGCGGCCCACCAGCGGCAGTATCAGCCTGTTCGGCAAGGATGTCTCGGCACTGCCGCCTCATCAACTGACCGAACTGGGGTTGGCGCGGACCTTCCAGCAGACGACGATCTTCGGAGATCTTTCAGTCTACGACAATATACTGATCGCCGTTTACAACCGACGGCCGGTGTCGTTCGCCGCGAGCCTAATCCAGTCGGCCCGTTTCCGGGCGGACGAGGCGGCTCGCGCCGAGATCGTGTGGCAACTCGTGGCGGAGGTGGGGCTGATGGAGAAGGCCGGGTCGCTGGCCCGCTCGCTGGCCTATGGCGAGCAGCGGCTCCTGTCCATCGCCATCGCGCTCGCCACCGACCCCAAGGTCCTCCTTCTCGATGAACCGGCGGCCGGGCTCAATCCCGTGGAAGCAGCCACCCTGACGGCGCTGCTGCGGCAGCTCAGGCAGCGCGGCCTCGCGATCGTCCTCGTTGAGCACAATGTGCGCATGATGATGAGCGTCTGCGATCGACTCGTCGTGCTGCACCACGGCGAACAGATCACCGAGGGCGAGCCAGCGGTGGTTCGTAACCATCCCCTGGTGAACGAAGCCTATTTCGGCGTGGGACAGACCCAATGAGCGCGCTCGTCACACGGGACCTCGCGGTTCACTACGGGCCGATCACGGCCATCAGCAAGCTGAGCATCAGCGTCGAGCCCGGCGAGATCGCCTGCCTCGTCGGCTCGAACGGCGCGGGCAAGTCCTCCAGCCTCAAGGGCATCATGGGGTTGGAGACCGCGTCTGGCGGTGTCCTGCTGAATGGCGTGGCTGTCGAGAGCCTGCCGACTTCCAGCCGGGTCCAGCGTGGCATCGCGCTGGTGCCCGAGGGACGTCATGTCTTTCCGCACATGACCGTGCAGGACAATTTGCTGGCCGGTTGTCGCGACAGACACGGCATCGATGTGTCGGCACGCATGGCGGACATCATGGCGATTTTCCCCCGTCTCGAGGAACGCCTCGACCAGCTCGCCGGCACCATGTCCGGCGGCGAACAGCAGATGCTGGCAATCGGTCGGGCGCTGATGTCGGAGCCGAAGGTGCTTCTTCTTGACGAGCCGACGCTGGGGCTGTCGCCAGCCATGGTCGATCGCGTGGCGGAGACGCTGGCCACCTTGCGCAAAAAGGGCCTCTCGATCCTGCTCGCCGAGCAGAACCTGAACATGGCATTGTCCGTCGCCGACCACGGCTATGTCCTTGAGATGGGGCAACCGACCCTGTCAGCCTCCGCGGCGGCCTTGCGTGCGGACCCCCGGGTGCGCGAGGCCTATCTCGGCGCCGAATGAACGCCGCGATCACGGCCAAAAGGCCGGGCGGCGGAAGAGTGGAGGACATCCAGATGTCCAAGGTGCTTTACGAAAGACGAGGCGCCGTCGCGCTCGTCACGATCAACCGTCCCGCTGTCCATAACGCGCTGGATCCTGAGACCCTGGTGCTGCTGGAACAGACTTGGCACCGTATCCGCGACGACGATGCCGTCCGCGTCGCGGTGATCTCCGGCGCCGGCGACAAGGCCTTCTGCGCGGGAGCGGATCTCAGCCGGCTGATAACGCTGTTCAATGGCGCGCGCCAGCCGGAGGACGCGTGGGATGAGCGCGTCGTCGCGGATCCGGCGGTCTTTGAGACAGCGCTGCTCCGGGACTTCGACGTCACCAAGCCCGTGGTCGCGGCTCTGAACGGCTATACCATCGCCGGCGGCATGGAACTCGCGCTCGGCGCGGATCTTCGGATAGCGGCGGAGACGGCGCGGCTCGGCATGCAGGAGGTGAAATGGGGCCTTTTTCCGGCCGGGGGCGCGACCGTCCGGCTACCCCGGCAAATCTCCGAGGTGCGTGCCATGGAGCTGCTGCTCACGGGCGAGCGGATCGACGCGCAGACCGCGCTCGCGTGGGGGCTTCTCAACCGCGTCGTGCCCCAGGGTGACGTGCTGGCCTCAAGCCTCGCGCTGGCGGAAAAGATCGCCGGTCACTCCCCGGTCGCCGTCAG
Organism: Chelatococcus sp. HY11; assembly: GCF_018398335.1. NCBI lineage: Bacteria > Pseudomonadati > Pseudomonadota > Alphaproteobacteria > Hyphomicrobiales > Chelatococcaceae > Chelatococcus > Chelatococcus sp. HY11. The sequence continues at coordinate 2,482,885 of NZ_JAHBRX010000001.1, forward strand.
GGCCATCCGCCGCTCGCTGCGCGATGTGCAGGGCCTGCCCGCCGGTGACGCGCTCGCGCTCGAAAAGCGCATCTCGGCCGATGTCTTCCTCAGTGAAGACGCGCGGGAGGGCCAGATGGCCTTCATCGAGAAACGCCCGCCCGTCTTCAAAGGTCGCTAGGGTATCCTGTGTTCGGATTGAACCCCGCCGTCATTCCGGGGCCTCGCATCAGCGAGGAGCCCGGAACCCATGAACACGCGGTTTGACAAAAAGAAGCGTCGGACTCTGCCTCACCCTTTCGTTGACCGTCGTGTTCATAGGTCCCGGGCTCGGGCCTTTCGGCCCGCCCCGGAATGACAGCGGCGATTCCGTATAAGACTGGCATGCTCCAGGGCGCGTTCCGATCTGATGGAAACGCCCTGCCTCAGACGGCCTCGATCGCGATGGCGATCCCCTGGCCGACGCCGATGCACATGGTGGCGAGCGCGCGCTTGGCGCCGCGCAGGTTCAGTTCCAGCGCCGCCGTGCCGGTGATGCGCGCGCCCGACATGCCGAGTGGATGGCCGAGCGCGATCGCGCCGCCGTTCGGATTGATATGGTCGGCGTCCTCCTTCAGGCCAAGCTCGCGCAAGACGGCGATGCCCTGGCTTGCGAAAGCCTCGTTGAGCTCGACGATATCGAAATCCTGGGGCGAGAGGCCGAGCCGCGCGCACAGGCGGTTGGTCGCCGGCACCGGGCCGATGCCCATGATGCGCGGAGCGACACCGGCCGCAGCCCCGCCCACCACACGGGCCAGCGGCTTCAGGCCATAACGCTTGACGGCGGCCTCCGAGGCGATGATCAGCGCCGCCGCGCCGTCGTTGACGCCCGACGCATTGCCGGCCGTAACGCTGCCGCCTTCCCTGCGGAAGGGTGTCGGCAATTTGGCGAGCTTCTCCAGGGTAGTGTCGCCGCGCGGATGCTCGTCCTTGGCGACGACGACCGCTTCGCCCTTACGCTGTGGAATGGAGACGGGCACGATTTCCTTGGCCAGCCGGCCGTTCTCTTGCGCGGCCACGGCACGCAGCTGCGAACGGAGGGCGAAGGCGTCCTGATCGGCCCGGCTGATGTGGAAGTCGGCCGCGACGTTCTCGCCTGTTTCGGGCATGGAATCGACGCCATATTGCGCCTTCATCACCGGGTTGATGAAGCGCCAGCCGATCGTCGTGTCGAAGATCTCCGCCTGCCGGGAGAAGGCCGTTTCCGCCTTCGGCATCACGAAAGGCGCGCGCGACATGGATTCGACGCCGCCGGCAATCATGAGGTCGGCTTCGCCGGCCTTTATCGCCCTTGCGGCGTTGATCACCGCGTTCATGCCCGAGCCGCACAGCCGGTTCACCGTGCTGCCGGGGACCGCCAGCGGCAAGCCTGCGAGAAGCAATGCCATGCGCGCGACGTTGCGGTTGTCCTCGCCGGCCTGGTTGGCACATCCGAAGATGACATCGTCGACCTCCTCCCAATCGACGTCGGGATTGCGCGCCATCAGCGCCTTCAGCGGGACGGCGGCGAGATCATCGGCGCGAACGCTGGAGAGAGAGCCACCGAAGCGACCGATAGGCGTGCGCACGTAGTCGCAAATAAACGCGTCCGACATTGTCCATCCCCTGATACGGGCCTCAAAAGGCCTTCATTCCATATACATCGCATTGCGGATGGCATCCGCCACAGCCATGAGCCGCGGCCCCACCCGGTCGATCAGATCGTCCCGCGAGAGCAGGACAGCAGGCCCGCAGCAATTGAGCGCGAAGGTCAGCGAGCCGCCGCTGCCAACGACGAGCGGCACGCCGACGGCATTGATCTCCTGCCGCCAGTCACCGATCAGCAGCACGAAGCCGCGCTCGGCATAGCCTGCGAGCGTATCCTCGATACCCTGGCGGATCTCCGCCCAGTTGTCGCGGTGGCTCAAGGCTTCCATGAGCTGCGCGCGTTCCGCGAGATCAAGCCCGGCGAGGAAGGCCCGCCCCATAGCCGAACGCGCCAGGCTGATGTGGGATCCGACCTCGATGCCCATGTGCAGTGGGCTCGCGCCACGGCAATGCTCGATGTAAACCATCGAGGTGCCGTCCTGCGCGCCCAACGCCACGGACACGCCGGTTTCATTGGCGAGCGCCTGCATATGCGGACGCGCGACATCACGGACGCTCATGCTGCCGAGCGCGGTGAAGCCCAACGCCAGCGCTTTGATAGAGAGCGTGTATTTCGCCGTAACGGGGGCGTAGGTGAGAAAACCGAGGCTGCTCAAGGTATAGGTCAACCGTGAAACGGTCGCCTTGGGCAGGCCCGTACGCTGCGCCAATTCCTGATTGCCGAGAGGCGGGTCCCCGCGGCGGAAGGCGCGCAGCACATCGAGCCCGCGTGCCAGCGCGGTGACGAATTGCGGATCACGACCGCCGTCGCCTTCGGCCTCGGGTGTGGCCAGCGCGATCTCCCGCCTGCGCATGGTCAGTCCCGCGCGTGCAGATCGAGCCCGAGCAGGGCCCGGCGTTTCAGCCAGGGGCTCGGCCGGTAGCGCGGATCGCCGTAGAAGGCGTGCATGACCTCCAGGACGGCGAGTACACGCGCCGGCCCGACGGCATTGCCGAGCTTGAGCGGGCCTTTGGGATAGCCGAGCCCGAGTTCCACGGCCCGATCGATATCCTCGGGCTGAGCCACCCGCTGCTGCGCCATGTCGGCACCGATGTTAGCAATTGTCGCCGCAATGCGCTGTGCGACGAAGCCGGGGCTGTCGTTGATGACCGTGACCGCATGGCCGGCCGCCGCGAGCATACCATGCGCCGCCGTGACCACCTCCGGCCTCGTCGCCGGATTGCGCATCAGCGTGCGCCGCTTCTCCAGGCCGAACAGGCAGTCGACGGCAACCGCGCGGGCGGGATCGACGCCTTCCGCCAGCGCCGCCGTGGTGCAATCCTCGCCAAGGGGAGTGAGGAGGATCACCGCATCGGCGCTGGGCCGCTCACCAGTCTCCAGGGTAACGCCGCCAGCGACGATCGCGTCCTGAAGGAGCGTAGCGGCGGCCGGATGGCGCCGGCTGATCCAAACGGTTACGCCGTCAGGCAAACCCGGCGCAACCGACTCGGCGGGCCGCTCGATCTTGCCGCCGGGATAGGTGTAGAAGCCCCGGCCCGTCTTGCGGCCAAGTAGGCCACCGGTGTGCCGCTGCGCCGTGATAACGACCGGGCGATAGCGCGGCTCCTCGTAATACTGACGATAGATCGCCTCCATCGCCGGATGGGAGACGTCGAGGCCCGTGAGATCGAGCAGCTCGAAGGGCCCCATACGAAACCCCACGGTCTCCGTCATGATCCGGTCGATGTCGGCGAAACCGGCGATGCCCTCCTGAACGATGCCCTCCTGGACAATACGCAGCGCCTCTGTCGTATAGCCACGCCCGGCGTGGTTGACGATGAAGCCCGGCGTATCACTGGCGCGCACCGCGTAGTGGCCCATCCGCTGCCCGATGGCGAGCAGCGCCGCGACCACGCTTTCATCGGTCATGACGCCGCCGATGACCTCGACGATCTTCATGAGCGGTGCTGGATTGAAGAAATGGAACCCCGCGACGCGGCCGGGCAGGCGCGCCGCCGCCGCGAAAGCCGTCACGGAGAGCGAAGAGGTGTTCGTGGCGATGATGCAATCGTCGCGGACCACGGCCTCCAGGTCCCGGAGGAGCGCCGTCTTGATGTCGATGCGCTCGGCAACCGCCTCGATCACGACATCACAGGGCGCAAGCGGCGCATAGCCCGTTTCAGGGCCGGCGTCCGTCGGCCGGATGCGCGCCACTGCGGCATCCGCCTCCGCCGGCGACAGCTGGCCCTTCTCCGCCTTCCGGCGGATCAACCCGGCACAGAAGTCACGCGCCTCCTCGCAAGCGCCCTTGCGCGCATCGGCGAGCAACACGGTGATCCCCGCCTCTGCCGCGACCTGGGCGATGCCGCGGCCCATAACGCCGGCACCGACGATGCCTATGGTGAGGCTCGGAGACTGCGGGTCGATGGTCATGTCATTCACCCTTGAAAACGGCGGGACGCTTCTCAAGGAAGGCGTTCATGCCCTCCTTCTGGTCCTTGGTGTCGAACAGCTGCGCGAAAGCCTCACGCTCCAGGGCCAGCCCCTCGCCAAGGGGCAGGTCCGCGCCTTCGAGAACCGCCCGCTTGATCTCACGCGCGGCGATCGGCGGCAGGGCGGCGATGGCGGTTGCAAGCGCGAGCGCCCGAGGGAGCACCTCCGCATCAGGCACCACTTCAGAGACGAGGCCCAGGCCATCCGCCTCGCGCGCCGTGATAAAATCCCCGGTCAGGAGGAGCTTCATCGCCTTGAATTTGCCGATGACCCTGGGAAGACGCTGCGTACCGCCGGCGCCCGGCATGATGCCGACCTTGATCTCCGGCTGGCCGAACTTGGCACCCTCCCCGGCAATGATGATGTCCGCATGCATCGCGAGCTCGCAGCCGCCGCCGAGGGCGAAACCGCAGACAGCGGCGATGACAGGCTTGCGGAAGGCGCGAATGGCAGCATAAGCGGCCGCCCCTGGGCTCGCCTGCATGTCCGCCGCGTTCATGACCGACATTGCCTTGATGTCGGCTCCTGCCGCGAACACCTTCTCACCGCCGGTGATGATGACGACGCGGATGTCGGGATCGGCGCCGAGCTCCGCCAGATGCGCGACGATGAGGGCGCGCACGCCGTCATCGATGGCATTGCGGACTTCCGGGCGGTTGAGCCGCAGCAGGCCGATAGACGTGGCAGGCCGTTCGAGCAGGACAGCGGACATGTGAAATTCCATTGTACGGAATAAATTTCTATTGCTTGACCTGTACTTACCGCGACATCATTCCGAGATCAAGATTTCAAAAATTAATTCCATTGTACGGAATATATTAACCGCTTAGCGACTCAGCGTCGCACAGAGATAGATTTGCGTCGAATCGGAGGCAAGCCGTCAATTCGGGTGCGATTTCCTCCTGGTCTTGCGCGAAAGCCACGACGTCAGTAGACCGTTGAAAAGCGAGAAAGCGCAAAAGAATTAACCGCTTAACAGTCGGTTAAAGCCCCCCTTTCCGCATCCGCTTGACTTCCTCTGGCGCCGAGTTACTTTCCGCTCGCCATGCTTAGTTATCGTGATGTCGATTTCTCGGAGGTTTGATCCCCCATCGCTGGCTATTGGAATGGGTGTGTAACACGTTGTTTTTCAATCGGATAAGGACATCCGGATTGTTGGAAACCGATGACACACAGGGTCTTGCAGCTTGCCACTGACTGGAAGCCTTTCCCCCCTCGGGTATCAACCGAGGACAGGATGGTTTTATCCGTGCTTGCTGCAGGATCGTCTTATAGCCCGATGATTTGAGCCAGAACGTCTAGGCAATGACCGTTACGGCCAACGACTGCCGGATATCTCCAGCAGCCATGATGATCACCGTGCCTTTTTGTGCGGTTTTTCGCATGTCGGGCCTGGAGCCAGTCCATCCGAAACGGCGAAGATTCACTTTCACAACCGGCAGCAGCACCGCAAAAGGCGCGGCGTTGCCGTGAACACCTCCAGCATCCATGGAGGAACGGGTGCAGATTATGGATTTCCTCAATACCGACGACATCGCGCTTGAGTTGGACGCGCGCGGCAAATCGGCGGCTCTCGATGCGCTTGCAGCAACGCTCAGTCGACGGACAGGCATTGCCAAGGACAGGCTCCTGACCGCGCTCAACGCCCGCGAGCGTCTTGGCTCGACCGCAATCAACCATGGCGTCGCCATTCCCCATGCCCACCTGGACGATCTGGCGAAACCCGCTGCGGCCTTCGCCAGGCTGGAGCAGCCAGTTGATTTCAGCGCGCAGGACGGCGGGCTGGTCGATGTCGTCTTCGCCTTCATCTGGCCGACGCATTGCAAGGATGGCTTCCTTCAGAATCTCGCCCCGATGTGCCGCTTGCTGCGCCAGCCCGAATTGCTCGCCCAGTTGCGACAGGCCACAAGCGCCGAAGAGATCGGCCAGTGTCTCAACGCGGCCCACGAACAGACCCCTCTCCCGCGCCAGGGGCCCCGCAGCGTCAGCCAGCTCCGCGCCTGAAACGCTGAACCGCAGCCTGCTCCGACGGCGGCTTGCAAGCCGTCGCGGCCACCATTGCCGTGACACCGGTTGAATTTCCCCGGCTGAGCCGCTATAAGCGGCGCGCCCGCATGCTGTGGGCAACATCTGCTGGTTGGGGAGGACGCCATGTCGCACGACGCCCTCTTCCAATTGGGGATGGGCGCAGTTTTGCTGAATGCCTCCCAAACGGAAGAATCTTTTCGCTTGATCGCGGCCGAAACGCGCGCTCCGGTCAATGGCGCGATGTATTTTCATCGCAAAGCCATGGTCGAAGCAGCTATGCGGCCTAATCGGCGCAAGAGGCTCAGCATGATCGCATACGCCGGGGCTGGCACAGCCGACCGGCGGCTTGGCGCGATGCCTCCTCCATCCCATCGATGCGCTTCGAATCGATACGCCGCTTAAGCGACGTCGCCTGTATGTCGGACGGCGCGCGCATCCTTGACCCGCCCTATTTTCGAGCGGGCATGACGATGCGCCGTTGAGCTGACTGCGCAGGCGGTAGCATCGCCTCAGAGCAGAGCCGAGCGCTCCGCTTGACCGCCGCGTCGCCGGCTATCCGGAATTCGTCCACAACACCGCCGTTCACATCCGCGCTATCGCGCCTTTCGTCGAGCGGGTCGCCCAGGCCAAGCCATGATGATTCAAACGCCGTATTATCTCATCGACAAGTCCAAGCTGCTGCGCAACCTCGACATCATCCGGGATGTGCGCGAGCGCTCCGGCGCCAAGGCGTTGCTTGCCCTAAAGTGTTTCGCGACGTGGTCCGCCTTCGACCTGATGCGCGCGTATATGGATGGCACGACCTCCTCGTCCCTCTATGAGGTGCGCCTCGGCCGCGAGACCTTCGGGGGCGAAACGCATGCCTATAGCGTGGCCTATGGCGACGACGAGATCGATGAGGTCGTCACGCATGCCGACAAGATCATCTTCAACTCCGTCGGCCAGCTCACGCGTTACGCGGACAAGGCCGCCAGTCTGCAGCGCGGCCTGCGGCTGAACCCCCAGGTCAGCTCGTCGGATTTCGATCTCGCGGACCCGGCCCGGCCCTTTAGCCGCCTCGGCGAATGCAATGTCGACCGGATCGAGGCTGTCATGGACCGCGTTTCCGGCTTCATGATCCACAATAACTGCGAGAACGGCGACTTCGTGCTGTTCGATGGTCTGCTCTCGACGATCGAGGAGCGCTTCGGCTCTCTCCTCAGGCGTGTCTCCTGGGTCAGCCTCGGCGGCGGCATCCACTTCACCGGTGAGGGCTATCCCGTCGAGGCCTTCTCGGAGCGCCTGAAGGCCTTCGCCGAGCGCTACGGCGTGCAGGTCTATCTGGAGCCGGGCGAGGCCGCGATAACCAAGAGCACGACGCTGGAGGTGACAGTGCTCGACACGCTCAACAACGGCAAAGACCTCGCCATCGTCGACAGCTCCATCGAGGCGCATATGCTCGATCTCCTGATCTATCGCCAGAGCGCCAAGCTGGAGCCGAACACCGGCGACCACGCCTATATGGTCTGCGGCAAGTCCTGCCTCGCTGGCGACATCTTCGGTGAGTTCCGGTTCGAGGCGCCACTGAAAGTGGGCGATCGCATCTCCTTTCAGGATGCCGCCGGCTACACCATGGTGAAGAAAAACTGGTTCAACGGCGTTCGCATGCCGTGCATCGCGCTCCGCGAACTCAACGGCGAGATCAGCCTGATCAAGCAATTCTCGTTCGAAGACTACAAGGCGAGCCTCTCCTGAGGCGAACCATCCCTGAACTCGTGGTTAGGAGGCACCGAGCCGCAATGAAACGTAATGTCCTCATCATCGGCGCCGGCGGCGTTGCTCAGGTCGTCGCGCATAAATGCGCTCAGAACAATGACGTCCTGGGCGACATCCATATTGCCTCGCGCACCGCCGAGAAATGCGCCGCCATCGTGCGGTCCGTCCATGAGAAGAAGGCCATGAAGCGGCCGGGCGTTCTCGAGGCCCATGCGCTCGATGCGCTCGACGTCGAGGCCACCAAGGCTCTCATCGCGCGGACGAAGACAGAGATCGTACTGAACGTGGGCTCAGCCTTCATCAACATGTCGGTCCTGCAGGCCTGCATCGAGACCGGCGCCGCCTATATCGACACGGCCATCCATGAGGATCCGCTGAAGATCTGCGAGACGCCGCCGTGGTACGGCAACTACGAGTGGAAGCGCCGCGAGGCCTGTGCCAAGGCCGGCGTCACCGCAGTGCTCGGCGCCGGCTTCGACCCGGGCGTCGTCAATGCCTATGCGGCCCTGGCGCGTGACGAATATTTCGACCGTATGGATTCGATCGACATCATCGACATCAATGCCGGCGATCACGGCCGCTATTTCGCGACGAATTTTGACCCGGAGATCAATTTCCGCGAGTTCACCGGCCAGGTCTGGTCGTGGCAGAACCGGCAGTGGACCTCCAACACGATGTTCGAGGTCCGCAAGGACTGGGATCTTCCCGTGGTCGGGAAACGCACCTCCTACCTCACGGGCCATGACGAGATCCATTCGCTGTCGAAAAACCTCGACGTGCCGCATATCCGCTTCTGGATGGGCTTTGGCGAGCGCTATGTCACCGTCTTCACGGTGCTGAAAAACCTCGGCCTCTTATCCGAGCAGCCGATCAAGACGGCTGAAGGCCTCGAGGTGGTTCCTCTGAAGGTGGTCAAGGCCGTGCTGCCTGACCCGTCATCGCTGGCGCCCGACTACACGGGGAAGACCTGCATCGGCGATCTCGTGAAGGGGGTGAAGGACGGCCGCGAACGCGAGGTCTTCATCTACAACGTCGCCGATCACGCGGAAGCCTATGCGGAAGTCGGCAGCCAGGGCATTTCCTACACGGCCGGCGTCCCGCCGGCTGCGGCCGCGATGCTGATCGCCCGCGGCGACTGGGACGTCAAGACCATGGCCAATGTCGAGGAACTGCCGCCGCGCCCCTTCCTCGACCTCCTGAATCATATGGGCCTGCCGACGCGCATCCGTGACGAAAATGGCGACCGCGCACTCGACTTCGCGGATGATGCGGAGGAGCCAGTGGCGGCCAGGCGCGTGGCCTCCGGCCGCCGCTGACGGTCCCACCTCCGACCCAGCCCGGCCGAGGTCCATCCGGATCTTCGGCCGGGTCCAACCCAAGCGCCTTCCGGTATTGCCATGCCCCCCTCCGCACTCACGCCGTTCGACCGGTTGAAGGCTGCCTGCGCCGATGACTGGCGCGCCTATTGCCAGCATGACTTCGTGCGCCAGCTGGGCGCCGGCACGCTGCCTGGCGAGGCGTTCCGGCACTATCTGGAGCAGGACTATCTGTTCCTCATCCATTTCGCCCGGGCCTGGGGGCTCGCCGTCTACAAAAGCCGGTCAGTTGCCGAGCTTCGCCAGGGCCTCGACATGCTGAAGGCGATTGTCGACGTGGAGCTCGGCCTCCATGTCGACAATTGCCGGCAATGGGGCGTCGCGGAGGATGATCTGTTGCGCGTCCCCGAGGCGCGGGCGACCATGGCCTATACCCGCTATGTGCTCGATGCCGGCAACCGGGGCGATCTGCTCGATCTCCATGTGGCGCTCGTGCCGTGCATGATCGGCTATGCGGAGATCGCGACCTGGCTGAATGCGCAGCCGTTCCTCAAACGGGACGGCAATCCCTATGCGAGCTGGATCGCGATGTACGCGAGCGACGAATTCCAGGACGCAGCAGACGCCGAACGCCGCTGGCTGGACGAGCGGCTGGCATCCGTTGATCCGGCGCGCTTCGCGGAACTCGCCGGCACCTTTCGCGACGCGACACGGCTCGAAGCCGACTTCTGGCAGATGGGGCTGGAGCGCCGCTTTTAGAATCGGCTGCGCTCTGTGGAATCCAGGCGTCGTTCAAAGGCTCGGGCCTGTCGGTCGGCCGCGTAATGACGATGTGGAGCATACTCAGGGGTTCCGTCCCGGGGCGACGGACCTCCTCAGCCGAACGCCGGGTCCGTCGCGGTTGGCTGGTAGGAAGCGGACACCGGCTTCTTCCAGCGCCTTGACGACGAGCATCTCCGTCGTGCGCTGCAGCTCGTGCCGATGGCACTCGAAGTCGCGCACTGTGCTCCGGGACACACCGGCGGCCGTCGCGAGCTGATCTTGTGTCCAGTCGAGCAGCCCGCGAGCTGCGCGACATTGTTCGGGACGTAAATTCATGGGTTTAGGCCATTGCAATTGCCACCCGAAGTCAACCATAATGTAGGAACTTGAGCAACACCCCACCCCTGTGATCAACTTCGCAAGAGGTCCTGCCGTCGCACATGCCGGATGCCGCGCTATATTTGACCATTCTCATCGCTCTTCCCTTCGTGGGAAGCGTCGTCGCGGCCTTTTTTCCGTCCAATGCACGCAATGCGGAAGCTTGGCTTGCCGGCACGGTGTCGCTCACCAACCTCGTCATAACTATTCTGTTCTTGCCGTCGGTGCGCGACGCGAAGGTTGTCCGCGCGGAATATGAGTGGCTTCCGGACTACGGCCTGAATTTCATCGCTCGCATGGACGGGTTCTCCTGGTGTTTTTCGATTCTTATCTTCGGCATCGGGTTCCTGGTCGTTCTTTATGCGCGTTATTACATGTCGCCGGCGGACCCGGCACCGCGCTTCTTCTCCTTCCTGCTCGCCTTCATGGGCGCGATGACCGGCGTCGTCCTCGCCGGCAACCTCATTCAGCTGGTATTCTTCTGGGAGCTGACGAGCCTTTTCTCGTTCCTGTTGATCGCTTACTGGCACCATAACCAGAATGCCCGTGACGGCGCCCGTGTGGCGCTGACTGTCACGGCAGCCGGCGGACTGTGCCTTCTCGGCGGCATGCTGATCATCGGCCATATCGTCGGCAGCTATGACCTGGACGTCGTGCTCGCCTCCGGCGATCGCATCGTCTCCCATGAGCTTTATCTGCCGACATTGCTGCTGGTGGCGATGGGTGCCCTCACGAAGAGCGCGCAGTTCCCCTTCCAGTTCTGGTTGCCGCGCGCCATGGCCGCCCCGACACCCGTCTCCGCCTACCTGCATTCGGCGACGATGGTGAAGGCCGGCGTGTTCCTGCTGGCGCGGCTCTGGCCTGTCATGTCGAACCACGAGTACTGGTTCTGGCTCTTCGCCTCGGTGGGGGTGCTGACGCTGCTGATCGGCGCATTCCTGGCCCTTTTCCAGCAGGACCTGAAGGGCCTCCTCGCCTATTCCACCATCAGCCACCTCGGGCTGATCACCCTTCTGCTCGGGCTCGGCAGCCCACTCGGCATGGTGGCGGCGGTCTTCCACATCATCAACCACGCGGCCTTCAAGGCCTCGCTCTTCATGGCGGCCGGCATCATCGACCATGAAGCGGGCACGCGTGATGTCAGGCGCCTCGGCGGCCTGTTCCGCGCCATGCCGATCACGGCCACGCTCGCCATGGTGGCCGCCGCCTCCATGGCCGGCGTGCCACTGCTCAACGGCTTCATCTCCAAGGAGATGTTCTTCACCGAGACCATCGAGACCCATGTGGACTCGGCGCTCGATAGCGCCTTGCCCTATCTCGCGACGCTGGCCGGCATGTTCAGCGTCGCCTATTCGCTGCGCCTGATCGATCAGGTCTTTTTCGGGCCGGTCGCCACCGACCTGCCGCGCAAGCCCCATGATCCGGTGATCTGGATGCTGGTGCCGATCGGCCTGCTCGTGCTGATCTGCCTGCTGATCGGCATCCTGCCCGGCCCGACCGTCGGCAGTTTCCTCGCCACCGCTGTCGAGGGCGTGCTCGGCCCCCATCTGCCGTACTACAGCCTGGCTGTGTGGCACGGCTTCACGCTCGCGCTGATCATGAGCTTCGTGGCCCTCATCGGCGGCGTCATCACCTATTTCACGCTGAAGAACTACCTCTCTGGCAATATCGAAGGCGCCCCCCTCCTGCGACGGCTCAAGGGCAAGCGCATCTTCGAGCGTGCCATCGTCATGCTGTCGTGGCGGTGGGCACGCGGCATCGCCGATATCGTCGGCACCACGCGGCTGCAACCACAGCTCCGCCTGCTGCTGGCCGTGGCCATTCTGGCGGGACTTTGGCCGCTGTTCAGGGGCTCACTGTCGCTCGATATCGGCTGGCCTTTCACGGTCGATCCAAGCTTCGTGCTGCTCTGGACCGTGGGATGCGGATGCGCTCTCGGCGCCGCCTATCAGGCCAAATATCATCGCCTCGCGGCCGTTATCATCATGGGCGGCGCCGGGCTTGCCACCTGCATCACCTTCGCCTGGCTTTCGGCGCCTGATCTCGCGCTGACACAGCTGCTGGTGGAAATCGTCACGACGGTCCTCCTCCTGCTCGGCCTGCGCTGGCTGCCGCAGCGTCTGGAGGATAGCGGTGTGTCCATTACCTTTGGCGCACGGTTACGGCGCCTGCGGGACCTCATCATCGCCGTCGCCGGGGGCGCGAGCCTGGCGGCTGTTGCCTATGCGGTCATGACCCGCCCGCAGCTCAACAGCATTTCCAACAATTTCCTTGAACGCGCCTATGCGGAGGGCGGCGGCCGCAATGTCGTGAATGTCATCCTCGTCGACTTCCGGGGCTTCGATACCCTGGGCGAGATCACCGTGCTCGGCATCGTTGGCATCACGGTCTTCGCGCTGCTGCGCCGCTTCCGCCCGGCCCGTATTTCCGTGGAAGCACCGAAACAGAAAAGGTTCCAGAACCAGTTCGATGCCGACCGCTATGACGCGCCCAAGGCCGGCATTGCCGTGCATTACATGATCGTCCCCGGTCTCATCATGCGGCTTCTATTCCCGGTCGTGGCGATGATGGCCGTCTTCCTGTTCATGCGTGGTCACGATGCGCCAGGCGGCGGCTTCGTGGCGGGGCTGACCTTCGCCATCGCCTTCATCCTCCAGTACATGGCGGGCGGTGCCCGTTGGGTGGAGGCTCGCCTGCGTGTCCTGCCGGTCCGCTGGATCGGCGCCGGCCTGCTGGTTGCCGCGGCAACAGGCCTGGCGGCGCTTGCTTTCGGCCGTCCCTTCCTCACATCGGCCTTCCAGTATGCCGATTTGCCGGTGTTCGGCCGCGTACCGCTGGCAAGTGCTCTTTTCTTCGACCTCGGCGTGTTCTCGCTGGTTCTGGGTGCCACCGTGCTTGTGCTGATCGCCCTTGCCCATCAGTCGATCCGCATCTACCGCGCCATGGCAGCCGCCAAGGCGGCAGAGGCCGAAGCCATCGAGGAGGCCCGCTGATGGAACTCGTCATCGCCATCGCCATCGGCGTGCTTTGCAGCTCGGGCATCTGGCTCCTTCTGCGTCCGCGCACGTTCCAGGTCATCATCGGCCTGTCGCTCCTGTCCTATGCGGTCAATCTCTTCATCTTCGCGATGGGGCGGCTGCGCGCCGGCGCGCCGCCTGTGCTCGGCGCCTCGGGCACGGGCGACCTCGCGAGCTATGCCGATCCGCTGCCGCAGGCCCTCGTCCTGACCGCGATCGTCATCAGCTTCGCGATGACGGCGCTCTTCCTCGTCGTGTTGCTGGCGTCGCGTGGCCTGACCGGCAACGATCACGTCGATGGCCGTGAGGTGGACCAGTGAACTGGCTCGAACACCTCACCATCGCGCCGATCCTCATCCCGTTAGTCGCCGGCGCCTTCATGCTGCTTCTCGACGGGCGCAATCGCTTTGTCGCGGCCGGCATCAATGTGGCCTCCACCTTCACGCTGCTCGTTATCGCCATTCTGCTGGTGTGGTTCGAGAGCGCGCAGGATGCCGGCGGCCATGTCTATCTGCTCGGCAACTGGCCGGCACAGTTCGGGATCGTGCTGGTCGCCGACCGCCTGTCGGTCATGATGCTGCTGGTCACGGCCATCCTGGGTTCAGCCACGCTTCTTTTCGCGTTGGCGCGCTGGCACAAGGCCGGCAGCTATTTCCACCCGCTGTTCCAGTTCCTGCTGATGGGGATCAACGGCGCGTTCCTCACCGGCGACATCTTCAATCTTTTCGTTTTCTTCGAGGTGATGCTCGCCGCGTCCTACGGGCTGGCGCTGCATGGCTCCGGCCCGGCGCGCGTCAAGGCCGGCCTCCACTACATCGCCATCAACCTTGCCGCCTCGCTGCTGTTCCTCATCGGTGCCAGCCTGATCTACGGCACCGCCGGCACCTTGAACATGGCGGCGCTCGCCACCCGGATCGCCGGCCTTCCGTCCGACGAGCGGCTCCTGTTCGAGATCGGCGCGGCCGTGCTCGGCATCGCCTTCCTTGTAAAGTCTGCCATGTGGCCGCTCGGCTTCTGGCTGCCATCCACCTACGCCGCCGCATCCCCGCCCATCGCGGCGATGTTCTCCATCCTCACCAAGGTCGGCGTCTACGCGGTGCTGCGGCTCGGCTTCCTGGTGTCATCGGGCGACGACGACGTCTCGCTGCTCTTCGGCGGAGACTGGTTGCTGGTGGGCGGCATCGCAACAATCCTTTTCGGCATGATCGGGATCATGGCGTCGCAGGAGATGGCCAGACTCGCGGGCTTCAGCGTGCTGGTCTCGTCCGGCACCCTGCTGGCGGCCATCGGTGTCGGCGGCGCGGCGGTAACGAGCGGCGCGCTGTTCTATCTCGTCTCGTCGACGCTCGCCATCGCGGCCTTCTTCCTGCTCATCGAGCTCGTGGAGCGTGGCCGCGCGCCGGCTGATGACGTGCTGGCCGTAACCATGGAGGCCTATGGCCTCGATGATCCCGATGAACTCGAGGAGGACGAGGTCGGCATTGCCATTCCGGCGATCATGGCGCTTCTTGGCTCGGCCTTCATCGCCTGCTCGGTGCTTTTGTCCGGCCTGCCGCCCCTGTCAGGCTTCGTGGCCAAATTCGCCATCCTGTCAGCGCTTGTCGACCCGACGCGGGGTTCGCCGGAAAGCTGGGCGGCCTGGGCCGTCTTCGCGACAATTCTGATGTCCGGGCTCGCGACATTGATCGCGATGACACGCGCGGGCATCCGCACGTTCTGGGCCTCAATCGAACGCGATCTGCCGCATGTACGGGTGGTTGAGCTTGCCCCCATCGCGATCCTGCTCTTCCTGTGCATTGCTCTCACCGTGCAGGCCGGTGGCGCCATGCGCTACATGCAGATGACGGCCGAGGCGCTGCACCGCCCTGGCGCTTACATCGGCGCGGTCTTCGCCGCTCCGCCCGCCAAGACGGAAACGACCGGGACGGAGCCGGGCACGACGGAAGCGGATGGAGGAAGGCCATGAGGCGCGTGCTTCCCTACCCGCTGATATCCCTTCTGCTCCTGGTGATGTGGTTGATCCTCAACCAAAGTGTATCGCCCGGCCAGATTCTCATCGGCGGGATCTGCGCGCTGCTCGGCCCGCTTGTATTGACGCGGCTTGACGTGCCGCCGCTCCGCCTTCGCAGGCCATGGGCGATGCTGCGTTTGATCGGCAGGACACTTGTCGACATCGTTCGCTCGAACATGAATGTCGCGCGGGCTATCCTGAATCCGAAGCCGACGCGGCGGGCCGGCTTCGTCGCCATCCCGCTGGCCCTGCGCTCGCCCTATGGCTTCGCGACGCTCGCCTGCATCCTCACCGCAACGCCGGGCACGGCCTGGGTAAGCCTTGACCCGGCGGACGGGACACTGATCATCCATGTCCTCGATCTCTATGACGACGATGACTGGGGCGCGATCATCAAGAACCGGTACGAAGGACTGCTGATGGAGATTTTCGAATGAGCGTGGCGATCCTCGGCTGGTCCCTCCTCGTCGCGCAGATCTTCCTGGCGACGGCGATGGCGATCGCTGCGTGGCGCATCATGCGCGGACCGCGCGCGCAGGACCGCGTGCTGGCCATGGATGCGCTCTATGTGAACGGCATGCTTCTGCTGCTTGTCCTCGGCATCGGTACAGGGCGCACGCTCTATTTCGAGATCTCGCTGGCGATTGGCCTTCTCGGCTTCGTCGCCACCGTCGCGCTTGCCAAGTTCCTCATGCGCGGTGAGGTGATCGAATGAACAATCTAGCCGCCCTCCCGGCCTGGGCCGCACTACTGACGGCATTTCTCGTGCTCCTCGGCTCGGCGCTCGCGCTCACCGGCAACATCGGCCTTTTGCGCTTCGGCAGCTTCTATGAGCGCGTCCATGCGCCCACCCTCGGCGCGACACTCGGCATGGCGAGCATTCTCGTCGCCTCGATCGTGTGTTTTTCGGCGCTTCAGACGCGGCCGGTCGTCCATGAGATCCTGATCGGTGTCTTTGTCACCATCACCACGCCGGTGACGCTCATGTTGCTGGTTCAGGCCACGCTCTACCGCGACCGCCTCGAGGAAAAGGACCCTCTGGAGAAGCGCGGGCGGAAGGCAGGCGCGCCATCGCGATCTTCCGATACCGCCGCCTGAGGCGACCTCGGTTCCGCTTCAGGAATGTAAGGGGCCGCTCACTCGGGCGTGCTCCTGCGGGCATGCGTTGCCGCGGCCTCCTGCCAGAGCGTCAATGCAACCGTCAGCACCATGAAGCCGGCCGTCGCGGCGAAGACGAGTGACGGAAGTCCGCGATCCAGCAACAAGGCGAAGAAAAGCGGACCCGAGAAGTTGGCGATATTGAAGCCTGTCGTCACGATCCCGAACACGCGGCCCTCGGCGCCACGCGGCGCGGCGGCGCGTACCAGCATATCGCGTGACGGGGCGATCACGCCCGAGAGGAACCCGGCGAGCGTCAGCATCACGACGAGCGCGGGAGCCGGCAACCGCGTCACCGCGATGATCGCGACGAGTACGGCTGTGACGCCGAAGGCGACGGCCGCCACATAACCATGGCGGCTGGTGCGGTCCGCCAGAATGCCACCGGCGAGCACGCCGAAGGCGCTCGCGAAAAGGAAGCCGGAGAGCGCCGTATTGGCCATGACGAGATCGACGCCATAGCCCATCGTCAGAGCCGACACCGAGAAATTCTGCAAGCCCCCCGTGCTCAGATTGAGCAGCATGAACAGCACGATCAGAACGAGAACAGCCGGGCTGAGAAGCGCGCTGATCCCGTCGGGGGCCTCGACCGCGCCTGGGGTTTGTGTCACTTGGGCACGGCGCGGCTGGCGCGCCAAGTCCTCGGGCGTTCGCGCGATCAGGATGGCGGCGACGCAGCCAATTCCTCCCGCGACCGCGAAGGCCAAGGCAACGCCACCGAAAGCCGCGATTCCGAGCAGTACGGCCGGCGCGATTGCCCCACCGAAATAGCCGGCGAATGTATGGAAGGAGAACGCCTTGCCCATGCGTCCGCCATCGATGCCGTGTGACAGCCAGGCGTAATCAGCCGGATGATAGACACAATTGGCGAGGCCGGCGAAGGCCATGCCGACAAGCAGAAGAGGGTAGGTCTGGGTGGCCGCGAGCCCGATGAAGCTCACCCCTCCAAGGAGGAGCCCCCCGATCAGCAGCCGACGCGGGCCGAAACGATCCGTCAGAAAGCCGACCGGTGTCTGCGCCAGCAAGGTGACGAGATTGAAGACCGTAAGCGCCAGGCCGATCTCGACGAAGCCCACTCCGAAATGCGCAGGCAGGAGCGGAATGAGCGCCGGCAAGGTCATGATGTGGAAATGGCTGACGAAATGCGCCATGCACACCTTGCCGAGAAGCGCGAGCTCCTGGCCGCCCCATCGCCCCTGCAAGGCCGCGAATGCCGACATCACGAGAGCTCCGCGCGTCTCGCCTCGCCGTCCGTTCGAGCTGGCCGCGTGAGAACGGCGAAGACCAGGGTGCAAGCGAGCACGAGCAAGCCGAGAAAGACGATCACCCCGGCGGTGCCCCAGAGCGTGGAGACCACGCCGGTCACCGGCTGGAAGATCGCGGCGCCCGCGAAGAAAGCGAAATTGATCGCCGCGAGCGCCTTGCCGGCCTTGTCAGGCGAGAATATCGATCGGCCCATCGCAAAGAGCAGCGGCTGAACCGCGATCGTCGCGCCAAAGGCGAAAAGCACAGCGGTGTCAAAGGTGACAGGCAGACGCGCATGGCCGAGAAGGTTCGACAGCAAGCCGTCCGGACCGCCCATGGCAAGCAGGAGAAGCATCACCCCGGCGATCGCGTGACCCGTGGTGATCAGCGCACGGCGATGGCCAATGCGCCGGTCCAGCATGCCAAATGCGATCGGGCCGATAACGAGGGCGACCGTCATCGGCATCAGCACGTTACCCGCCTCGACCCGGCTCACGCCTTTAATGTCCATGAGCCATGGGCCACCCCAGAGGCCGCGGATGCCGATCATCACCGCGAAGGACGCCAGGGCGAGAATGATGATGCCGCGCATGCGGGTGGACACGCCGATCCGCACGACCTCCCGAACCTCCGCGCGCAAGGTGGCGTGCTCGGCTCCGCGCTCGGGAGGCGTGTTGGGCACCAGCAGGAAAACGAGACCGGCGACGACGATGCTCGCCATCGCGGCCGCGGCATAGCCAGCGCGCCACCCGGACGTTTCGATGAGCCAGGCCAGCGGGCTCGCTGACAGCAGCATGCCGCAGTTGCCGACGCCCTGGATGAGGCCCGACCACAGCCCGAACTTCGCCGGCGTCAACATCTTCGCGGCCAGCGTCATCGGGCAGAGCAGCATGCCGCAACAACCGATGCCGAGCACGATCTGCGCCATGAGGAAGCCGGTTGCCCCACCGATAACCGCCGCCAGCGCGGCCCCTATGGTGACGATCGTGAAGAGGGTCAGCGAGACCGTGCGCACGCCATAGCGGTCCAGTGCCACGCCGACAGGAATCTGGCCGGCCGCAAAGGCGAAATGGTAGGCGCCCGTCAAGCTGGCGAGCGCTTCCGCGCTGACGCTCAGATCAAGCGCCATCACGTCTGTCGCCATCGCCGGCAGCGTGCGCACCATGTTGGAAAGCATATGGCCAAGGGCGAGCACGAGAAGCGGTGCGCCGAAGGCCGCTGTCCCCTGAAGGACAGACACTGATTGTACGGACGCAGACTCTCTTCCGCCGGACGCAACCGCTTGCGACCTTGCCATGGATCGTGAACTCCCTCGGCGCCGGACTCCTCACGATCCGGTCGCATTGATGGCTGCACAGTCCTTGTGCAATTCCTGCCATCTTCCCGGATAGTCGAGAGACGCGGTAAAGCCAAGCGCGGGAGGGCAACCGGCGTGCATAGCGGCTATGCGCCGCGTTGTGATGCTACTTAAGCTTAGGCGAAGCGCGCTGCTGGGGCGGAGGCAAGCTTTTCAGTTTTTACTAGCGGCCACGTGACGGCGTGGGCAACACACACATCTCTTCGCCGGAGAACAGGCGCGAGCGGGTCAGGAAGCGTTGTTCCGTGCCGTTATCGAGCGAGAACATGCCCCCCCGGCCGGGCACGACGTCAAGAATGAGCTGCGTATGCTGCCAGGCCTCGAACTGCGAGGCACTGATATAGACCGGCGTCCCCTCGATCTCACCGAGCTTGACGTCACGGTCGCCGACGATGAATTCGGCTTGCGGATAGCACATCGGCGAGGAGCCATCGCAGCAGCCTCCCGACTGATGAAACAGGATGGGGCCGTGCTGCGCCTTGAGTTTCTCGATCAAGGCAACCGCCGCTGGCGTCGCCGTTACCCTGGCCGGGGACACCTCCGTCATGATCACCGTCCTCGCTTGTCGTTGACGCCATTCTTCCCAAAAAAGAGGCCGGACGGTGACAGCTCCGTCCGGCCAGGTTGCGCGAGGGAGCGCGCTCGGGAGGATCTTCAGGACGCCATATCGAGAACGATCCGGCCCTCGATCTGTCCTTTGTGCATCTTGTCGAAGACTGCATTGATGTCTTCGAGCTTGGCCGTGGATACGGTCGCATGGACTTTGCCGGAGGCGGCAAAATCGAGCGATTCCTGCAGGTCGAGGCGGGTGCCGACGATGGAGCCGCGGACCGTTATGCCGTTCAGCACCATGCCGAAGATATCGAGCGGGAAGCCGCCTGGCGGCAGCCCGTTGAGCGAGACCGTGCCGCCGCGCGCGACCATCCCGATCGCCTGCTCGAAGGCCTTGGGGCTGACCGCCGTCACCAGAACGCCCTGCGCGCCACCATCGGTCTCCCTCTTGATGACCGCCGCAGGGTCTTCCTCCTTGGCGTTCACGGTCAGGGTCGCCCCCAGCCGGCGCGCGAGGGCGAGCTTCGCCGGGTCGATGTCGACGGCGGCGACATTAAGCCCCATCGCCTTGGCATATTGCACGGCCATGTGGCCGAGACCGCCGATACCGGAGATGACGACCCAGTCACCGGGCTTGGTGTCGGTGACTTTCAGGCCCTTGTAGACCGTCACGCCCGCGCAGAGGATGGGGGCGATCTCCACAAAGCCGATATTCGCGGGCAGGTGGCCGACATAATTCGGGTCCGCGATGACATAATCGGCAAAGCCGCCGTTGACGGAATAGCCCGTGTTCTGCTGTTCAACGCACAGCGTCTCCCAGCCGCCCAGGCAGTGCCGACAATGGCCGCACGCGGTGTAGAGCCAGGGAACGCCGACCCGGTCGCCTTCCTTGACATGCGTGACGCCGGCGCCAACCGCCGAGACGAAACCGACACCTTCATGGCCAGGGATGAACGGCGGGTTTGGCTTCACTGGCCAGTCACCCTCGGCGGCGTGCAGATCCGTATGGCAGACACCCGAGGCCTTGATCGCGACCTGGATCATACCCGGTCCCGGTTCAGGCACCGGCACTTCCTCGATGACGAGGGGCTTGCGGAATTCCCGCACGACGGCGGCTTTCATGGTCTTTGCCATAGAGCTTTCTCCTTGCATTGACCCGGCTAAGCTAGGGGCAGCCGGGAGGCCGCCCCATGACCAAGATCAACCTTGCTCAGAAGAAGCCAAGCTTTTTCGGCGAATAGCTGACCAGCATATTCTTGGTCTGCTGGTAGTGGTCGAGCATCATGCGGTGGTTTTCGCGCCCGATGCCGGACTGTTTGTAGCCGCCGAAGGCCGCGTGGGCCGGATAGGCGTGGTAGCAGTTCGTCCACACCCGGCCGGCCTGGATCGCGCGGCCAAAGCGATAGGCCCTGTTGCCGTCGCGCGTCCACACGCCCGCGCCGAGGCCATAGAGCGTATCATTGGCGATGGCCAGCGCCTCCTCGTCGTCCTTAAAGGTGGTGACGGAAACGACGGGGCCGAAGATCTCCTCCTGGAAGATCCGCATCTTGTTGTGGCCCTTGAAGACGGTCGGCTTGACATAATAGCCGCCGGCGAGATCACCGGGCAGTTCGTTGCGTGAGCCACCAGCCAACACCTCGGCGCCTTCCTGGCGGCCGATGTCGAAGTAGCTGAGGATCTTCTCGAGCTGCTCGGACGAGGCCTGCGCACCGATCATCGTGGAGGGGTCGAGCGGGTTGCCCTGCTTGATGGCCGCGACGCGCTTCAAAGCCTTTTCCATGAAGCGGTCGTAGATCGACTCATGGACGAGCGCACGGCTGGGACAGGTGCAGACCTCGCCCTGGTTGAGGGCGAACATCACGAAGCCTTCGATGGCCTTGTCGAAATAGTCGTCGTCCTCGGCCGTTACATCCTTGAAGAAGATGTTCGGAGACTTGCCGCCGAGTTCCAGCGTCACCGGAATGAGGTTCTGGCTCGCATATTGCATGATCAGCCGGCCCGTCGTCGTCTCGCCGGTGAAGGCGATCTTGGCGATGCGCGGGTTGGACGCCAACGGTTTGCCGGCCTCGAGGCCGAAGCCGTTGACGATGTTGAGCACGCCCGGCGGCAGGATGTCCGCAATCAGTTCGGCCAGCACGAGGATGGAGGCGGGCGTCTGCTCCGCTGGCTTGAGCACGACGCAGTTGCCGGCGGCAAGCGCGGGCGCGAGCTTCCACACCGCCATCAGGATCGGGAAATTCCAGGGGATGATCTGGCCGACGACGCCGAGCGGCTCGTGGAAATGGTAGGCGACCGTGTCGTGGTCGATCTCCGAGATCCCGCCTTCCTGCGCGCGGATGGCGCCGGCGAAATAACGGAAATGGTCGATGGCGAGCGGCAGGTCGGCGGCGGTCGTTTCGCGGATCGGCTTGCCGTTGTCCCAGGTCTCGGCTTCAGCGAGGAGCGCGAGATTGTCCTGCATCACATCAGCGATGCGATTGAGCAGCAGCGCGCGCTCGGCCACGCTGGTGCGACCCCAGGCATCCTTGGCCGCGTGCGCCGCATCGAGCGCCGCCTCGATGTCGCTGGCGTCGGAGCGGGCGACTTCGCACAGAAGCTTGCCGTTGACGGGGGAGGTGTTCTCGAAATAGCGGCCGCTCAGCGGCTCGGCCCATTTGCCGTTGATGAAATTACCGTAGCGCGCCTTGAAGGGCGTGGCCGTCGCGCGAACGATCTCTGGCTTGTTCAAGGTTTCCTCCTGCATGCGTCGATTCACGGCCGCATATCGATTGCGGTCTCATGCAGTGGATCATCGCGCTGGATGCTGAGGAATGTCAGCCGGGCTCCGCCTGTTTTGCAGCGCACCATGTCGCAGGACTGCGACAGGTGTGATCAAGCGGTCAGTGGTTGCGGCCGAGCCCGAAGCGCGAGAGCTTGCGATGCATGGTGGCGCGGCTGACACCGAGCAGGCGGGCCGCAGCCGAGACATTGCCCTTGGCGCGGGACAGCGCGCGCTGCACGGCCCCCCGCTCAGCCGTCGCGAGATCCTCGCCGGGGCCATCGGGGCCCTCGAAAAGGTCGGCAGCCGGAAACGGCGAGCCAAGGCGCGCGTCCGTCAGACCATAGGCCATGCGGGCCGCGCGATTGGCCCCGACCACGAGATCCTCGCGATCGACGGCGATGAGGCCGACGGCGCCCTTGCCGAGATCCGGCCCGAGCATGACGCGCGCATGGTTGAACGTATCGCGGAAATGGCGCGCCTCGATGCCCTGAGCCGCTTCGTTGGCCGCCGTCGCAATCAGGCGCAGCATGGTCGGGGTCAGATCCGAGCGACAGGTCGAGACATCGAGCGTAGCGACCAGCCGGCCCTCGGCGTCCCATATCGGCGACACCGTGCAGCTCAGGCCGATGTTGCGGGTGAGGAAATGCTGATCGCGATGGATGGTGAGCGCGCGCCCCTCCGCGAGACATGTGCCGACGCCATTGGTGCCCTCGCTCGCCTCGCTCCAGACCATGCCGGTCCAGAGGCCGAGATTGAGGAAATCCGCGTCGTCACCGGCCGCGCCGCGGCGATCGAGCGGCACGCCGTCACGATCGGTCAGAAGCACACAGCAGCCGGCATCGCCTACGGCATCGAACAGCCGGTCGAGCGTCGGCTGCGCGAGCCGGACGAGCCGCTCGGTGCGCTCATAAGCCAGATCGAAGGCAGCGCTTTCAAGGCGATGCGGCGGACGATGCTGGTCCGGATCCAGACCATATTGGGTGACCGAACGCGACCAGGATGCCGCGACAGCTGATCGCGCCGCCGAGGCGCCATCGCTCAATGTGGAATACACCCGTGCGGCATGGTGCGCCTTCGCCGTCCCGCCCATCCCTGCGACCTTTCCGTTCCGCCTCTGCCAGTTCCGGAGCTTTTACAGCCGCTGCTTATCTATGCCGCCATAGTCCGGCGGCAAGGTGGGTCCTGTCAATCACCTGCCGCGCGGACCGCATCGGCCAGGCGTTCCGCCAGCATGATGACGGGAATGTTGAGATTGGCGCGGGGCGCCGTCGGCATCACGGAGGCATCGATCACGCGCAGCCCACTGACGCCATGGACGCGGCCGGAGGCCGGGTCTGTCACCGCCTCGCGATCTCCCGCAGAACCCATGCGGCAGGTGCCGCAGGCATGCCACTGGCCAAAGGCATTATCGCGGACATAAGCCGCGATCGCCTCATCACTCGCAAGAAGATCCGCGAGGCTCATGCCGCCGGCCACGAAATGCTTGAAGAAGGGCGCGCGCAATATCGGCAGCGCGTCGAGGGCCACCGCTGCCGGCGCGGTGATGAGGAAATTGCGCAGGCCATAGCGCCCGAGCGCCTTGGCGAAACCGCTGTAGCGCGACGGGGAGGCATGGGCGACGTGGCCGGCCAGGGCCTCGCAAGCGAGAAGCCGGGCCATGAAGCGCACCGAAGCCGTCAGCCGCGTGACATCGCGAATGTCGGCCAGATGGTTGAAGGCCGTGAGCGGCGGCACGGACGGGTCCGCGCTCTGCAAGGTGACGCTGCCGCGCGCATAGGGCTTGTTGATCCACGACAACAGCGTCGCGATCTGCCGGCCAAGCGGATGCCAGGCGGATTTCGCCACCACCATCATGTACATGTCCGATGGCATACCGTCCGCCATCCCGGAGCTGTAACGCAGGCCGAGATGGATATGACGGCGCGTCGTGCCCCGCAGCCGCGCGGCGCGGGCGAGATAGGCCGACAGCGAAATTCCTGGATGTTCCTGCAGGTTTCGGCCTACTCCCGGGAGGTCATGCACAACCGTGAGTCCCAGCCGGTGCAAATCCGGCGCCGGCCCTATGCCGGATTTCATCAGGAGCGCCGGGCTGTGAATGGCGCCCGCGGCCACGATGGTCTCGCGCGCGCCGATGATGCGCGTTACGCCGTCTGCCGCCCGCAACTGGACGCCGACCACCCGACGCCCGTCCCAGGCGAGGCCCGAGACGGAAGCATCCGCCATGACGACCAGGTTGGGGCGTTGACGGGTCTCGCGATCGAGATAGGCGCGCGCTGTCGACACGCGATGCACGCCGTCGTTCGAGAGCGTCATCGGGAAATGGCCGTCCTCGAAGCGGCCGTTCTGGTCGCCGAGCGCGGGAAAGCCAGCCGCTTGCAGCGCCGCTTCGACGGCCAGCGAAAAGGCTGGCCAGCGCTCGCGAGGGACACGGTGGATCGGGATCGGCCCGCTGTCCCCGTGCAGCGGGCCGCCGTAGTCGAGATCCCGCTCAAGCTTCCTGAAATAAGGGAGCACCGACTGCCAGTTCCAGCCGGTCGCGCCCAGCCGCTCCCACTCGTCATAGTCGTCGGGCGTGCCGCGATTGGCGACCTGCCCGTTGATGCTGGAGCCGCCTCCCATCAGCCGCGGCTGCTCATAGCGCCCGAGTGGTGGGCGCTCGGCTGCGTTGTGCGCGACGGGTCGGAAATAGGCGGGCAATGCGGGCCAGTGGTTGACGGGGTCGAAAGCGACACGGCCGGGATAAATATCCAGCATCGCCGGCGTTTCCTCTCCCGGCTTGATGTCCCGCCCGGCCTCGATGAGGAGCACGCGCCGCCGCGGATCGGCGGAGAGCCGGTTCGCCAGCACGCAACCGCTGCTGCCGCCACCGACGATCACGATATCGAAGGCATCCGAGGCAGGCCCCTTCTCGGGTCCGGCCGCCGCCTCAGCCGACATGGGTGGCGAACCGTTCCGCGAAGGCGCTGGCGCCGGCTTCCGCGACCTCCTGATCCTCGGCCGTCGAGCCGGAGCTGACACCGACAGCGCCGACGACGACGCCCTTGACGGTGAGGGGAATGCCGCCGGCGAGCGTCGTGAAGCGACCATTGGCCTGGGCATGAATGCCGAAGGCGGCCTGCCCCGGCACCACGACCGGCGCGAGGTCGCGTGTTGCCTTGCGGCTGCCGGCCGCCGTGAGGGCCTTGTTGATCGCGATGTCCATGGCGATGAACTTGGCGCCATCCATGCGCCGCGCGGCGACGAGATGCCCGCTTTCGTCGACCACCACGATGTTTTGCGGCACGTCGATCGCCTCCGCCTGCCGCTGCGCGGCATCGAGCACATGGTTGGCCTCGTTCAGGCCGATGCGGGTGATGACCTGCATGATGCGCTCCCCTCAGCCGATCCAGAAACCGCCGTTCACGTCGAGCGTTGCGCCGGTGATATAGGCCGCCTCGTCCGACGCCAGGAAGGCGACCGCGCTGCCGACATCGGCGGTTGCGCCCAGCCGCGCCAGGGGAATGGCCTGCTGCAGCCGCTCCCGCGTTTCCGGGGTGACGTTCTCGCGGATGAGATCGGTATCGATCAGGCCCGGCGCGACCGCATTGGCGGTGATGCCATGCTTCGCCATCTGCCGGGCGAGCGTGCGGGTGAACCCCAGGATGCCAGCCTTGGTCGTGGCATAGTGGATGCCGCCGTTGATCGCCCCCTGCCGGCCGACCAGCGACGACATGCTGATCACACGGCCGCGTCCCCTGGCGATCATGCCCGGCAAGACCGCTCTGGTAAAAAGATACACGCTCTTCAGGTTGGTGGTCATCAGGCGGTCCCATTCCGCCTCGTCGATATCGAGGATGGAGAGCGCATTGTCCTGGCCGGCATTGTTGACGAGGATGTCGATGCCGCCGAGGCCGCGCTCGACCTCGGACACCATTCGCGTCACATCCTCCCCTCGACCGGCATCACCAACGACCGCGAGCGCGCCCTCTCCCAGCGCATCGGCCGTTCGACGCGCCGTGTCACCGTCGATATCGGCGATGGCGACCCGCGCGCCGCGCGCGTGGAGGGCCTCGGCCACGGCCCGGCCGATGCCGCGCCCCGCGCCAGTGACGACGGCGACCCGGCCGTCGAGACGAGACAATGTCATGTTGGTTATCCCTTGACGGACCCCTTGGTGAGACCGGACACCATGAGCCGGCCGAACAGGGCGAAGATGATGAGAATGGGCAGGATGGCGAGCGTGGCGGAGGCGGTCAGCGGCCCCCACTCCCGGCCGAAGAACCCAATGAAGCTGTAGATCGCGGGCTGGACGGTGCGGAGCGCCGGTGAATCGACCATCACCGAGCTCGCCACAAATTCGTTCCACGATCCCACGAAGACCAAGATGGCAGCGGCGCCCAAGGCCGGTCGCACCAGCGGAAGGATCACGTGGCGCAGGATCTGGAAGGTGGTGCAGCCATCCGCCGTTGCAGCCTCATCGAGCTCGCGCGGAATGCCCTCGATCGTGCCCTTGATCACCCAGATCGCCATCGGCAACTGGTGCGCCGCGTAGAGCATCGGCAGGACGATCGGCGTATTGGTGAGCCCCAGAGACGCAAAGTAAACGTAATTGGGAATAAGCAGGGCCGCCGCCCCAATAGACAACGGTATACTTGCGACCACCGCCAGAAAGAGCACCCTCCGCAGGGGGAAGTTGAAACGGTCGAACGCGTAGGCGGCCGGAAGGGCAAGCACGAGGGCAAGAACCACCGCGACCAGCGCATTGACCAGGCTGATGCCCAGGTTTCCACCGAAGCCGCTCAGGAACACGCGCTCATAGTTTTCGAGCGTGGGTGTGAAGCTGACGAATGTCGGCGGAAAGCGAAACAGGTCCGCCTGCCCCTTGAACGAGGTGATGATGCCCCAGATCAGCGGCGCGATGTTGAGGATGACGAGACAGCCGAACAACCCGCTCCACAGCCAACCGAGGCTGGGCACGAAACGGCGGACCGGCGCGGCGGCGACAGGCGATGACATTGTTGCGGAGGTCATGGCCGTCATCCTCACGCTTGCCAGCGGGCGAGCCGCACATAGGACATCACGAGAAGAATATTGCCCGCGAACATGACGATGGCGAGCGACGTGGCCGAGCCGAGATCGTAGTTCGTGAAGGCGCGCTCGTAGACATCCATGGCGAGGATGCGTGTGGCGTCACCGGGACCACCGCCGGTCATCACCAAGGGTGTCTCGACGGTGTTGAAGGTCGACAAGGTCAGGACGATGGCGATGAGCAAAAGAGGTGTCTTCAGCAACGGCAGCGTAATCATGCGGAATATCTGCCAGTTATTGGCACCGTCGATACGCGCGGCCTCATCATAATCATCCGGGATGCTTTTAAGACCCGCCAGGAGCACAAGCACCGCGTAACCGATACGCTTCCAGACCGAGACCGCGACAAGCAGCACCATCGCGCCGGTTGGATTGTTCAGCGGCTGCATCGCATCGAACCCGAGGAGCTGGATGACATAGCTCGCAACACCAATGTCGTTGACGAACACCCAGCGGAAGAGAAGCGTCGCGACCACCGCCGAGATGATCCACGGCACGATGACGACCATCTGCACGATGAAAGCCGTGCGCGCCGGCAGCCGGTTGATCCAGATGGCGAGCGCCATGGCGATGATGATGGTGAACACGACACAGGCCGCCGTGAAGACGCCACTGCGGCCAAGCGTCGGCAGCAGGGAGGGGTCCTCCAGCAACCGCGCATAGTTTCCGAGGCCGATGAAATCCGTCGGGGCTCCATACTCGATACGGAACAGTGTGAACCAAAATCCGTAAAGCACAGGAGAGAACAGGACAAAGAGAAGTAGCGCAAAGGCCGGCGCTATATAAACATACGCGATCGCGCTCGGTCTCATGTTGGTATCATGCCTTGGTTCGCAACGATATCTGCGGCAATTCCACGACGTGTCGGGCGTGCCTCATGTCCGGATCCGCGAAACGTCGACCAGACCGGATGTCGGCTATTCCGCCGCGGGCTACCGCGCGCTTGGCGGGGCATGCGCAAGCGCCCCATGCCCCGTATCGCGCATCAGCGGTTGTTACGGCGGTTGAATTCCTTTTCCGCCTCCTCGAGCGCGGCCTTCGGTTCCGCGCCATTCACGACGACGTTCTGCGCCGCCTTGTTCAGGGTCTGCCGATAACCGCCGACGCCGAAGTCAATGGGGGCGAGCCAGCCGAAATTCCGCGCGCCCTCGGTGGTCACGGTCATATAGCCGTTGCCTGGCTTATCGAAGTAAGACGCGAGCGACTTGATGGTCGTGCCCAGTGTCGGTGCCTGACCACCCACCGTCACCCAAATGGAATCGCCTTCCGGGCCGGTCATATATTCGAGAAAGCGCCCGGCAAGTTCCTGGTTCTTCGAGCCGGACCATACGCCGACCGCCCAGCCAGCCATGACAGCCGGCGAATGGGGCTTTGTTCCATTGCCCGGCCACAGCATCTGACCGACCTTGTCCGCGCCGATCTTCGCCTGGACGCTCGAGACGCGAACGCTCGCGCCCGTGTACATGGCAAGGCGCCCGGCCGAGAATTGCTCGATCAGATCATCCGGCGTCCAGGTCGCCGCCTGCTTCGGCGTGACCCCGTGCTTGCTGATCATGTCCGTCTGCAGCGTGAGCGCCGCCACGCCGGCAGGCGTCGCGAAACGCGCCTTGCCGTTCTCCTCGAAGATGGTGCCCTGCTCCGCGAGCGTCGCGGGGATCATCATCTGCGGATCGGCCTGCGCCTCGCTGAAGCCCTGACCGAACCCCCACCGGGTCACGGTGCCGGACGCGTCCTTGACGGTGAGCTTCTTCGCGGCGTCCGTAAATTTATCCCAGGTCGTCAGGGTCGCCGGATCAATACCCGCCTCTTTCAGGAGATCCGTGCGATAGATCACCGATATGTAGTTCCGCGACGTGAACAGGCAATACTGCTTGCCGTTGATCGCGCATTGATCCCAATAGGCGCCCGCTTGGTCGGCAACCTGCTCCTTCGTCCATTTATCGATGAAGAGCTTGCGCAGATCCGCCATGGAGCCGGACTTGATGGCATCGCCGAGAAGATCCGTGATCACCCAGATCACGTCGGGCGCATTGCCACCCCGGCTCGCCGCGAGGAACTTCGGCGTCATCTGATCCCAGACCTGAGGCTCCACCACGATCTTGGCGCCGGGATTGGCCGCCTCGAACTTGGCGATGATCTCGGCCAGGGCCTTCTCGCGCGGCGCATTTCCGGCCGGGTTCAGAAATGTCCACATGCGGATCGTCTCCGCCATGGCGCCGCTCACTGGCAGCGCGGCGGCCAGTGCGAGCAGGCTCGCCCCACCAATCAGACGCAGGCTTTTCGCCCCTATCGTCGTCATCATCACTTCCCTCCCCTTTCCTTCATTCTGAGTCGCTAACTATTCAGATGCCCTATCTGGATCTTGAGCAGACAAGTCATTGAGGGCGCCCTGCAATGACCTGTCGATATGCTTGCGCGTCGCCGCGCGATACTCGTCCACATCGCGAGCGCGCAGCGCGGCGATAATGGCATGATGCTCGACACCCTCACTCTCAAGGCGATCACGCCAGGAATTGAGGCCGCGCTGGATCCACGCACCAAGCAACTGCATCTGGATCGAGCGATAGAGCGAGATGAGGAGATCGTTGCCGCTCAGTTCCACCAGGGAATGGTGGAACCGTCCATTGAGATCCACATGCAGCCGATGCGACATGCGCTGCGGCGCAGCCTCCAGCTTGGCCTGGATGCTTTCCAGGGGCCCGAGACTTTTCAGGGTGATCTTTCCCGACGCGAGACGATCGATGGCGAGTTCGCCAGCCATGACCTCGAGCCCGAAACGCACCTGCCACAAGTCCGCGACCTGTTTCGGGGTGGGGGTCCTGATGTGGAAGCCACGCCGTGGGATCGCCTCGATGTAGCCTTCCGTCGCCAGGCGCATCAGCGCCTCGCGCACGGGGGTCAGGCTCACGCCGAATTTCAGCGACAACTCTTGCGGATAGAGCCGCGCGCCGCGCTCGAAATATCCGAACAGGATCATTTCCAGAAGCGTGCGATGCAGTGTCTCCTGCAACGTCTCGCCGGGCTTGCCGACCAGTTGGCCAAGCTCGGATGGATCGGGCAACGCGGAGGTCATGCCGGCACCCTCGGCGCGTCGGTTTGTGAAAGCAGGAAGCCATCCAGCATATCGACATTCGGATCGCCACCGTGCCCCGGGGCATCGCGCGCCACGAGATTTCCATCCGCCAGGGACAGCGGCACCAGCGGCAGCTCATCCCGCAAGACATTCGGCAGGCGGTTCGCCTCGTAGCACCAGGCCGCCGGCAAGGCGCGGCACACATGCAGCGCCGCGGACACGCCGACACTCGTGCCGACACCATGGGGCGCGAGCTTCAGCCCCTCGCGTGCACAGAGCTCGCCGATTGCCATGAGACCGCTGACGCCGCCAGCACGCGTGATATTGGGCTGCAGGATGTCAACGGCCCCAGCCTTTGCAAGCATTTCGAAAGCCGGCAAAGTGAATTCGTTCTCGCCTGCGGCGATCGGCACCGGCGAGGCCCGCCGCACCGCGGCGAGCGCCGCCGGATCGTCCGGCGGAATAGGCTCTTCCAGCCAGGCGATATTGAGATCCTTCAGCCCCTCCGCGAGGGTGATGGCGTCTCTCAAGCCATAGGCGCAGTTGGCATCGAGCATGAGCTGATGCCGGCCAAGCGCCTCGCGCACGGCCGAGATATGATCGAGGTCCACGCCGATGCCCCTGCCGATCTTCAGCTTCACGGCGTGATAGCCCTGCGCGATGAGAGCTCGCGCCGCCGCGGCGGAAGCGTCAGGTGTCGGCAAGAGCGCAACGGGGCTGACATAGGTCTCGACCGGCCCGGGCGACCCGCCGAGGCGCGTCGCGAGCGGCTGGCCGGCACTCTTGGCAATCAAATCCCACAAGGCGATATCGACCGCCGCGAGCGCCTCGATCGCCGGCCCCCGGGTATGGCCAAGGGCCCGGAAATAGGTCGCGAGATCCCCCAGCATGCGGGCTGGCTCACCGACATCCTGCCCGATGACGACCGGCGCGATGACATTCTCGACAAGGCTCGCCGCCGCAAGCGGATAGGGGAGGCCAAAGCCCTCCCCCCAGCCGCTCAGGCCATTGTCCGCCGTCACCTTGACGAGCGTCGCATACTGGCCGGTCCGTGGGATACGGCGAAAATGGCTCGCTGGCGCCAGGATTTCGGGCGGCACATTGGCAAGCCCGCCATACTGGCGCGCAAATGTTGCAGCCAAGGGATAAACACTCATGCCGACAAGCTTCATGGGCCACCTCGCCCCAAAGCTTATAAATTATAATTTATTTTTTTCAAGCGATAGCGATAAAGCTTCCCTGCCTCGATTTTATATTGAATTACAATGACTTATGTCTGACGCGTCAGGCGATCGCGATCCGGACGCGGCGATTTTGTTTGCCTTTTTTCTCGATGCCGGTCACGGCGACGCTGCCGATTTCGCCGGTGCGCCGCACATGGGTGCCCCCGCATGGCTGCAGATCGAGGCCCGCGATTTCGACGAGCCGGACCCGGCCCGTCCCCATCGGCGGCTTGACCGACATCGTCTTGACGAGCGAGGGATTGGCGAGAAGTTCATCGTTGGTGATCCAGCGCTCACTGACGGCAGCGTCCTGTGCCGCCATGGCCGTGAGTTCCTCGCTGAGACGATCCTTGTCGAGCGTGGCCTCGGGGATGTCGAAGTCGAGCCGCCCTTCGCCATCGCCCACTGACCCACCCGTCACGGGATAAGGCAGGATGACCGAGAGGAGATGAAGTGCCGTATGAGCGCGCATGCGTGCGTAGCGAATGGGCCAGTCGAGCGCGAGCGATACGCTTTCCCCAACCTCCGGCCTGCGGGCGCCCTCCCCGATCTGATGCAGAACAACGGAGCGATCGGCGCCGTAGACAGCGTTCAAGACGGTGAGACTGGTGCCGTCCGCCAAGGTCATCGTGCCACGATCACCGGGCTGGCCGCCGCCCTGGACATAAAAAATGGTCTGATCGAGTTGTAAGCCGACGTCATCGACCGCAATCACGCGTGCCGTGGTCTCGCGGAGATAAGCATCGTCACGAAAGAGAAGCTGCGTTTTCATGCGCCAATAGTTAGAGCATTTTCGAGCGCAATGGAAACCCGATCGCGTGCACCTCCGGATAGGCGGCGGGTACGCCTGATGCGGGCCTCACGGCGAAATCGGGACATCCCGCTCAGATCATGTCAGAAGCCGTGCAGCGCGCCACCATCGACCACCAGAATATGGCCCGTGACATAGCCAGCCGCGCGCGATGCGAGATAGGTCATCGCCCAGCCGATATCCGCACCGCTCCCAAGCCTTTTCATGGGAATACGCCCATCGATCTTGGCGCGCCGCGCCGGGTCGCTCGATGTCGCCTTGCGAAAAAGCGGCGTATCGATCCATCCGGGGGCGACGCCATTGACACGCACCCCGCGCGGCGCGAGCTCGGTGGCCAACGCGCGTACCATCCCCACATGCGCGGCCTTCGCGGCGGAATAGCCGATGACATTCGGAATGCCAAGAAACGAGCTCATCGATGCTGTAAATAGGATCGAGCCGTTGCCGCTCGCCTCGATCTGTTTGACGAATGCCCGCGAACAGGCAAAAGCGCCTGAGACATGAATATTCAGGACGTCCTGAAACTCTTCCGACGTCATCACCTCGAGCGGTTGCTTGACGGTTCGTCCAGCATTGTTGACCAAAATTGAAACCGCGCCGCGCTTGTCCTGCACCAGCCCTGCGAAATCATTCGCCTCGTCGAGTTTGGTGACATCGCAGACGAAGCCCGCCGCGTTTTCTCCCAATTCCGCGACCGCCTGATCGAGCTTTGCTGCGTCTGTTCCCGTAATTGTCACCCGCGCGCCGGCAGAGAGAAAACAACGCGCGATGTCGAGGCCGAGCCCGCTGCTTCCCCCGGTTATCAGGGCGTGATGGCCGGCCAGCCCAAAGACATCTTTCAGTGTTTCATCTGCCGGCAGCCGCATTTAACTTATCCTTCCACAGTCTCTGAAACCGGCCCGCCGGACAAAACGCTCGACGCGCAATTAAGCCGGGCCATCCTCCGCACCGCGAACATCCACGAGGATCTTCGTGAAACCGCCGGGATCGGCATCCCACGCGCGCATCGCATCCGCGGCCTCGGCAAAGGGCGCCACGCGGGAAATAACGAGATCACCGATTTCGGGGCGTTGTTTCATGGCGGTAATGACATTCTCGAAATCGAGGCGTTGGGCGCCACGCGACCCTCTGATATCGATCTCCTTCATCAGGAAGAAGCGGGTCTCGTAAGTCACCGGATTCTTCGCATAACCGACATAGACGACGCGCCCGCACGAACCGACGATATCGATCGCTTGCGTGAAGGTCTGCTCCGCTCCCACGGCCTCGATAACGACTTGCGGGCCATCATCCCCCGTGAGTTCGCGTATGGCCGCAGCCACATCGACCTTGGAGGCATCGACGCCATCTTCGGCGCCCAAGGCTTTCGCCTGCGCGAGCTTGGCACCGGCGAGATCAACAGCGATGACCCGCGCCCCCCGGGTCACGGCGCCAAGTACGGCGCCAAGACCGATGACACCGCAGCCAAGCACCACAACCCGCTCCCCCTCCATCACCTCGGCCCGGCGCACGGCATGAAAGCCAACCGCCAGCGGTTCGATCAAGGCAAGATCACGCAGCGCCAATCCGTCAACGGGAATAACCTTGCCATGCGGCACAACGATGAACTCGGTCAGCGCGCCTTCCCGTTGCACACCGAGCGTCTCATTGTGCTTGCATGCGTTGGGCCGACCCATGCGGCATGCATTGCAAAGGCCACAATTGAAGTAGGGCAGAACGCAAACATGCTGACCGACCCGGAACTGGTCGGGAACATCAGCCCCAATCGTCTCGATGACGCCGGATATCTCATGCCCCGGAACACGAGGATATTTGACCAGCGGGTTCTTTCCACGGAAACTGTTCAGGTCAGATCCGCAATAGCCGATGTACGCTGTTCGAATACAGATCTCGCCACTTCCGGCGGGCCGCCAGGGCAGCTCCGTATAGGACAGCACGCCGGGCTGATCGATGGAGAGCGCTTTCATGACACATCTCGCTCAAACGATCGCGACGGTGCAGCGATCGATATCATCCCAATCAAGATCGACACCGAGCCCAGGCCGCGCTGGAAGCTTCGCCATACCGTTCTCGATCGGCAGAGGGTCCTTCAAGCCGAAAGCAAATCCCTCGACCGGATAAAGCAACTCGAAGAAATCACAGTTCTTGACTGCCGCGCAGCAATGAAGATTGACGATTTCGGCCGGGTGGAAAATCGATGTATGGATCTCGCAGTTGACGCCGAAGGCTTCCGCCAGCCGCGCGGTTTTCATGACGCCGGTAACGCCGCCGGTCCAGGAGACGTCGGCACGCACGCGATCGACAACACGGGTCGCTATGCATTCGGCGATGCTGTAGGGATGTTTGGCAAGCACTTCCGTGCCGACCAATGGTATCTCGAGAGTTCGTGTCAGCTCGCGCAGCGCATGGACATCCTCGTCGTAGAGAGGCTCTTCATACCAGTAGTAGCCGAGCGCCTCCAACGCGCGCCCGAAGCGGATCGCCTGCTCAAGATTGAATGTCGAGACGGGATCCGACATCAGCGTGAAATCGGGACCCACAGCCTCGCGGACGAGCCGGTGGGCCTCCAGGTCCTCCTCCAGATCCTTGCCCGGCGTATGCAACTTGTAGGCTTTCAGCCCTTCCGCCTTGGCACGCAGCGCCTCCTTGGCGTAATCCTCCGGCTTCGAAAGGATCATCGAGCTGCCGTAGACAGGAACATCTTCCCTATAGGCGCCGAGATACTTGTAAAGCGGCTGGCCGGCGGCCTCGGCGGACAAGAGCCATTGCAGCGTATCGAACGGACCATAGCCGTAGATGGGCAAATGGCCCCACCAGCGGTCAGCCGTCCGAAACTCATGCCATGCCTTTTCCCGATCGCGCGGATCGCGCCCCAGCATGAAGGGCCGCAGAGTATCGGCGATAAGCTTACCCGCGCCTTCCGCTGAACGCCCTGCGAATCCGAAGGTTGTCGCGCTTAAGCCCTCGTCCGTCTTCATGGTAACGGCCAGGAACTGAAAAGCGGAGAAATCTCCGGTCCGGAACGCGCCTGCATCGAATGCATCCGGCAGCCGCCGGCAGCAGCGCACTTCGACATCGCTGATCTTCATGATTTCGGCCTCAGAACTTTCCAAAGCGCAGATAGGCTTCCTGAGGGTCGACGCCCTCAAGAATGGCCTTGCGAACGAGATTTTCCGTCGTGATCGCCTGCTCCGCGGCCGCGACGATCTCCTCGGCCCGCGCCTGCGGGATGCGGATCAGCCCGTCACGATCACCGATCATGTAATCTCCCGGCGCGATCACGACATCGCCGATCTTGATGTCGACATCGAAAGCGCGCGGCAGCCAGTAGCCCACGATGTCGCGGGGCGTGTAGCCGCGCGACCAGGTCTGGAACTCGAGCGCCAGAAGAAAGTTGCTGTCGCGAACATACCCATCAGCGATGCAGCCCAAAACGCCCTTATTCTTCAATGTCTCAGCCGACAGCTCACCCATATTGGCGACGACCCGGTCATTCGGCTGCGAAACCCAGACATGACCGGACTTGGCTTTCGAGAGGAGGCCGGTCCATTCCAGCAATGTCTGGTGCGGATCCGCCTTCGGATCCACCCGACCGTCGATGGTGAAAGCCGGACCGGCAAGGACCTTCTCGGGCATATTCGGCCTGATTTCGGCGGGCAGCGTGAAATCCTTCAGCCCCATGGCCCGCATGACATCATGCACGACGCCGGTATAGCAGCTCTCGAGCCGCAGCGTGAGATTGTCAGTCATCCAGAACTATCCTTCGATTAGCATCGACCAATCAGGCAGCCGGCAAACAGGCCGGCCCGATCGGCTCAAAACTCTTGTAGGTCAGCGCGAATTCACGATGGCCCAGCTCTTCCGATTTCGTGCGCCTGCCCTGGCCAAGGCCGACCACGAGATCACGGATCTCGCGCCCGACATCATCGAGCGTCGCCTCCCCGGCGAGGATGCGGCCCGCGTCGACATCCATGTCCTCCGCCATACGGCGATAGGTCTCGGGATTGGCGCAAATCTTGACGACCGGCGAGATGGCGGATCCGACGACCGAGCCACGCCCGGTCACGAACAGAACGGCATGGCTGCCACAGGCGATAAGCTCCGCGATTTCCGCGGTGTCATTGATATTCGGAAACCCGAAACGAACTTCGCCGTCCGGCACAACGTCGAGGAGATAGAGACCGCCCCGGGGCGGGTGGTCTCCCGGCTTGATGAGCCCGGCGATCGGCGATGAGCCCGACTTCGCATAGGCGCCCATCGATTTTTCCTCGATGGTGGACAGGCCGCCATCCGCATTCCCCGCGGCAAAGGAACCATATCCCAATGTCGCGTAGTATCGCGCCGCCTTCTCAACGCTGTCCCGCAGAACAGCGCCAAGTTCCGAAGTAACAGCGCGGCTCGCCATGATATGCTCGCAGCCGATGAGCTCCCCTGTCTCCTCGAAGATGCAGGCGGCGCCTTCCGCGACAAGCTGATCGAACGCGCGACCGGCCGCGGGGTTGCCTGTGATGCCCGATGTTCCATCCGACCCGCCGCAGACCGTGCCGACGACGAGCTCGTCTATGCCCATGGGCACCGGGTCCTGCGCCGCAAGCAAGGGCAGTTGCTCCCGCACCCAGGCTTGTCCCTCGGCGATCGAGGCGCGCGTTCCGCCGCTCGCCTGGATGACCACCGTCTCCACCGGCCGGCCGCTCTGCCGCACCACATGGGCAAGCCCATATTTGTCAAAGCTTTCGCAGCCCAGCGAGAGCAGGAGCACCGCGCCCACATTGGGGTGGGTGCACAATTCCTCCATCATGCGCTGCGCATAGCCATTGGGATAGCAGCCGGGAAAGCCGATGAGATGGACATCCTGATCGCGGAACGGCCAGGCGATCTCGCGGGCGACATGATGCGCACATTCCACGAGATAGGCGACCGCGACCACATTGCGGATGCCCTTGCGCCCGTCCGCCCGCAGGAAGCCGCGCATCGGCGCTGTCAAATCGGTGCTCATGTCACGTCTCCGTGGCGCGCGCGGGCATCATCCAACGTGTGGGTCGCGGTATAGTCGCTCTTCATATTGTGGACATGCACGTGTTCGCCCGCACGTATATCCGCCGTTGCCGAGCCGATGGGCGCGCCATACTTGATGATCTTTTCGCCGACCCTGATATCCCTGGACGCAAGCTTGTGACCGAGGGGAATATCTTTCGGCAAAACCGCTTCATGACCGGCGATGCGCACCGCGCTGCCTGCCTCGATACGCCGGCGAACCACGACCACATTGTCGTCCGGTCCGAGCAGAATCACACGCGCGTCGAGTTCGCCCCGCAGACCTGGTTCAGCTTCCATCATCGTCTCGCCAACACGGCGCCTCATGCATGCGATGCCGAGCGTGACGCGACGCTCGGCATCGTGCGCTTTCTTAGAAAGTCGGAAGGGATGTATTGACGGTTCCCATCCACTTCTTCTGCAATTCCTGAATTTCACCGGTGGTCCACGCCATGAAGATGGTCGTATTCAACCAATGCAAGAAATCGCCCTCATTACGACGCAGGCCGATGCTCATCGGCGCTGACGCAACCACGAATTTGACAGCGAGATTGGGATTGCGCTGCATGAAGGCGGCCGCCAACCCGCCGCTTGTCACGATGCCCTCCACCTGGCCCGCGAGCAGGGCCTGGCTGGTTGAGGCGTCATCGTCATAGCGCTGGATGACCGTGCCCTCGACGGCGCGCTTTGTCACCGCGATGTCATTCGTCGTGGATCGTGTAACCCCGATCTTCTTGCCCTTGAGATCCGCCAGGCTCGTCAGCGTGCTGTCTTTAGATGTCAGGAAGACCTGCTGATCGACGTAGACCGTATTAGTGAAGGCAATCGCCTTCGCACGTTCCGGCGTAACCGAGAACGACGAAATGGCGATATCGATCTTTCCACTGGTCAAGTTCGGAATACGGTTGGAAGCAACCGTATCGACAACATTCAACTTCACGCCAAGATCGCGTGCGATGATTTTCGCGAGCCCGACATCATAGCCGTCCGGCTCCATCTTGTCGTTCGTCAAACCGAAGGGCGGTGTGCCAAGGCTGACGCCGACATTGATTGTTCCGCGCTTGACGATGTCGTCCAGCAGGTTCTGGGCGGATGCCACGCCCGCTGAGGCGACAAGCGCCAGTCCTACAGCTGCGGCTTTCAGTACACGAAGCATGTTGTTCTCCCTAGGTTATCGGCTGATGGACGCCATTATTGTGAAACTTCTCGTCCAGGCGTCGGCTCGCGAACGAGAGGCATGAGCACAGGACGAAATACATGGCCGCGACCGTCAGATAGACGCTCAACGGCTGATAGGTGGCATTGGCAACGATCTGGCCGGCGCGGGTCAGTTCCACGAAGCCGATGATGGACGCCAGCGCCGTGTTTTTCACAAGCTGGACGAAGAAGCCCACCGTCGGTGGAATGGCGACGCGCACCGCCTGCGGCACGATGACGAAGCGCATGGTCTTGGGCCAGTTCAGCCCGATCGCCGCCGCCCCCTCCCATTGCCCCTTGCCGATCGACTCGACGGAACCGCGCCAGATCTCACCAAGAAAGGCAGCCGCATAGAGGGTGAAGGCGAAACCGGCCGCGACCAGCGCCGGCACGTCATAACCCGCGAAAGCGAGGCCGAAATAGGCGATGAAGAGCAGGACCAGCAGCGGGGTGCCCTGGATGACGTATATATAGGCCTTCGCGATGAAGCGCAGCGGCGCATAGAGCGAGATCCGCGCCAGCATGATCAGCGCCCCGAAGATGGCGCCGCCAAAGAGCGCCATGAACGACAGAAGCAGGGTCCATAAGCCGGCCTGCGCCAGGAAAAGGACATGGTTGAAGGAAAACGTCTGGAACATGCCGCTTCTCCTCAACGCCCGACATATTTGAAAGCAAACAAGGTGCGGTCGAAGACTGTAAACAGGCCTTTGAAGGCCGCGGTCAGCCCGAGATAAATCACCGCGACGATCAGGAATGCTTCCAGGCTACGAAAGGTCAGACCCTGTATATCGTTGGCAACGCCCGTCAGCTCGGGGATGGAAATCACCGAGACAACGCTTGTCGCCAGCATGACCAAGATGAACTGGCTCGTCAGCGCCGGATAGACCGCCGCCATGGCCGGCTTGAGGATGACGTGACGGAACGTGAGGTAAGGCGACAACCCCAGCGCGCGTGCGGCCTCGACCTGCCCCTTGTCGATCGTCTCGATGCCGGCGCGGGCGATCTCGGTGATATAGGCCCCCGCGTAGAGTGAGAGCGACAGGATGCCGGCCGTCAGCGCGTCCAATCGAATGCCAATAGCGGGGAGCCCGAAGTATACGATATATATCTGCACCAGAAATGGCGTGTTCCTGATGATTTCGACATAAGATCCCGCAATCAAGCGTGCCGGCTTTATTGAGGACAGGCGCGCGAATGCTCCGACAATGCCGATGACAAGGCCGAGCAGCATCGCCGCCGCCGACAGAAGGATCGTGTACAGGCCGGCGTGCACGAACTCAGGCCACCGGGCAAGCGTTCCAGAAAAATCGAAATAGAACATCCATCCTCCCGGACTTGAGCGCAAACGGGCACACGCTCCTTACGACCCGTTCAGCGAAGGCCTCTCAAGGGCTTCTTCTCCAGGCCGGTAGCAGTTCACCATCACGACACCGCCGCCGGAGACGCAGGAACCGGTCGGCTAAACCAGCCCTCCATACGGGAAGGCGAGAATCCGCACAACGAAAACGCAAGAACGCCCTTCGCAGAGATCTATACCATATCAGAAATCATATCCTGCCAGGATACGACAAGTAATACTTTAGATGCCCCGCAAGGCGAAGCATAACGCCTCTCAGGACCCGTCGTTGTCACTTTCCAACGCCGCCGCAACGCTTGCCAGGGCATCCCTGCGACTGCATTGCAGATGCAATTCGAGCGCCTCGCACGTCTGATCCAGCGATCCCCCGGCGATCGCCTCGATTACCTTGCGGTGCTCACCAACAGAGCGAATGTGGTCCCACGCATTGTAGATGAAAGTTGTATGCGTCTGCTCGAGCAGACGCATATGCCACTCAGCAACAAGTGAATTTCCTGCCGCCAGGATGATTTTCTGGTGAAACTCGCGATCGAAGACAAGCGCCATCGCGAGATCATCGGGCGTGTCCAATTGCGCGAAATGAGCATGTCGATCAAGAGTATTCTCAAGAGACGCCACAAACTCGGGCGTCATCTGGTGCCTGCCGAACAATTTATGGACGGCATTCATCTCGATCATGATCCGCGCTTCGTAGATCTCCTCAACCTCGGCGCTGGTGAAGCGCCTGACAACCGCGCCCTTGCGCAGCGGCGAAACCACGAGCCCATCGGCCTCCAGCCGCAGCAGAGCTTCCTTGATGGGCGTGGGGCTGATCGACAACTCGACCGCCAGCTCTTCCGGCAACAACCGCCGCCCTCCGGCCAACTGGCCGTTGAGGATGCGGGTCCGCAATTCGCGGTAGGCCTGATCAGCCAATGTAGCACGAACGAAGCTTGCCATAGCGGCATCATTTCACATGGATCGACGCTCGATGCAATATCTTAGATAAAAAATTTTCTATTTTAGATGGAAGATTGTTCGGTTAGGATCCGGCCTGCGCGGAAGGCCACAGCCCCTGCGCGATGAGCACCTCAGCCTTGTGAACCTTCACGATCGACAGGCCGGGACGCACTGCCTTCAAAACCATCGCATTCCTTGGGAGACCGTCTTTGGGCGACCTGATGACAATGACTAGTCCGGCGCTGCCGGCCCACGCCGCAACCGGCACCGCGCCTTACGTGGCTCTCCAGGACATCACCAAGTACTTCGGATCCTTCCAGGCTCTTGATCACGTGAATCTGGAGGTGCGACGCGGCGAGCGCATCGTCATCTGCGGGCCGTCAGGTTCAGGCAAGTCCACGCTTATCCGTTGCATCAACGGTCTGGAACAGGCGAAGAGCGGATCGATCGTCATCGACGGCACCATTCTCAGCAGCGAGCGCCGGGCCTTGATCGCGTTGCGGCGCGACGTCGGCATGGTGTTCCAGCATTTCAACCTGTTCCCGCACCTTACCGTTCTTGAGAACTGCATGCTGGCGCCGGTCCAGGTGCGCGGGCAGGCGCGGGGTGAAGCCCGCGACATTGCCCTGTCTTTCCTGCGCAAGGTACGCATAGAGGATCAGGCCGAAAAGTATCCGACACAGCTGTCAGGCGGCCAGCAGCAACGGGTCGCGATCGCCCGGGCGCTATGCATGCAGCCTAAGATCATGTTATTTGACGAGCCTACCTCCGCCCTTGATCCAGAGATGGTCAAGGAGGTACTCGACACCATGGTTGCCCTCGCTGAGGAGGGGATGACCATGCTGGTCGTCACCCATGAGATGGGTTTTGCACGACAGGTAGCGGATCGGGTGATTTTCATGGATCGCGGCCGCATCGTCGAGGAGGCGCCGCCCGCGACGTTCTTCGAAGCGCCGCGCCATGTGCGCACCCGGGCATTCCTCGCCCAGCTCCTCCACTGAACGCCCGAGATTCCGGCGCGATTCAGACACGGCGCAGCAGACGATGCGCCGCCCCGGTCGCCCTCCCCCTTCCTTCCCAAGCGGGATACACCCCATGAAGATTACAGCCGTAGAGCCTTTCATCCTTCATCTGCCGCTGACCGCCAGCTCCATCTCCGACTCCACGCACAACATTACCCACTGGGGCGTCGTCGGCGCGAAAATTACGACGGACACGGGCCTTGAGGGCTTCGGCTTCACAGGCACGCATGCCCATCTCCCCTCCGACCGGCTGATCACCGCCTGTATCCGCGACTGCTATGCACCGTTGCTGGTTGGCGAGGACGCGACGGAACATGCCCGGCTCTGGACGAAGCTCGCGCGCTATCCCGCTCTGCAATGGGTGGGGCGCGCCGGCATCACGCATCTCGCGCTCGCGGCTGTCGACATCGCCTTGTGGGATCTCAGGGCAAAGCAGGCTCAGCTTCCGCTCTGGCGCTACCTGGGTGGAGCTCACCATGCCGGCGTGGAAGCCTACAATACCGAGATCGGCTGGCTGTCGTTTTCTCTTGAGCAGATCCTGGAAGGCACAAGGCGCGCCATTGAGGTGGACGGCTTCCAGCGCATCAAGATCAAGGTTGGCCACGACAATCCGATGACCGACATCGCGCGGCTCACAGCCGTACGACGCGCGGTCGGGCCGGAGATTCGCATCGCCATCGACGGCAACGGCAAATGGGACCTGCCGACATGCCTCAGATTCTGCGCCGCCGCCAAGGATCTCGACATCTTCTGGTTCGAGGAGCCGATGTGGTATGACGATGTGGGCTCGCATGCGTCGCTCGCCCGCGCGACGAGCATCCCGGTCGCGCTCGGCGAACAGCTCTACACGCTCGACGCTTTCCGCGCCTTCATCGGGGCCGGGGCGGTGCATTATGTGCAGCCTGATGTCACCCGGCTTGGCGGCATCACCGAGTATATTCAGGTCGCGGACCTCGCCCACGCGCATCGCTTGCCGATTGCCCCCCACGCGGGCGAGATGAGCCAGGTGCATGTGCATCTGTCGTTCTGGCACCCGGCGGCCAGCATTCTCGAGTATATCCCCTGGATCAAGGATCACTTCGAGGAGCCGATCGCGGTCAAGGATGGCTTTTACGTCAGGCCCGAGCGCCCCGGCGCCGGCACCACCCCCCTGGCCGAGAGCCTTGCGGGGTTCAGCCAGCCCGTCGCGTAGCGCGGCGCCTCCGCCGGCGGAAACGCGGGCGGCCCTGTCCGGCTGTCATTGGAGAACGAAGAAGTCCTCCACACGGCGCTTCGCCTTGATCAGCACGGGAAGAAAGACCCTCTCCATCTCAGCGACGGAGTAGCGGTCTTTCTGCGTGGAGACATTGATCGCCGCTGCGATGTCTCCCGAGCGATCATGGACGGGCACGGCGATCGATCGCAGGCCGAGCTCCAGCTCCTCGTCGACGATGGCATAGCCACGCCTTGCCACCATGCCGATCAGCGCGCCGAGTTCGCGCGGATCAGTTACCGTGTTCGGCGTCCGCTTTCCGAGTTGCGCCTGCGCGAGGAAAGTTTCGAGCCGGTCTGCGGCCAGGCCGGACAGCAGAACACGCCCCATCGATGTGCAATACGCGGGCAATCGCGCCCCAATGTGCAGATCCGTCATGACGATATAGGGACCGGGCACCCGCGCGACATAAACGACATCATCTCCCGAGAGGGCGGAGGCCGAACAGGATTCGCCGAGTTCTTCGGCGACCCACCGCAAGATAGGCTCCGCATAGGACCATAGTCCGGTCCCGCCCAGCCAGATCCGGGCAATGGAGAGCAGTTTGGGTGACAGGGAGAAAAGACGGCCGGACTGCGTGGCGTAACCTTCCTCCACCAAAGTGAGCAGAAA
Organism: Chelatococcus sp. HY11; assembly: GCF_018398335.1. NCBI lineage: Bacteria > Pseudomonadati > Pseudomonadota > Alphaproteobacteria > Hyphomicrobiales > Chelatococcaceae > Chelatococcus > Chelatococcus sp. HY11. The sequence goes on from NZ_JAHBRX010000001.1 coordinate 2,526,890, forward strand.
GCGGCGCGCGCCGGCGCGCGTCAGCCCGGCCTTCGCGGCCATCTCTGCCAGTGTCATCCCCGATGGATACGCGGCAAGGATCTCGAGCACGGCAAGACCTCGCCCAAGTGAACCCACGAGATCACGGGAAGGCTTCTCGGCGGTCATATCCATTCCTGCCCTCTCAACAGAACGTTGACTCTCCCTGAGTCGCGGCCCTAAAGTATCATATATAGAACATATGTTCGCAATGCGAACAAATTGCGGAGAGGATAGCCGATGGCGAAGTTTCTGCCACTGGCCCAAGCGGTGGCCGAGAACCTCAATGACGGCGATGTCGCTGCCTTTGAGGGTTTCACCCATCTCATTCCGACGGCGGCGGCGCATGAGGCGATCAGGCAGAACTTCAAGGATCTGACTCTCATCCGCATGACACCCGACCTGGTCTACGACCAGATGATCGGCATGGGCATGGCCAGGAAGGTGATCTTCTCCTATGCCGGCAACCCTGGGGTCGGGCTGCTGCGACGCATGCGGGACGCGATTGAGAACAGCTTTCCACATCCCCTCGCGATCGAGGAGCATAGCCATGCCGCGATGGCCAATGCCTACGAGGCGGGCGCCGCCGGACTGCCTTGCGCGGTCTTTCGCGGCTATCGCGGCGCCGGTCTCGCCGAGGTCAACCCCAACATCCGGCAGGTCACCTGCCCCTTCACGGGTGAGGTTCTCGCCGCGGTGCCGGCGCTGCGTCCAGACGTCACCTTCATCCATGCCCAAAAGGCGAACAAACGGGGCGACGTCCTGGTCGAGGGCATCATCGGCATCCAGAAGGAAGCCGTTCTTGCCGCCAAGAGAGCGGTCGTCACCGTCGAGGAAGTGGTCGATGACTTCGAAGGCCTGCACCCGAACCTGACGGTGCTGCCGGCATGGACCGTGACGGCGATCTCAGTGGTACCAGGCGGCTCACACCCGTCCTACACGCAGGGTTATTACGCGCGCGACAATGCCGCCTATCTTGAATGGGATGAGATCGCCGCCGACCGCGACCGGTTCAGGGACTGGATGCAAAAGAACGTCATTGAAGCCGGCACAGAAGATTTTGCAGCCCGGGTCGCGCATCTGAGGAAGGCAGCATGAGCACGTTCACGCCCAACGAGATGATGACGATAGCCGCCTCGCGCGCCTTGAGGAACGATGACGTCTGTTTCGTCGGCATCGGGGCGCCCTCGGCGGCCTGCAATGTCGCGCGCCTCACCCACGCCCCCGACATCACCCTGATCTATGAGAGCGGCACGATCGGTACCGCTCCGGATGTGCTGCCGTTGTCCATCGGCGATGGCGAACTGTGCGAAACGGCGACGACCACGGTCTCCGTGCCCGAGATGTTCCGCTACTGGCTGCAGGGTGGGCGCATCTCCATCGGCTTCCTGGGCGCCGCGCAGATCGATAAGTTTGGCAATATCAATACAACAGTGATCGGGGATTATCACCACCCCAAGACACGCCTGCCAGGGGGTGGCGGCGCGCCGGAAATCGCGACCTCCTCGCAGGAAGTCTATATCACCATGGCGCAGTCAAAGCGGGGCATGGTCGAGACAATCGACTTCTACACCTCATTTGGGCACGGCGAGGGCGGCGATCATCGGCAACGTCTCGGCATCGACACGAAGGGGCCGACTTTGCTGATCACGGATCTTGCCATCTGGAAGCCGGACCCGACCACGAAGGAATTCACTGTCGTGTCGCTGCACCCCGGCGTGACGCGGGAACAGGTGCAGGAGACATGTGGCTGGCCGGTGACATTCGCCGACGAACTCACCGTGACGCCACCTCCAACAGGGCTCGAGCTGACTACCCTGCGCGATCTGAAGGCGCGCACCGATGCAGCGCACAAGGGGCAGGCCAGCCAGGCCTGAGCGCTCGCGTTACCCTCAGAGCGGTTGCTGCTTGATATGGGCGAATAAAAGGACCGCGCGGCGCTACAGGGTCAGGAAAATGCCCGGTGGCCGCGACGTCGCCCCGATCCAACCTGAGCCTTTTCCGCGTGCCGCGCGGACAGCGTGCGGCGCTTCAACAGAGCAAAAACCTTTTGGCTGATGCGCGGCTTACTCGTCACCTTGACGAAAGACCCCTCGCATCTTCATCAAAACGTCACATCTAAAATATATATTTACCTATTTAAGTTGACCAACATAGCTTTCATGTTGGAAAGTAAGCTTCTTTGGTCATCAACTTCTATATTTAAAACTGTCTTGTCGCAGATCTCCTGCCATTTCTCCAGAAGAAGCCGCGACATTTCCTTTCCCTCATCGGTCAAGATAAGATTCTTGATCCTGCGGTCATTCGCATCCTGCTGCCGAAGTACGAGGCCGGATTTCTCCAGCTCGTCAATCAGCCGTACAGCGCTTGGGCCTTCGATCTCAAGATAGGCGGCCACCGAGGTTTGCGTGAGATCGCCTTCCTTGGACAAGGCGAGCAACGCGCGCGCACGCGCCAGCGTGACACCCTGGTGACGCAGTTCCTCCTTGAAGGAGCCGATGAGTTTCTGCCTGACCTTCAGGAGCTCTGAAAGAACTTCATTCCCAAGGACAGCCTCCCGTCTCAGTGAAGTCTCTTCTTTCCGAACGCTCGTCATACGATCCTCTGCCAGCCCCAGCGCATCACATCGATAGAATAGACTCCCGCCGCGAATCTCGCTCGCTGGAAATTTGCCCGTGGCGGCAATCTGGTGCGCTAACTGGTTAGAACGTGCGTCGATCTCCATTGTAAGTGCGCCAGCGCACACCCGGCGACCGGCGGCGCAGCAAACCCACAACGTTGTGAAGTAAAAAGAAGGCGGCGCAAGCGCCGCCTATCGAGTTGGGTCAATATTTGGAGGTCATTCCAAATATCACCTCCCAATTCGCTGGAATCACGCACGAAAGTCAAGCACATAACAGTAATCACACTATTGACTAGACAGATAATTGATTATGCTAACTAATTGTGTTTCATCGATCACACCTATGATTCTAATAGATTGCGTTGCCGCTAATCTGCCGCAATGCAATTGCTTATCTTCGCTTTCTGGTGAACCTAAGACGAACTGCACGACGCAAGCGCTCTGCAGCAAGTTTGGACACCGGAGATTTACGATGAAGCTGATCAAGAGCCTTTTGCTCGGCAGCGCTGCTGGCTTTGCCGCCGTTGCGGGAGCACAAGCCGCCGATCTTCCTATGACCAAGGCCGCACCGGTCGACTACGTCCGCGTGTGTTCCGTCCATGGCGCGGGATTCTTCTACATTCCCGGCAGCGACACCTGCATCAAGCTGGCCGGCCGCGTCCGCGCCGAATTCATGTACCAGCAGCCGCTCAACAACGGCCTTGGGCAGGGCCGGAATCGTGACGCCACGGGCTTCCGTGGTCGTGGCCAGCTCGACGTCGATGCCCGCACGTCTTCCGAATGGGGCACGGTCCGCGCGTATTTCCGCTTTCAGCTGACGCGTGATTCGGGCGCGTTCCGCGCGAGCTACGATGGTCCGCAGGGCAGCTCGACAAACTCGAACCTCGACAAGGCCTTCATCCAGTTCGCCGGCATCACGGCCGGTGTCGCCCAGTCGTTCTTCGACTTCTACGCCTCGGCGGCGAACTTCGCCTCCGCGCCGGGCACATCGATGGGCTCGGACGCCGGCAACACCCAGCTGCTCGCCTACACCGCGACCTTTGGGCAGGGCTTCTCGGCCACGATCGCCATCGAAGACCGCAACCAGCGCAACGTCACTGCGGGGGTCGGCGTCGGCCGTGGCTACTATGCGGTCGCAGGCGAACGCATGCCCGACGTCGTTGCCGCTCTCCGCGTCGACCAGGGCTGGGGTTCGGCTCAGCTGTCAGGTGCCGTCCGTCAGCTGAATGCCAGCACCATCTACGGGGACCAAAACTTCGGCAGTCGTGTCGACACCGAGTGGGGCTACGCAATCCAGGCCGGTGTGAAGATCAATCTGCCTGCACTTGCAGCAGGTGACGCCCTCTGGCTGCAGGCGGCTTACGCCGAAGGCGGATTGAACTACCTCGGCATCAGCGGGCCGTCGCTGGGCACGTACAATTCCTCTTACATCCCAACGGCTGACGCCGTGCTCATCAACGGTCAATTGGAAAAGACCAAGGGCTGGAACGTTCTCGGCAACTTCATCCACTACTGGACGCCCAGCCTGCGCTCCACCCTGTTCGGCAGCTTCTGGCAACTCGATTACGGCAGCAAGGTCACCAACAACACCGTCTTCCGTGACTACAAGATCTATCAGGGGGGTTCGGCCCTGATCTGGTCGCCGGTCAAGGCGATGGATATCGGCGTCGAGGTTCTCTACGCGAGGTTCGACCCGAGCCGCCGCTGGAATGACAGTGTCTACCAGAAGAGTTCCGAGGATCAGTGGCAGGGCCGCATCCGCTTCCAGCGCGACTTCTAAGCCCTCCGTAGCCGCCGGCTGGATTGTCAGCCGCACGAGGCCGGTACCACACAGGTACCGGCCTTTTCGCTGTTACAAGCGCGATCCCCGGTCGATGCGCGTGCTCGCCGCGACGCCGCCAGAATGAAGGCCGGGACGGCTCGCAAACCCCGCTGAACTGCAGTATACACACCGGTCATATCAGAAGGTTCAAGAATAGATCTGTTGCGGGGGCAAAGCGATGGCACTGCGTTCCGATGGGCAAGGCGTACCTCAACCCCCGGCCACGGTTCTGATCGTCGGCAGTGGCCCGGCGGGGCTATTCGCAGCCTCGGAGCTTCTGCGCCATGGCGTCAGGCCTCGTATCGTCGAGAAGAGGCTCGCGCCGCACCATGAAACACGCGGCACGGTCATCCAGCCCGCCGTCTTGGAAATCCTGGATCGCGGCGGCCTGATCGGTCCCTTTCTCGATGCCGGCACGCGCATCGAACACATCCAGATCCTCGGGCCTGGTCTGCGCGAACTGGCGCGGGCGGACCTCGCCGGCATAGGCAGCAAATATGCGTTCCAGTGCAGCCTGCCCCAGTGGCGCACCGAGGCCATCCTGCGGGAGCATCTGGCGCGTGAGGGCATCACGGTCGAATACGGAATTGACGTCGAGTCGATCGACGAGCAGCCCACGGGCGTCCAGGTGACGCTTGAGATCGACGGACGCACGGAAACTTTGGATGCCGCGTATGTGCTGGGAGCCGGCGGCGGCCACAGCGTGACGCGACACGCGATGGGCCAGCAACTCGTCGGCGAGACCTACGACGGTCGCTACATCGTCGCCGATGTGGCGCTCAGGCTGTCCACGCCGCCCGGTCACGGCCGTGTCATTGTCGGACCTGACGGCTTTGTTCTGGTGTCACCGCTTCCAGACCACCGTTGGCTGATCTTCGTCAATCGGGACGACGACGATCTGCGCGACGCGCTGCCCGCCGAGGCGGAGCTCAGCGCGCTGGTCAACGCGCGCATCGGCGCCGACGCCGGGCTGCACGATCTGCGTTGGGCCTCTTATTTCAGGATGCACAAGCGCGCCGTCCCCAGCCTCGGAGACGGGCGACGCTTCCTGCTCGGCGACGCGGCGCATATGTCGAGCCCGCTGGGCGGCGAAGGCATCAATGCGGCCTTCATGGACGCGGCCGACATCGCCTGGAAGCTCGCCCTGGTGATCCAGGGAGCCGCCAGGCCGGCTATCCTCGACAGCTATGCCATCGAGAGAGGAATGGCCGACCAGCACGTCCTCGACGTCTCCGATGAAATTCACAGCTTCATCATGGGCCTCGTTGCCCAATGCGGCACCGATCCCGCGCCGTCTCTGCAACCGGCAAGCCCGGCTGAGGTTCTCCTCACCCTGCGCAGGCGATCGATGCTCGATGTGTGCTATGCCGGAAGCATGTTGATCGCGCCACAGCCGGCCAACGACGCAACCGGCACGCGCCTTCCGACCTGGCATCGCCTGAGCGGGACGCGCCACCATCTCATCGTTTTCGGCGACGCGCCGGGCCGCGAGGCTTTCGACGCACGCTGGCAACACACCGTCTCGATCGTCGATGGGCGCAGCATCGGCCTGGAACCGACGGAAACTGGCGCTTCCAACGATGGCGCCATCCTCGTCCGGCCCGATGGTTTCATAGGCTTTCGGGCACCCATGCTGGATGATAGCGCGATCAGCGCACTCGATGCGCATCTGGCCTCGTACCTTTTGCCACAGCATTCAGACGCCGCCGAGGGAGTGCCTGCCGCGGTCGCATAGATTGCACGCTTCACGCCAGCGCGGCGGTCAGGGATGAGATGCGATGATCACGCTATATTCCTATCCGGAACTGTTCGGCGTCGCCGACAACAACGGCTACGGCCTCAAGGTCTTTGCCTTCCTGAGGCTCGCGGGCGTTCCCTTTGTCCACGAGCATGTCTTCGATGCCTCGGCGGCACCGCGCGGGCAGCTGCCCTATATCGTCGATGACGGGGAGCCGATCGGCGACAGCGACGCGATCATCGCCCATGTCGCCGCAAAATATGGGCGCAGCCTAGACGCGGCCCTCACCCCGTCCGCGCGCGACACCGGACATCTGGTGACGCGCATGCTCGATGACCTCTACTGGGTCATGTCCTATTCCCGCTGGAAGGACGAGGCGTTCTGGCCCCAGTTCCGCGATGCCCTGCGGCAACACCACCCGAACCTCACGGACGAGGCCCTCAACAAGGCAAAGGACTTCAACGCCCAGCGCTACCACTTCCAGGGCATCGGCCGCTACGCTCCGCCCGCGGCCTATGCGCGGGGCCTCGCGGACCTTCGCGTGCTGGCCAATCTCATTCCAGCCGGAGGCTATCTGTTCGGCCCGACGCCGACGAGCTTCGATGCCGGCGTCTATGGCTTCATCGCCAACATCTATTTCTACCCGATCGAGACGCCGCTGAAGCAATTCGTCGCGCGCCAGGCCAATCTCGTCGACCATTGCCTGGCCATCCACGGGGCCATCGGCTGCCAGACTGCCTGATTGCGCTTTATGTGAAAGGCGGAAGGCAGGCCTGCCCGCCCACCGCCCTTTCATCAATCGGTCAGGCCGCAGCCGTCTGGGGGCCGATTATGGCGGCCACCTCCGTGACCTTGTCGGCCGGAAATCCGCCTTCGCGGGCATGGCGATAGATATCGTCCGCGCTTTCGGCCTCGTGGACACAGTAGATCTTGTCCCCCGCGACATAACTGGTGTGCCACTTGTATGGCACTCCCAGTCCCGCAACCACATCGCAGGACTTTGCCGCGATCCCCTTCAACTCATCGGCTGTCAGTCGATTCGCCCCGGGAATGTCGCGTTCGATCACGAACATCTTCATCTCATGCTCCTGTTGGTGTCGTGCTCACCCAGGCTTTATGATGGCAAGCCGTTTGACAGCGCGCAGAACGCTGCCAAGAATTGTGAGAAACATATCCAACGCTTCGTCAAACGGCCCGACGCGACATTGATCGTCCGCTCGGGGGCGTGCCGGAAACGGGACTCATGGCTGGAGTTTCAATCGGTGGCACGGCGGATAAAACTTCTGGGCAAGCCGGCAATCCTCGACGAGGAAGGCCGTAGTCAGGTCGTGCGCGGCCATCAGGCGTGGGGGCTTCTCGCGCGCCTGGCCCTCTCGCAACGACCGCTCGACAGGCATACGCTTGCCGCCGAGCTTTTTTCCGAAAGTGTTGATCCCCTCGGATCATTGCGGTGGTGCCTCGCCGCGCTGCGAAAGGCACTCAATGCTTCGGACTGCCTCGTCGGTGACCCGATCGAGCTGCGATTGCCTCCCGGAACTGAGGTCGATCTCTGGCTGCTGGAGCGGGACGCGCTTTCGATCGAGGACATGGAGCCGCTACTCGGCGCGACCGATCCACAATCCGGCCCCGAATTCTCGACGTGGTTGCTGGCGGAGCGTGCGCGCCTCGCCGCCATCATCGACCGCAGCATCAGGCGCGAGACGATGCGAGCGCTCGCGATCCACGACCATGACCGGGCAATCCGGATCGCTGAAATCGCCGTCCGCCGCGACGCCTTTGACGAGAGCGCCAACATCTTCCTCGTCAAGGCCCTCATCTTGGCAGGCCGGTCGGAAGCGGCACTGAAGCATGTCGAAGCGGCCGAGCACCTGTTCGCGGAGGAACTCGGGGTTGCTCCGTCGCCGGCCCTGCGCAGCGCGGCCCGGTTGTCGGTTGCCGCGCCTCCCGGCGGCATCTCGTCTGAGGCGCATGTAAGGTCCCTGATCCGCTCAGGGACGGCCGCCCTCGAGGCCGGGGCGCCGGACGCAGGCATCGAAACACTCCGCCAGGCCGCCGCCCTCGCCGAGAAGGTGACGGACCACCACTTGCGCGCCGAAGCCATGCTGGAGCTGGGAAGGGGCCTTGTCCATTCAGTCCGGGGCTTCGATGACGAAGGCGCCATCATGCTCCAGCAATGCACCGAAATCGCCAGCACGCGCGGCTACAACGGGATCGCTTCGGCCGGGTTCATGGAACTCGGATATGTCGAAGCGCTGGCCGGCCGCCGTCCGGGCGCGGACGGGTATCTGCGAACGGCGATGGGCTTCGCCGAAAGCGCCCGCGATCTGATCGGCATCCATGCAGTCATCGCCTTCAACTTGGTCGATTGGGGGAAGGTCGAACGCGGACTGGAACACTATTCGATCTCGCTAGAGCACGCGCGCAGTGCCGCCAATCGCCGGGGCGAAATCTGGTCACTGGGGCTGGGCGCGTGGGGCCAGCTTGCCGCCGGACATCTGGATGACGCCGAAGCGTGGCTACGCGCGTGTCTCGACCTCGTTGATGACGTCCATTGGGTCGCGTTCCGTCCCTGGCCTATCGCGCTCCTGGGCGAGACGGGGCTTCGTCGACAGCAGGCACCTGCCACCCTCCGTGGGCCTCTTGAAGAAGCCTATGCCCTCAGTTGCCACCTCAGGGACCCCTGCTGGGAAGCCGCCGCGGCACGTTCACTTGCCTTGACCTATGCCGCCGAAGGCGAACTGGTGGCGGCGGCGCGGTGGCTGGATGAAGCCTATGCGCGCTGCATCCGCGAGACCGACGCCTATGTGGGACTTCAAGTCGAAATTCTCGCCAACAGGGTGGAGACGAACGAGAAGCTTGGCCGCAACGACGTGGCAACTGCGCTGTCCCGCGAATGGGTCAGTCTCGCCGCCCGCGCGCATATGGACGCTCACGTGGGCAGAGCCGCGGCGTTTCTTTCTGGACGGTATTCCGACTAGGCAGCGACACAGAAGCGGATGTCGACGGCAATTGTCCCTCGTCTTGGCGTGTTTGGAGCAGGCAGAGCGTCCGAGAAGCTTCGCGTCGAGCCTCAGGACAGACGGTGTCAGGCAACGCGCTTCAGCATGTGCGCGAATTCTGTCTTCTCGACGTTGTTCACGCCGTTGGCGTGAAAATGCGCGATGTGCGAGCCGTGCTCGTGATGCTTCGCCCGTGCCTCGACAGAGGCCCACTCCTCCACGAACACGAAGCGTCCAGGCTCGTCCTGATCCTCAAAAAGGTCATAGCGGATGTTGCCGTCCTCGTTGCGGGACGGCTCGACAACCGCCGAAAGGTCGCGGCGCAGTTCATTCTCTTTGCCTGCCTTAGCCTTGAGCCCGACGACGATAAATAGCTCGCTCATTTTTCATGCTCCTTGCTGGGATGAAGGCGGCGGCCGCGAACGCGAACGCCACCTTCGTCACATGTATCAGTTGTTCGCGCGCCCCTTGGCCGCCTCCTCAGCGGCTTTCTCGGGATTGAAGCCGTCGAAACTGTTGAAGACATCCATGAAGCCGGGGATGGTCGCCTCGCGCGCCCAGTCGCGCTGGAGCTCGCAATACATCTGCACGCGGCTGATGAGCTTGGCACCGGCCTGCTCGATGCGGCGCAGGGCCGCCTCGTGCGCGCCGAGCGAGGTTCCGCCGACCGCATCGACCGGCACATAGACCTCGTAGCCTTCCTGGATCGCATCGAGCGCGGGGAATGTCAGGCACGCTTCGGTCCAGAGAGCGGTCATGATGAGCTTCCGGCGGCCAATCGCCTTGACTGCCTGCTTGAATTCGGTGTCCTCCCAGCTGTTGATCGAAGTGCGGTCGTAGGTCGGCAGGTGGCCGAGCACGTCCCGCAGTTCCTGAATCGGCGGCTTGTTGCGGCCGGTCGCAACATTGACCGTCGAGTGGATGATCGGAAGGTTGTAGTTCACGGCTGCCTTGGCCGTGCTCACGATGTTGAAGACCAGCTCGTCCCGGGGCATCGAGCGGATCGACGATACCTGGATGGGCTGATAGTCGATGATGATGAAGGCCGAATTCTCGGGCGTGAGCAGTTGATCGGTTTTGGCGTTGCGGATGTCTTCGCTGGCCATTGGCAAGTCTCCTTTCCTCGATCGTGTATTGGCGCTGGAGGTGGGCCGAAGCCCTCGATCAGGTGCCGCGTCGCTGCTTGATCGGCTCGAAATTGGTAGGTTCCGCATAGTCGAGCAGCAGGAATGGGCTGATATGCGCGCCCGGCGTGTGGTCCAACGAGCGAACCGGAAAGCCGCCGCCTACCCAACGCTGCCGGTCGTTGCCGTATTGGCCCAGAGCCCTTTTGGCCATGTTCGACCTCTGATCCCTATGCATCGCGTGGCGGGTTGCCTGATGAAAAATGAGTATCAGCGCAACGATAAGGCAAAAAGATTGCTATTGACGACGCAGCGTCCTATTGAGGGGACGATGCGGGATCTCAACGATCTTTATTATTTCGCGGCCGTCGTCGATCACGGCGGCTTCTCACAGGCGGGGCGAGCGCTCGGCATTCAGAAATCAAGGCTGAGCCGCCGCGTGCTTCTCCTCGAGGAGCGTTTGGGCGTGCGCCTCCTCAACCGTTCCTCGCGGCGCTTCTCGGTGACCGAGATTGGCCGTGAGTTCCACGAACGCTGCATCGCGATGCTCGTCGAGGCGGAAGCGGCCGAACAGATCGCCGCCGAGGTACAGGCGGAGCCACGGGGCATAGTGCGGATGAGCTGCCCCACCGCGCTTCTCTCCTTCCAGTTCGGCGAGCTAGTTGCTCGCTTCATGATGCGGAATCCCGGCATCCAAGTGCACCTGGAGAGCACCAATCGCCGCGTCGACGTGATCGCTGAAGGATTCGATCTGGCGATCCGCGTGCGATTTCCGCCGCTGGAGCCGACCGATCTTGTGATGAGGAGGCTCGACGAAAGCACCCAGTGCCTTGTTGCAGCCCCTGCGCTGATCATTGGCGCACCGCAATCGCCCGGCGATCTGCACAACCTGCCCAGCCTTGATCTGGGGCCGCCGCATCGGGATCACGCCTGGCAACTGCACCACGCCGATGGCCAGGTGGCAACCGTTCCGCATTCGCCTCGCCTGGTCACGGATGACATGTCGGTCCTTCGCGATGCGGCGATCGCGGGGGCGGGAGCCGTGCAATTGCCAACCATCTTCATCTGGGATGACATCAGGGCCGGAAGCCTCATACACGTCCTTCCCGATTGGCGGCCTAGGGCGGGTATCGTCCATGCCGTCTTCCCTTCGCGCCGTGGGCTCCTTCCTTCGGTTCGGGCACTTGTCGATTTCCTCGCCCGCGAGTGCGCTATCCAGCGAGCACAGGCCGACAAGATCGTGCCCCCAATCGATGATCCGAGGCCGGATTAGCTCGCCCGCCAGCGCCACATTCGCCGTGAACCCTGTCAATGCGGAGCCGCCGGAACAGCGGCACGGCAACGACGACCGCTCCCATCAGGACATTCGCAAGAGCGATGGTGTGCGCCAGGCTGACTCCGGCCATCAGGTCGCCTTTCTCGTGGCGTGGGTGGCCGCCCGGACGCTCGGGGCAACATCGGTGCCCAGAAGCTCGATCGAGCGCTTCATCGCCGCCGTATCGAGCGAGGCGGTACTCATCTGGAAGGTGATGCGCGAGACACCGCCGAGCGCCTCGCTGGCATGGAGCATCTTGGCCGCGACAGTCGCCGGATCGCCGATCAGGAACGCGCCTTCCGGGCTCGCCATGGCGTCGAACTGTTCCCGCGACGGTGGCGGCCAGCCGCGTTCGCGGCCGATCCTGCCGGTCAGGTGCGCCCAGCCGGGGAAGAACGCCTCTCTGGCGGCTGCGTCGGTTTCGCCGACGAAGCCCATCGCATGGACACCCACCTTGAGCTTGTCGGGGCTATGCCCGGCGCTCTTGCCAGCCTCGCGATAGAGATCGACGAGCGGGCGGAAGCGCTCGAAGGTCCCCCCGATGATCGCCACCATCAGCGGCAGCCCGAGCGTGCCGGCACGGGCAAAGGATTGCGGCGTGCCGCCGACGCCGATCCAGAGCGGCAGCCGTGGCTGATGGGGACGCGGATAGACGCCCTGCCCCTCCAGCGCCGCACGGAAGCGACCCTTCCAGATCGGGTAGGTCGTCTCGTTGAGCTTCAGGAGCAGAGCGAGCTTCTCGGCGAAGAGTTCGTCATAGTCGCGCGGGTCCGCGCCGAACAACGGATAGGCCTCACCGAACGAGCCGCGGCCGACGACGATCTCGGCCCGGCCCCCGGCGATCAGGTCCAGCGTCGCGAACTCCTGGAAGATCCGGACCGGGTCGGCGGCGCTCAGCACCGTCACAGCGCTCGTCAGTCGGATCTGGCTGGTGCGGGCCGCGGCGGCGGCGAGGATGATCGCTGGCGCGGAATCGAGAAACTCGGCGCGATGGTGCTCGCCAATGCCGAAGACATCAAGCCCGGCCCGGTCGGCGACCTCGACCTCCTCGAGGAGATCGGCCATGCGATCGGTCGGCGAGGGAGGTCTGCCCGTCGCCGGATCGGGCAGGATTGCTGCAAAACTGTCGATACCGATTTCCATAGGTGATCCTTATGCTCATTCAGCGGCGCGGGGATATGGGTTCGAGAGCACCGCATGTCAGAACCGATAGTTTGCCATGACGCCGATTAGCTTGATGACCTGAGCCGGGCCGGTCTCCCTAATGAACGTTCCCGGATCGAAGACGCCGACCGAGGCCGCCAGGTTGAGCTCCGGCGTGGCCTGCCAGGCCACGGCGATTTCGGCCTGTGTACCGATGAAGCGCGCGTCGCTATTCCTGCCGCTGCGCACGAGGGCGCCCGAGATCGCGTAGATCCCGTCGTCGGTGCTCTGCCGCCAATAGGCCGAACCCGACAGCGACAGCTCAACATCCCTGCGCGGATGGATCGTGATGGAAGGCCGAAGCTGGATCAGGTTGCGCGGCCCGATCGGCGACTGGGACACAAAGTACTTGCCCCTTGGAAAGAGGGGATTGAGCGTTCCCAGTTCGGGATCGTCCGGATCGTCGTCGCCCGAAATCACATCCGTGGCGAGCTTGAGGTCGGGCTGCAGCGGAGCCTGGGCAAAACGATAGCCGATCTCCCCACCGATTCCCCATGCCACCTTCCGGTGGCCTGCGAACCTGCCACGCTGAATGGCACCCTCGAGGTTCCAGTATGCGCTGCCGGTATCGCCGAATATGCGGGTTCCGATGGTATGGACCAGTTCCTTGCCGACGCCCTGATCGTAGACCGCATTCCGGTCGCGCAGCCCCAAATAATAGATGTCGAAGCCGTTCGCTCTACCATCTCCCAGCCATTGCGTCGCATAGACGCCCCAGAGAGATTTCTGGGTCGACGTCCGATCGTCGAAATTGTCCAGCCGGTTGTCGACCGGACGAAAGGCAAGAGCCGTGACCTGCCGGGTGCTGTCCGTCAGAACCATGTCCAAGCCGTCGAAGGCCTGAGGGATATTAGGACCGTAGCGCGTGTCGACGAAGCGTCCCGCGCCCAGCGCGATCAGCTTGCGGCCTGCAGACATCCGCAGCGAAGTCGCCTCCGTGACCTGCGTCTCCACCTCGATGAAGGCCTGCAGAATATCCGCGCCGGTCGTATCGACGGGCCGCTTGGCGCGGCGGACGCCCGATATTCCGGAGATGATGGGCTGAGCGAACAGGCGCAGCTTTCCGACATGGAAATCGGCATAGGGCATGAAGCGATGCCAGACATAGCCGTCGTGTGGCGCTTCACCCCAACGGACATTGGCATAGTCTTCGTAGCGCGATCGGAATTCGAGGCCTGTCGTGAGATAGATCGATCCATCCGTGCTCAAAGGGATGTATTTGAGCGGCTCCGTCCACCGCCCTGTCCGCCGGGCGGGGTCTGCCAGATAAGACCAGCTTTCGGGGTAACGCTCGATCGTCAAGGTCGGCGCGCGGCCGATATCGGTCCCGACCTGTGCCTGTGCGTCAGCTTGTGCAGCACCAACGATAATAGCGACGACGAAGCCCCGGATCGACGTCGCCGGCGGTCGCCAGCCGCTCCCGCCTGAGCGACGCGATTGATGCCGGGCGTGGCCGCTTCCGGCCGAGCCTTGAGATGGGATGACGGATCCCGACAAGCATTCAGTCCGGCGGAATGCATCGCGCAGGATTCTCGTCATCCCGCTTCGATCAGCCGGCCGCTTTGGGCACCGGCGTGTTGAGCAGCTGCTGCTCCCAAAGATAGGCGATGCCGCTGCCGCTGAAGTGCTGGATGAGAATCTCGGTCAGCTCCTCGGCATGCTCGGTGCGCGCCCAATCGCGTTGCCATTCGCCAGCGAGCGCCATCACGGTCATCACATTCGCGCCAGCCGCGATCATTCGCTGGATGGCAACTTCGTGAGATTCCTTCGAGATGCCGCCCGACGCGTCAGTGATCACGGTCACGTCCCAGCCTTCGCCGGCGGCCTGGATGACAGGCATTGCGACGCAGACCTCGGTCCACAGGCCGGCGATGATCAGCTGCTTGCGGCCCGTCGCCTTCACGACGCTCACCACATTCTCGTCCTGCCAGGTGTTCACCCAGGTGCGATCGATGACGTCCTGGTCCGGAAATACGTCGGTGATCTGCTTAAAGAGAAGTCCACCGCGCGCCGCGATCACGCTGGTGAGAATGGTCGGAACATTGAAGGCTTTTGCTAGCTTTGCAAGAGCCGTTGTATTGTTGACGACTATTTGAGGGTCGTGGCTGTTTAGATTGGCAAGCTGATAGGGCTGATGGTCGATCAGAACGAGAACCGAATCCTCAGGACGAAGGAGCGACTTAAGGCCATTGCGAAAGGTCATGATTATCCTCTTCTCGCGTCAGTTTCAGGCGGGATAAACTGCTGAAACGATGCCTTTTATTGCCGCTTTTGCGAGAAATACGGTAGCTCCATGATCCGTAAAACTGTGTCGCAGAATGAGGAACGCTGCATAGGATATCGAAAATCTGAAGACGTGAACGTCGCGGATGCCGGTGGGGGCGCGTCAGATCTTCAACGCACGGAGCAAGCTTTCCAGATTTCGCTCGCCATCCCTGGTCTGAGCTCCAGCCTTGAGCCCGCCACGGATGAGCTTTTCGGCCGCGGGGCGCTGAAAGAGGCCCGCCCATGCGTCATGCTCGCGACGATACCCGTCTCGAAGCTCTGCGGGGGGCACGGCCTTCTTGGCTGCTGCAATAACGCCTTGGGGTAAGGCAGCAATGTTGCGCGCCAGCCTATCAACAAAGCCGTCGAGCTCCGCCGCCGGCAGAGCGCGATTGATCCAGCCATACCGCTCCGCCGTCGTAGCGTCGATCAGCTCACCTCCAAGGATTACTTCAAGTGCGCGACCGCGTGTCATCCGACCGGACAGATATTGAGTGGCGCCTCCTCCGGGCGTGATGCCCATCAATGCCTCGCACTGAGCGAGGCCGGCGCGTCCTTCAGCGGCAAACGCCATATCGGCCGCCGCGACGAATTCCGCGCCGCCGCCGCGGGCGAGGCCTGCGAGCTTGACGATCGTCACTTGCGGCTGCTGGCGGAGAAGCTCCCCGAACGCTTGGAACGGATTGAGGCCTTCGGGCGCTTCGCGCGCGAGATCGTCGAAGGCGTGGGGCTGATCGATCAACGTCATGTCGACGTGGGCGATGAAGAACTCCGGATCCGCGCTCTGGAACACGATGACGCGGGCGCTCGGGTCGTCGCGCAGGGACAGGAGAATGCTGCGGATCTCGCTCATCAACGGAACGTCGAGGACATTGACCGGCGGATTGTCGATCGTGATCGTCGCAACCCCGTCGGCCCGAGAAATACCAAGCGTGCGGAAATCTGTGTCAGCCATGGCGGATCTCTCTATTTCTCAAGGATTCCAGATCCTGTGTTTGCACATTCAAGGGCGGCTGTGCTGCTGGAGGCGGTTCAGCCACGAGAACGGAATGGGGCTTCAGGACGAGCTCGATCGCTTTTGCGCCCGCCAACAAGGGGTCAGGGAAAGCCCGGCGCACAAGGCGTAAAGTCGCGCGAGCCCGCCGATCGAGGAGGCCAATGGCGCGTCATCCATGAAACGCGGGACGCCGAGCCCGCGCCGTCGCCTGGAGGACTTACTCCCGGGCCTCCTGCCAGTGGGGATAAGTGACATAGGCGGTGAGCGCCCCCTGCTCGTGCGAGCGGATCGTGACCTTCTCGCCCTTGGGCATATGGACGATCTCGCCTGGCCCTGCGGTGACGCTGCCTGAGTTTCCCGCCACCGACAGCCGCCCCTCGAGAACGACCATCACATCATCGACGGCCATCGTCTCCTCGAGTGTCTGGTTCGGCCCATAGCGCCCATAGCCGATGGTGATTGGGGAGCCATGGCGCTGATCGACCAGATTGCCCACAAACACGTCCCCGTCCTGTCCGGGGGAACGCTCCAGCGCTGCGTCGGAGATGGCGAACTTGCGAACCTTCATGGGACCTGTTCCTTCTAACCGGTGTGGTCGAGTGGCTGGCCTGAACTCTCGTGTGCCAACGCGAAATCTCAGGATGATCTTGTTCATGTCGCCCCGCCCGCCCAAGCCGCCCCTGTCGCCCAAGCCGCCGGCGATCATGTTATCTCCCCCGGTCAGTCCGGAAGGGGGATGTGCTCATCCCGGTCATCGGCCGGGAGATCGAAGCGGCCCTTGCCCCAGTTCTGCGCGCGCCATTCGGCTTTGGCTTCTTCGATGCGTTCCTGCGAAGACGCGACGAAATTCCACCAGATGTAGCGGGGTCCCGAAAGGCTCGCGCCGCCGAGGACCATCAAGCGCGCGCCTCTGTCACCAGCCGCGACGGTGATTCTGTCGCCCGGACGGAAGACCATCATCCGACCGGCCTCGAAATCCTGGCCGGCGATCGAGATCGAGCCTTCGACGATGTAGATACCCCGGTCCTCGTGATCCTGCGGCATCGGCAGCCGGCTTCCCGCGTCAAGCTTCACGTCGGCGTAGAAGGTTTCCGAGTACATTGTCGCAGGGGCCTTCTCGCCATAGGCGTTGCCGAGGATGAGCCGGACCGAGACGCCGCTATCCTCGATCACCGGCAGCGCTTCCTTGCCATGATGCTCGAACATCGGTGCCATATCCTCGTGACGCTCGGGCAGCGCCAGCCAAGTCTGGATTCCGAACAGGCTGTTCGGGCCACTGCGGGCCGTCGAGGAGGTGCGCTCGGAATGGGACACACCACGACCGGCAACCATCCAGTTCAATTCGCCGGGACGGATGATTTGGTCGGCCCCGGTGCTGTCCCGATGATGAAAGTCGCCACGAAACAGGTAGGTGACGGTGCCCAGACCGATATGCGGGTGCGGCCGGACATCGACCCCCTGCCCCGTCAGAAACTCGGCGGGGCCCGCCTGATCGAAAAAGATGAAGGGCCCCACCATCTGCCGCTTTGGCGCCGGCAGGGCGCGCCGGACCTCGAAGCCGCCGAGGTCGCGTGTTCGCGGAACGATGAGGGTCTCGATCGCGTCAATGCCGACCGCATCGGGACAGCCGGGTTCGACCGCCGGGTTCCAACTCATGCACGCCATCCTCTCATCAGACTTCCGGTCCTGGGCTTCCAGAACGTCTAAAGTGGCGCGCGACCCTCGATCAAACTAGCCCCGTGATGCGCTAAGCCGTGTCGCAGCAAGTGGAACGCGCCGGCGACGTCCGCGAACACGGCGGCTTGCATGGGTACGATCGTCGAACACGATTGCTTGACCAGGCGTCGAGCCGCGCGTGTCCTAGCCGTCATGGCCCCAGACGTCCGGATTACGTGCGAAGTACTCGATCAGCATCTCCGTGAGCACCCGCACTTTCCGCGTGGGATGCTGACTCGGCGGGCGGACGACATACGCGGCTCCCGGAGGCACCGGATAGCGTGTCATGATCGGGATCAGCGCGCCGGAGGCCACATATTCATGCGTGATGCAGTTCGGGAGCCAGGCGATGCCGAGACCTGCCGCCGCCGCCGCGGCAAGCGCCGTGGCGCTGTCGGCCTTGAACCTGCCCTGCGGCTGAACCGTGACGATCTTGTCGCCATCCATGAACTGCCAGGTTTCCGTTCCCTGCATGAGGGACTGATGGGTGACGAGTTCGTCCGGGGCTTCGGGTGACCCGTGCGCTTCGACATAACCCGGGCTTGCGACAAGCTTTCCATGGATCGGCCCGACGCGCCTCGCGATCAGGTTGGAATCCTGAAGGTAGGCGCCCCGGATCGCGCAATCGAAACCCTCTACGATGAGATCGACGAAGCGATCACTGTAGGAGGTGTGGACGTGGAGCTGCGGATGCTGACGCGCCATTTCCGCTATAACGGGGGCGAAATGCGTCGGGCCGAAAGTAAGCGGCATTGCGACCCTCAGGACGCCACGCAGTTCGCCGGTGGGGACGATCGTTTCCCTGGCCGTATCGATCTCGGCGCCGGCTCGGGCCGCATGGTCTCTGAACGTGATGCCCGCCTCGGTGAGCGCGGCGCCGCGGGTCGTGCGCGCAAGAAGCTGGACGCCGAGCTCCGCTTCGATCCGTAAAAGCCGCCGACTGACGATCGATTTGGAGACGCCGAGCCGGCGCGCGGCGGCCGACACGCCCCCCGCGTCAGCCACCGCTACGAATGTTCGGAGATCCTCGATGTCCAATTCGGGCGTTCCTCGTTTCGCGACGCAGCGTACCAGACTATGGCACTAGCCCGTCACCAAAAGGAACGTCAGAATGCTTTTGGCAGCGTCACAGCCTGGCGCGTGTCTCGAAGCGGCTCGCTGACGACCTATCCCTTTTCTCGCTCGGGATGCTGACGGTGGACGCCGACGTGCTGAACGCCGACCTTCTGGCGTTCGTCACGCATTGAAGCGGCTGCGGGCAGGTCTCTCAGCCTCAGGACCTGTCGCCGCGTTCCGGCGCCTCTTCCGGAATGGACGCCGTATTTGCTGGCCCCTGCCATAGTCAACGGCCCCCTTGCCGACGCGCCTAACCGTTCTCCAAAGCGCGTCATGGCGCGATGAGATAACCATGAAAGCAGCCATCTACGATCATCCCGGCCCGCCGGATGTCCTTCGCCACGCGGATGTGCCCGATCCGGTTTGCCCAAGCGACGGTGTCCTGATCCGCGTCGAGGCTGCCGCTGTCGAGGGCGGCGACCTGATCAATCGCGCGTCCACGCCTCCGCCTCATCCAGCCTTCGTCGTCGGCTATGCGGCCGCCGGCGCAATCATCGCGGTCGGAGAGAACGTGAAGGATCGTCAGGTGGGCCAGAAGGTGACGAGCTTCGATCTCGCCGGTTCGCACGCGGAGTTGCGCGCCGTTGCCGCCAACCGGACCTGGCCTGTGCCGCAAGGGCTCGACATGGCCGCTGCCGCGGCTCTGCCGATCGCGTTCGGGACCGCCCATCATTGCCTCTTCGCGCGAGGCGGTTTGAAGCGTGGGGAGACCGTCCTCATCCAGGCCGGCGCCGGTGGCGTCGGACTCGCCGCCATCCAGCTCGCGCATCAAGCAGGCGCGACTGTGCTCGCGACGGTCTCCGGGGTCGAGAGGGCAGAGCGCCTTATCGAGCTTGGCCTGGATCATGCGATCGATCATCACTCGTCCGACGTCGTCGATACGGTCATGCGCCTGACGGAAGGGCGTGGCGCAGATCTCGTCGTGGACCCGGTAGGAACCACCTTGCAAGGTTCCCTGGCGGTGCTCCGTCCCGAGGGGCGGCTGGTCTTCGTCGGCAACGCCGGCGGTTCGCAGCTCAATATCAATCTGTGGCCCGCGCTCCAGGCGAACCAATCGCTTTTTGGTGTCTTCATGGGAACGCAATTGGAGAAGCCGGATGTATACCTCACGGTCTCCCGCATGCTGGAGCTGGCGGCAACCGGGAGCCTCAAGGTGATCGTGGACAGGACGTTTCCCCTCGCGGCGGCTGCTGAGGCCCATGCCTATGCCGAAAACAATTCCATCCTCGGGCGCGTCGTCATCGTCTCGTAGAGGCAATGAGCGCCCCGGTCAGGTGATGGCGCCCATCGAACCAAACCAGGAGAGAAAAATGGATAAGCCCGAATTCATCGTCACGCCGGGCTTTGGCGAACGTTTCCGCCAAACCTTGCATTTCTCGACAGCCGTCAAGATCGGGAACCGGGTGGAGACGTCTGGCCAGGGTGGTTGGAATGACGACCTGCAGATTCCCGAGGCAATCGAGGATGAGATCGCCGCGGCCTTTGGCAATATCGAGCTTGTTCTGGCGAAGGCCGGCGCGAGCTGGAGCCATGTCATTCACATCAACACTTATCATGTCGGTGGCTTTCCGCCGGTCGTGAACGAAACGATCGTGAAGCTGTGCCGCCAGTACATGCCCAACCACGCACCAGTCTGGACGCAGGTGGGGGTCGAGGCTTTAGGCTTGCCGGCGATGCGCTTCGAGATTCGCGTCACCGCCATCATCCATTAGGCGGCTTCCGCCACGCGAGGAACCAACACCGGCTAAATGCATTGCGATGGTGTCGCATGGAGCGATGCTATGCCTGATACCTCAATTCGGCACCGCCATGGGCAGATTGGCCAGCACCGCTTGTTCCTTCGCGAGGCGGGTCCAAACGGCGCCCCAGTGCTGCTGCCGCCGCACGGCTATCCCTACGCGTCCCGCTGTCGCTCGTCCGCGAGTTTCTCTCCCGACATCATGCCTGTCGCCACGCACCGCGCCGGCAGGAGCCGGCGCGACCTGTTGTCACTTTCTTGAAGGAGGCTGCCATGCCGACCAAGCCGGCCATTGCCCGCATCTGGCGCGGACGCACACGCCGCGACCGCGCCGACGAGTATGAGGCCTATAACCGCAGGGAGGGCGTTCCGCCGCTTGAAAAGACCGCGCTCGGCGTGCAGCTTTTCCGTGAAGACAGCGGAGAGGAAACGTGGTTCACCACCATCTCCTACTGGGCCGACATGGACGCGATGACCGCGTTCACCAAGGGCGATCCGACAAAGGTCCATCATCTCGACCGCGACGCCGAGTTGTTGATTGAGCTACCCGAACGCATTGAGATCCACCGCATCCTGATCGACCGGCAGGGGCTGCGCTGAAGGAGGTTGTGGCGAGGTCGACAGGGGGAGCCGAGCCGCATTTCATGAGCGAACCCAAAGCCCTCCCGCACCGTATCGCCAGCGATCTCGCTCTCGATCTCGCCAATACCTTCGGTGTTCACGATATGGTGGGCAAGGGCTGGCCGGCGTCGGCCAGCGAGGCACGCTGCGCCTGCGCCGTCCAAAGGACAGCGTCAGCGTCCTGTCGGCATTCGATCCCGATCAGATCGGCGCGGATGGACCTGGCTCGACGGACGGCTGCCGCCCCCCTTCATCTCCGGATCATGCGTGTGGTGACGATCCGCCTCGCCGCCGCCGCCGGAAGTCTGGCTACGGCGATCGCGCTCGTCATCCGCAGGCGGCTTTCGAACGACGTGTCCGTCTTTCGCATTCTCATGCGATGCGCCAGGCCCGCCATGACGAATGGATGCTGGCGTCTTGGTTGAAGTTGACACGTAGGAGCTCCTATCAGCATTAACGGTCTTGCTGAAGACCTTGATGGGTCGTGTTTTGCCGAATGTTCGCTTGATCCCCCTTCTGCGCGGGGTTTTCATTCGCCTTTTGGGTGGCGGGTTTTTCCTTGTCCGCGCGAGGTCCCGTGGGGCCCTTTCCGGATCTTCCCCCTGCTGGAATGGGGGGAGGCTTTTGTGACATTTCGGATCTCCTGGCTTTGGCGACGCGAATCGGCACCTGGAAGATCAATCGACACCTGACACACATGTTCCGAGGCGGGGTCGAATCAATCCCGCTTCCTCAGCAGCTTGAGAGGGACGGAGAAGCAATGACAGAGGAGAAACAATAGAGAATGCGGCAAATGTCTGGTGACCGGCTTTCCTCACGATGACTCGCGGGGAGGCTGTCTCTGAGGCGCTCGAGGCGGGAGCTCAGCCGGCCGACGCAATGAAGGCGGCGACACATGAACAGATGTCCACGACCATGATATACAATCGAGAGGCTTTGGAGCAGATGGACGTGTCGCGAAGCTTCGCGTGGAGCGTTCGGACCAATCTGAACGGGAACCGGTAACACGCACCCCGGATATAGGTGCTAAGTCATTGGCGCGCCGGGGAAGATTCGAACTCCCGACCCCCAGATTCGTAGTCTGGTGCTCTATCCAGCTGAGCTACCGGCGCGCGTCCCGCTGATGAAGCAACATATTGCTGTCATCAGGTGAGGTCGGTGAATTAGAACCTCCCGCTTCGCTTGGCAAGCCCCTTTAGTCACAAGACTGAAAGAAAGTGGTCAATTGGGGATAACCTCCCCCGGGAGCGCCTGTGAGGAACCAGCGGACGTCGGGGCCGTGGGGTGCATTGCCATCTGGACATCGCCTGCCGCTCGCGGTGGCCATTCCTGGCAGGGATCGGCGCGCTCATGCGTCAGACATGGCCTTGCAGCAAGCCCGCCTGATGCGGACTTGCTCCAGATCAGGCAGCGCGATCCGGTATCACGATGCGGAAATGCGCGCCCTTCTCGGACGGTTCGAGCGTGATGTCTCCGCCATGCAGATGGACGAGTTCGGCCGCGATGGCGAGACCAAGGCCGGAGCCGCCCGCGCGGGTCGTGCCTTGGAACGCCTCGAACAGCTTGCCACGGGCTTTCTCGGCGACACCGGGGCCATTGTCGATGATGTCGATGGTCACGGCACTGGGGCGGTCGCTTGCGCGCCGCGCTGTCACGACGAGACGGCGCGGCTCGCCGACAGGTGGATGCTGTTCCATGGCCTGCAGGGCATTGCGGCACAGGTTGAGCAGCACCCGTGACATCTGCTCGGCATCCGCATCGATGACGAGATCCGGCTGGATGTCCTGCACGAATTCTAGGTCATCCCCGACATCGAGGAGATCGCGCAGGTCTGAAAACAGCGGTGCCGCCGGCGCACGCCGGCGCTGAGGCACAGGCTCCGCCGCGCCGCCATAGGCGAGCGTCGCCTGGCAGAAATCGATGGCTCGCCCCAGCGTGGCGACAAGACGTGGCGCGAAACGCGCCGTGCCCGGATCGGCGACCTGCAGGAGACGATCGGACAGAAGTTGCGCCGCAGTGAGCATGTTGCGCAAGTCGTGGTTGATCTTGCTGACGGCGAGGCCGAGGGCCGCGAGATGCCGCTTCTGGCGCAGGACGTCCGCAAGGCTGTTCTCCATCTCCGCGAGCGCCCGTTCGGCGATGCCGATCTCGTCGCTGCGCGCCGAGGGTACGATGATGCGGCTTGAGTCCTCCGGGGCGGAGGCGAAGGCCGCGACATTCGCGGAGAGCCGCCGGACGGGACGGACGATCAGCCAGTGCAGGGCGAGATAGACCAGCCCGGCCGTAATCGCCGAGATGATCAGGGAGACGAGGAGAATGCGGCGGGAGAAATCGAGCATCGCCGACCGGAGCGGCCGCGGATCGATGATCATTTCCACGAAGGCAGCAGCGCCCATGCCCGGTCCGATGACCCGCACCGGCTGGTCGTTCGTCTGTAGCAGGGTGCGGAAGGCGTCCACGATCAGGGTCGGCCAGTCGGGCTCACGCAGATCGATGGTCTCGGCCACCTCGGCCGGCGTATCGGCGAGCGCGACCAGATGGCGGGCGCCGCCGACCTTCACGGCGATGGCTTGCGCGCCGACGCTCGCGAGGAGCTTCTGCTCGAAGGCGGGGTTGATACCGCCCTCCGGCGTGGCTTCCAGCACGAGCCCGGCGACCTGGGCCGTAGACAGCCTGTCGTTCAGCCAAGAAACACGAAAACTCGCGATCGAAGGCCCATAGATCAGCACTTCGGCGATCATGACGAAGAGCACGGTGAGGATCAGGAGGCGCGCCGAAAGCCCGAACAAAGGCGCAGAGCCGCCACTCGGGTGAGGCCGCGCCGCGCCCTCAGCTCCGAGAATTGGCGGAAGTTGGGATCGGGAGCCCTCCATCCGCTTGGTCCATCAACCAAAAGATCGCAGAAAACGTACCATGCCCTTCACCCATCGGCTCCGCGTCTGCGGCCCATAGAAACTCAAGGCCACATCGCGCGAAACAGCGGAATAGGTCGATGTCGGCATTTCCAGCCGGGAGAACTGCGCGATCGTCAACCCTTCCGCTATGGCAAGTGTCCAGGGGACAATGAGTTCCCCGGCCGCCGGACCAACGATCGCGCATCCAAGGATGCCACCGCGCCTGGTCAAAACCACCTTAATCTCACCCGCGGCCGCGCGATCCGCCTCGGCGCGCTCATTCTGGGCAAAAGGCGCGCGCAGGATTCGCACGTCACGGTGCCGGGCACGCGCCTCGGTTTCGCTGAGGCCGACGGCCGCGATCTCCGGGTCCGTCATGGTGAGACGGGGGACGGCGGGAGCGGCGGGCGCCGCGCGGAAGAGGATGCCGCGCACGATCCGGCGCGCCTCATCCTTGGCGAGGTGAGCCGCGAAATGGCTGTCCGTGCCAGCGCCCGAGGTTGCGGCCAGCGCATAAACACGGCGATTGCTGGTGGCGTGGCCGCGACGCAGGGCTATCCCCGTTTCCGTTGTGGCGATGCCGGCGGCCTGGAGGTCCAGCCCTCCGAATGTGGGCTTGCGTCCCACGGCCGCGCAAACATGGCTCGCCTCGATGGCGATGTCGCCATCACCCTCGGTCTCGACATCCACATGGAGCGCGTCGCGGGTCGCCTCCACGCGCTTGACCGTGGCGCGCTCGTGAATGGTGATGCCTTCCCGCCGCAGCGCGGCAAGGGCGAAAGCCGCGATCTCCGGATCCTCCCGGCGCAGGGCCGGACCACGATCGATCAGCGTCACCTCGGCGCCCAGGCGCCGTTGCGCCTGCGCCAGCGTCAACCCTGTGCGGCCGGCACCGATGATGACGAGGCGCTCGGGATGATGGGTCGTGTCGAGGATGCTGTCGTCTGTGAGAACGTCGATATCGGCAAGGCCCGGGATGTCTGGGATGACGGGTTCGGACCCGGTCGCGATCAGGAACCGGCGCGGCGTAACCGTGGTGTCGCCCACGCGCAGACTGCGCCCATCGATAAAACGCGCCTCGTCCTGCAGGATACGCACGCCAAGCGCCGCAAGGCGATAGGGGGATTCCTCCGCGACGGACGCCGCGACAACCCGTTGCACATGGGCATGGACGCGGGGGTGGTTGATCCGCGCCGCGCTGGCCCCCATGCCGAGAAACGCGGAATCACGCGCCGCGCGTACATGCGCGCCGGCATAGGACAGGGCCGCGGAGGCGGCTGCGCCGGCGCTGCGCCACGGGCCATCGAGCGTCTGATTGGCAACGAGCACCACAGGCGCGCCAAACAACGCGGCGGTCGCCGCCGCCGTGAAGCCCCCCGGTCCGGCGCCGACCACACAAAGGTCGGGACGCAGGATCTCAGCCATGGTTGCTCCGCTCGGCGACGAGATCGGCAATGGCCTGCCTCAGTTCCGGGATGCCCATACCGCCACGGCTGGATGTCGGGGCTATGCCCGGGAATGCCGCCGGCCGCTTTGCGATGGCCGCCTGCGTCTCCTCCAGGCGACTGGCAAGCGCCGCGGCCGTGAGTTCATCGGCTTTCGTCAGGACGATCTGATAGGACACCGCCGCCACGTCCAGCATGTCGAGCACTTCGGCGTCGATGTCCTTGATGCCATGTCGCGCGTCGATCAGCACGTAGACGCGGCCCAGCGTGGAGCGCCCCTTGAGGTAGCTGCGGATCATCCGTGTCCACGCCGCGACCTTCTCCTTGCCGGCAGCCGCATAGCCATAGCCGGGCATGTCGACCAGGGTGAAGGCCGGTCCCGCGCCGATGGCGAAAAAGTTCAACTGCTGCGTGCGCCCGGGTGTGTGCGAGGTCCGCGCCAGCGTCTTGCGTCCCGTCAGGGCATTGACGAGGCTCGACTTGCCAACGTTGGAACGGCCGGCGAAGGCGATTTCGAGCCCGCCGAGAGGAGGCAGACTGTCCCGCGCGGCGGCGGCCCACACGAAATCTGCGGGCCCCGCGAAGAGCTTCCGCCCCGTCTCGAGCAAGTTGGCATCGGTGCTGGATGTCGCAATGGTCATGCGCATCTTATCGAGCTTTGCCCGGAATTCTGCAAGCACCACCGTCGCATAGAGTAAGCAGGTTGGTATTTTAGGCGGAATGAGCCGGAGGCCGTGCTCAGAACCCCATACGTCCCAGCGTGTCATCACGGTCGATGAGGCGGTGCTTCAAGGCGCCGGCGACATGCAGGACGAGCAGGGCCACGAGACCATAGGCCAGCGCCATATGAATGGAGCGCAACACCATAAAGAGGCCCGCGTCAGGCGCTACAAGGTCCGGCATCGTGAACAGCCCGAAGGGCCGGGTGGGCAGGCGCAGGGGCGATGCCGAAGCCATCAGCCAGCCCGTCAGCGGCAGCGCCGCCATCGCCCCATAGAACAGGACGTGGACCAGCCGTGACATCCGCCACTCGGCCCTCCGCATGGCCTGCGGCGGTGGCGGCGATGTCCTGAGCCGCCAGACGATACGCCATACAACCAGGACGAGAGCGACAAGCCCGTAAGATTTGTGGGCTTGATAGAGCGCGAAGGTGGTGCCGAGATCGGCGTGAAGGCGGGTCATGGTCAGGCCAAGCGCGACGAGCCCAACGAGGAGGGCTGCCATGACCCAGTGCAACACCCGCCCCTGCAGACTCCAACGAGCAGCGGCGGGTATCGACGCAGGCTTCATTCCTGGGACGCCTCGGTCGATACAGTGATTGTCACGTCGTCGGATACCAATGGCTGGCCATTGATCATGCCGAACTCAGAACGCCGGACGACGCCTTTGGCGACAAAATCGACCACCGCGTGGGAGCGCCCGGCGTCGCGCCCCACACTGACGGTGAAGACCGCCGGCTTTGTCACGCCGAGCATGGTCAGATCGCCGTTGACGATGGCCGTCTGTTCGTCGCGTTTCTCCACGTTCGTGGACGAGAAGGTGATGGTCGGATGGTGCGCGACATCAAGGAAACCGGGCGCGCGGATGTAGTCATCAAGGCTGGACGATCCGGTGTCGAGCGACGCGGCCATCACGTTGAAGGAGACGCGGCTGCGTGCCGGCCGGTTGAAATCCAGCGCGAGGCGACCGGAGAACTGGCGGAAGACGCCTCGTGTCTGGGGAAAGCCGACGGCATCGATCACGAAGGTGATGGTCGTGCGCGCGGGATCGATCCGAAAGGCCGATTGTGCCAGCCCGACAGAAGGCGCGAGAAAGACAAGGAGAAGCAGCAACGGCTTGATGCGCATGACGCACACACGCGGTCACCACCGCGCCACCCGTTCACATGAGCTGACCTGTTTCGGTCGGATCGGATAAGTGCCACTGATTATAAACGCGTTCACGCCCGCGCCGCACTCTTCGTGCGGGCGGGCGCTTCAAAGCTTTGTGAAGGAGCCCCGCAGATTGGCCGGGCGCTAAGCAGCTATCAGGCTTTGGCCTTCTTCATGAACATCCCGCGCAGGTTGTCCCACAGCTCGATCTTCACGCCGTTCTTGCGCATGATCCAGCCCTGCTGCAGCACCGAGAGCAGGTTGTTCCAGGACCAGTAGATGACGAGACCGGCCGGGAACGACGCCAGCATGAAGGTGAAGATCACCGGCATCCAGGAGAACATCATCTGCTGGATGGGGTCGGGCGGCGTCGGGTTCATCTTCATCTGGACGAACATCGTGAAGCCCATGATGATCGGCCAGGCGCCAAGCATCAGGAAGTGCCCCAGCACCGGCACCGTCGACGGATCCCACGGGATCAAGCCAAACAGGTTGAAGATCGTCGTCGGATCCGGCGCGGCCAGGTCGTGGATCCAGCCGAAGAAGGGCGCGTGCCGCATCTCGATAGTGATGAAGAGCACCTTGTAGAGCGCGAAGAAGACCGGAATCTGGATCAGCATCGGCCAGCAGCCGGCGATCGGATTGATCTTCTCCTTCTTGTACAGCTCCATCAGCGCTTGCTGCTGCTTCATCTTGTCATCGGCGAAACGCTCGCGGATGGCGACCATTTCCGGCTGCACGGCCTTCATCTTGGCCATGGAGGCATAGGACTTGTTGGCCAGCGGGAAGAAGGCGAGCTTCACCAGCACCGTCACGGTGATGATGGCGATGCCGAAGTTGCCGAAGAGCTTGTAGAAGAAGTCCAGCAGCCAGAACATCGGCTTGGTGATGAAATAGAACCATCCCCAATCGATCAGCAGGTCGAAGCCCTTGATGCCCAGGGTGTTCTCGTATCCCTGGATAGCAGCAACTTCCTTAGCGCCCGCGAAGAGATGCATTGTCGTCTGCACCGAGGCGCCGGGGGCGACAGTCAACGGCCCCGAGAGCACGTCGGCCTGATAGGTCGGCTGATTGTTGAACTGGCGCTCGGAGAAACGGCCGGAATAGGCTTGTTTCTGATCGGGAATCAGCGCGGTCGCCCAGTATTTGTCCGTAATGCCCGCAAAGCCGCCCGTCACATCCGGGAACTGGAGGCCCGTTCCGCCACCCGGCAGGGCCGGCTCCTTGGCGAGCTTCGAATAGCTGACCTCCTGCAAGCCCTTGTCGCCAAGCACACCGACGAGGCCTTCATGCAGGATGTAGAAATTCTGGGTCTGCGGCAGGCCGTGACGCGAGATAAGGCCGTAGGGGTGAAGCGTCATCGGCGTTGTGCCGGTGTTCTCCACGCTGTCCGTCACGGTGAACATCGCGTCGTCGTCGACCGCGATAGTGCGGAGGAACCTGACGCCCTGCCCGTTGTCATAAGTCAGCGTGACCGGTGTCTGCGGCGTCAGGCGCGCGCCCTCGGGCACGGTCCAGAGCGTTTCCGCATTCGGCAACGCCGGCACGCCCTCGCCGCTGCCGACCCAGCCGAACTCGGCGTAGTAGGGATGCGGGCTGCCGGACGGCGACAGCAGGATGATGTTCGGGCTCTTGGGGTTGACGGTCTCGTGGTAGGCCTTCAGCGAGACGTCGTCGATGCGTCCTCCCCGCAGGGCAATCGAACCCGCGATCTTCGGCGTGTCGATGATGACACGGGGGCTGCGCGCCAGCGCCGCCTCGCGGCTGACCGGCGCGGATGTGGCACCGCTCTGTCCCGGCACCGTCTGCGCGGAGCCAGCATCACCAGGCGCTCCCGGCTGCGGCGCGGTGCTCGAAGGCTGCCCCGGCGTCGCATTTTGCTGAGTCTGGGTAGCAGCCTGTCGCTGCTGCTCCACCTTCGGCATGCCGAAGAAATAGTTCCAGCCCGTCAGCACCACGATCGATAGCACTATGGCGAGGATCAGGTTCTTGTTGTCGCCGATCATGGACGATCCGTTGTGTTGGCAGGACGGTGGGCGGAAGGCCGCTCAGCTCGCTTCCGTGTTGACGAAAATGTGGCGATGGCCCGCTTGAGATCAACCGCAAGCATGTCGAAGGGGGCGGATAAAGCGCCGCGCCGGGCCACGACAACAACATCGAGCGCTGCTTCCGGCCACTCCGGCCTCAGCTTGCGCAATACCTCGCGTAGCCGGCGCCTGATACGGTTGCGCTCGACGGCGTTGCCAGTCTTCTTGGTCACGGTAAGGCCAAAGCGCGGCCCCCGCTCCGGCCCTGTGGCGGCCGAGAGGGCAGCATCCGCCTGCGACAAGCAACCAAAACCCGGCACATTCACGACATCGTGCTCATGAGCATCGGCGTCGGGAATAGGCCGGGCGAGCGACTTTCCGCGCGCGCGATCAATCCACTGAACACTCATGCGCTCAGTGTGAAATCGTTTGCCGCGCGCAGCAGCCAGAAACTCGGAACGCTTTTGAAGGCGCGGCAATTGGGCCGAGCGCCGCCCATGCTGAACCGCCGGGACGTCGCACATGCCAGCCTGCGCCGTGTCAGGCTGACAGGCGCGTACGGCCCCGTGCGCGACGCGCAGCGATAATCTTGCGCCCGCCCTTGGTCGCGATCCGCGCGCGAAACCCATGCCGGCGCTTGCGCACGAGCTTGCTCGGTTGATACGTCCTTTTCACGGCCCAGTCTCCGGTCCCGTAGGGGCGCGGCGGCCTCAAGACCTCGCGCCCGACATCGCCCCGGCAAGCCGGTAACGACCTTGATGATTGTTTGCTGCCGATTGTCACCCCGAAACGATAGACGCCGAGACGACGACCAAGACGACGATCGGCGCCCGTTAAGAGCGCCGTCGACATGAGCGGCTTATGGCGGAAGGCATTCAGAAAGTCAACGGCATCAGACGGACGTCACGACCTCCTTGTTGCCCCTGACGCCGTCCTCTCCTGGCTTGTCGGCGTCTGGCGGGCGACGCGCGGCATAGTGCTGCGCCATGGCCGCGCAGACCATCAGCTGAATCTGATGATAGAGCATGAGAGGCAGCACGATCGCACCGACAGCCTGCGCGGGAAAAATGACGTTCGCCATCGGAATCCCGCTGACAAGGCTCTTCTTCGACCCGCAGAAGACAATGGTGATCTCGTCCTCCTTCGAGAAGCCGAGCAGACGGCTGCCGTAGGTGGTCGCCAGGATGACGCAGCCGAGAAGCACGACATCGACGGCGGCCATGACGAGAAGCGTCGTGACGTCAAAGGTCTGCCACAACCCTGCGACGACCGCCTTGCTGAAGGCGCCGTAGACGACCAGCAGGATCGAGCTGCGGTCCGTCATCCCGAGCACGCGGTTGTGCCGACGGACAAAGCCGCCAATCCAGGGCTGCAGAAGCTGGCCCGCGACGAATGGCGCCAGAAGTTGCAGAAGGATCGCGATCACCGCATCGCTGGAGACGCCGCCGCCCTGGGTATGCAGCAGCACGCCCACCAGGAGAGGAGTCAGGGCCATCCCGAAGATGTTGGAAGCGGAAGCGGCGCAGATCGCAGCGGGCACGTTGCCGCGCGCCATCGATGTGAAGGCGATCGAGGATTGCACGGTCGACGGCAGCACGCAGAGGAAAAGAATGCCGGAATAGAGCGTCGGCGTCAGCAACGACGGCGACAGGGGCCCCAGCGCCAGCCCGACCAACGGGAAGAGGACGAAGGTGACCGCGATGATAACGAGATGCAGGCGCCAATGGCGTACGCCAGCGACCACGGCCTCTCGTGAAAGCCGCGCGCCATGCAGGAAGAACAGCAGCGCGACCGCGAAATCCGTGAGATAGCCGAGATAGTCGACGAACGCGCCACGCGCCGGAAGAAGCGAGGCGAGCAGGACGACAGCCAGAAGGATGATGATGAATTTGTCAGGCCGGAAGCGAAAACGCACGATCACGGGCCTCTATCAATGATCAATCGGGATAGGTCCGCACATAAAGCGGTCATAGCGGGGTTGTGAACCCCTTGCTCGGCAACGGCGCTATGCGCTCCATGCGCGCAACCATGCTTCCATGCGACGGCTGAGGTGCTCGCAGAACGGTTGACGGCGACCACATCGCGGCTAATGAAGGTGCCGCGCAAGATGAATTCCAGCATGAAGGGCTCGACGTGACGCTCCAGTATTCCACCCAGGTCGACGTGACAGGTCGTCCCGTTCCGATTCATGGCGAGGAAGCGTTTGCCGGCATGCGCCGCGCCGGCCGGCTGGCCGCGGAAACCCTCGACTTCATTACCCCGGCGGTCAGGGCCGGCGTGTCGACGGCCGAGCTTGATGCCCTCTGCGAGGAGTTCATGCGCAAGGCCGGCGCCGTGCCGGCGACGATCGGCTACAAGGGTTACCGCCATGCGAGCTGCATTTCGGTCAATCACGTCGTCACCCACGGCATTCCCTCCGAGAAGCTCCTCTCGGAGGGCGACATCCTCAATATCGACGTCACGCCCATCCTCGATGGTTGGTATGGCGACTCGAGCCGCATGTATCTCGTCGGCGAAGTTTCCGTGAAGGCCGCACGTCTCGTGCACACCACCTACGAGTCGATGATGGCCGGCATTGCCCAGGTGAAGCCCGGCAACACCCTCGGGGATGTGGGCCACGCCATCGAGGCGATAGCGCTGCGCGAACGCTTTTCCGTGGTCGAGGACTTCTGCGGCCATGGCCTTGGCCAGGTGTTCCATGACGCGCCACAGGTCGTGCACTACGGCGAGCCCGGCACGGGCGTCGTGCTGGAGCCCGGCATGCTCTTCACCATCGAGCCCATGCTGAATGCGGGCAAGGCCGGGGTGAAGGTGCTGGGCGACGGTTGGACCGCCGTGACGCGGGACCGGTCGCTGTCCGCGCAGTTCGAGCACACCGTCGGCGTGACGGAGACGGGCGTCGAGATCTTCACCCTGTCGCCGAAGGGCTTCACCGAGCCCCCCTACCCCGCCGCCTGATCGCGGGCACGATGAGGTCTCAGGAATGCCAATCTCGTTGATCGACCGCTTGTTCATGATCCTCGGTGCTGTCGCCGGCCTCGCCGGCGTAGCGGCGGCAGCCGCGGCCACCCATGTCACGGGTGGCGGCAGCCTCGGCACAGCGGCGGATTTCCTGCTCTTTCACGCGCCCGTCCTCTTGGCCATAGCCATTGCCGACCATGTCGGGCTTGGTCGCGCCGGATTGCTGCGCCTTGGTGGCGTACTCGTCATTCTTGGGCTCATCGGCTTCAGCGGCGATCTTGCCATGCGCGCCCTCACGGGCACGCCCCTCTTCGCGATGGCGGCCCCCACCGGCGGCACGCTGCTGATGATAGCCTGGGTCGCCATCGGCCTGTCCGCTCTCATTCCGCGACGCTCTTGAAAGACACGACAAAGTCGTGTGTCTTCGCTAAAAGACTGCGCCATCCGCATCCTGCCAACGGCGAGACATAGCATGTCCGATAACAAAGCCGCTCCCACCCCTCTCGCCGACCTGCCCGACGTGCATACCCGCGCCGAGGTTCTGGTGCAGGCCCTTCCCCATATGCAGCGCTACGACCAGGAGATCGTGGTCGTGAAATATGGCGGGCACGCCATGGGTGATCCCGCAGCCGCCGAGGATTTCGCCGAGGACATCGTGCTCCTCGAGCAATCCGGCGTGAAGCCGATCGTCGTGCATGGCGGCGGCCCGCAGATCGGCCAGATGCTGAACCGGCTTGGCGTGAAATCCGAGTTCGCCGCGGGCCTGCGCATCACCGACAAAGCGACCGTCGAGATCGTCGAGATGGTGCTGGCCGGCTCCATCAACAAGCAGATCGTCGGCACCATCGCCGCCGAAGGCGGGAAGGCCATTGGTCTTTGCGGCAAGGATGGCAACATGGTCACCGCCCGCAAGGTGACACGCTCGGTCGTCGACCCCGATTCCAACATTGAGAAGGTGGTCGATCTCGGCTTCGTGGGCGAGCCGGAGCGGGTGGACCGCACGGTTCTCGATTCCGTGCTCGGCCAGGAGATCATCCCGGTGCTGGCACCGGTAGCGGTCGGCGCCGACGGCGAGACCTACAACATCAACGCCGACACCTTCGCGGGCGCGATCGCGGGTGCCATGCGCGCCAAGCGGCTGCTGCTGCTCACCGACGTACCGGGGGTTCTCGACAAGAACAAGAATCTCCTGCCCGAGCTCACCGTGGAGCAATGCCGCCACCTCATCGCCGACGGCACGATCACGGGCGGCATGATCCCCAAGGTCGAGACCTGCATCTACGCCCTTGAGCAGGGCGTTGAGGGCGTCGTGATCCTGGACGGCAAGGTGTCACACGCCGTGCTGCTGGAGCTCTACACGGACCACGGCGCCGGCACGCTGATCCGGAGGTAGGGCTGATCAACGTTCAGCCCGCGAACCTGCCTCCTGGAACACTGCCTCCTGGAACACTGCCTCTTGGGACGCGGCCTCTTGGGACGCTGCGTCTTGGGTCACCCGCGCGGGTGACCCAGCTGCGGGCTTGAACCCGGATTCAACGAACCGTTCCCGGCAATCCGCCTCAAGGCCGATAAAGCACACGATAGGCTGGTTTGACCAGCCGGCCGACCGGGTCAAAAAATGCCGGTTCCAGCACGATCGAGACGATCCGCAAGGCATCGATCTGCCGCAAGGCCAATGTCGCGTTGAGCGCCTCGAGGCTCGCCGCGCTCGTGAGCTCAGCGAGCGGCGTGCTATGGCGCCCGCCGTCATCACCGGTTTCCACCATGATCTGGTCCTCAAATCAATTAAACAACTGGCCTGACAATCCATTTTGGCAACCCCAGTTCCAGACCATGCGTGGGGAGCGAGCATTTGCGCGGGATGCGATGCTTTTCACGCGAGCAGACATCAGATCTTGCATCCTCCGCGCCCTGCAACCATCTAAGCAGGTTCCCCCTCGTCCACGCCTCGCGGTCGAGGTCCACTAGAGGGAGCGTGATGTCGACAGAGGCTGTCTCGCCTCGCCGGGCCTCAAGCCCGGGGCAAGCCTTCGATACCACGTTCCGGGAACGGAGCCTTTTCAACGTGTCCTTCCTCAAACCGCCCGTCGACGATCTGCCAAACCTGCCGGAAAGCCTGCCCAATGCCTTACGCCAAGCAGCTCCTTTCCCGGAGGCGCTGACGCACAAGCCATCGCTCGCGCATGTCGACACCTGGATCTTTGATCTCGACAACACACTCTATCCGCACGACGCCAAGCTCTGGCCACAGGTCGACCTCCGGATCACCCTGTTCCTCGTGGAGCTTTGCGGCCTCGACGGGATCTCGGCGCGCGCGCTGCAGAAATACTACTACCATCGCTATGGAACGACCCTGCGTGGCCTGATGGAGGAGTACGGAATCGATCCGGAAGAGTTCCTCGAATTCGCCCATAGCATCGACTACTCATCGCTTCTGCCTAATCCCCTTCTTGGGGAGGCCATCGCTGCTCTGCCGGGCCGCAAGCTGATCCTCACCAACGGTTCACGGGCGCACGCGGAAGCCGTCGCACTCAAGCTCGGCATCCGCGAGCATTTTGAGGACGTGTTCGACATCGTCGCATCCGGCTTCGTGCCCAAACCGGAGCAGAGCACCTATGAGCGTTTTCTTGATCGCCATAATGTCGATCCGGCAGGCGCGGTGATGTTCGAAGACATCGAAAAGAACCTCGTCGTGCCCCACGCGCTGGGCATGGCGACCGTGCTCGTCCTGCCGAAGACCCTCGACCCCTTCCGGGAGGCGGAGGAACAGGCCCCCATGATCGCGCCTCATATCGATTTCATGACCGACGACCTCGCCGATTTTCTTGGGCGCATGCGTGACCGTCGAGGCGAACCGTAAAGGTTTGAATCAACAAGGGCGCCTTTCAACGCCCTTGTTCGCTTCCGCCAGTCTCGGCGTTCTTTTCAGTTGACCAAGTTTTTGTGCGGCCAATCCTTTATTTGGCGAAGCGCCCCTCGTATTTGAACTGCGGCGCCGCCTTCAACTGGTCCTTCGTCGCATTCATGCGTGCATTCCACTTCTTGTCCGCCTCGCTCCACGTCAGCATCAGCGCGGACGGAGCAACAGCAACGTAATGCGTGCCCATGCCGAGGAAGCCCCCTACAGAGAGGATGTAGGCACGGATCGACGTCCCATCGACAACCGCGTCCTCGATCTCGCCAACGTTCTCGTCGCCGGCGTTCCTGACATTCAGCCCTTTGAGCGAACTGGCCAATGCCCCTTGCTCAACTGTGACAAAGCTTGGCCCCTGAGCAGGCGTCGGTGCATTCTGTGCAAACGCCGCCGTCGAAAGTCCAATAGCCGCGATTACAACTGCGAT
Organism: Chelatococcus sp. HY11; assembly: GCF_018398335.1. Classification (NCBI taxonomy): domain Bacteria; kingdom Pseudomonadati; phylum Pseudomonadota; class Alphaproteobacteria; order Hyphomicrobiales; family Chelatococcaceae; genus Chelatococcus; species Chelatococcus sp. HY11. The sequence goes on from NZ_JAHBRX010000001.1 coordinate 2,562,724, forward strand.
CCGAACCATACTTAAATCTCCTGAAATTCACAGCGGATGGATATCCGTATTTCCGTTATTGAGAATGGCGTCGGTACGATTTTGTTCCATGGCTCTATTTCGCCATGTGTTCTTTGTTTTTGCGATAATTTGTAAGTTCTTCCCGCGCAAAAGCCGCTCACCAACGGACCTGCCGCAGTGAGTCCATCGCCGGCTCCGCAGGCGCATTGACAGCACGGTCATAACCGCTCATTCTCATCGCCTGTTCCGAGGGGGGCCCCGTGAGGGGGCTGAGATTCCGCCGGCTTGTGAAAGAGCACCGCGGTGACCCTTAGGACCTGATCCGGGTCATGCCGGCGAAGGGACGGAAAAGGTGCAAGGCTCCTCACGATTCCATCAGATCGCTGTCACCCGGATCTTCTCAAACCAGGAGTGCATCCGCTTGAACCCAATTTCGATCCTGTCGGATCGGAAATGGGCTCGCTCGACCGCATCGTCTTCACGCGAAGCCCTATCCACTTCGCTTGAGAATGCCGTGGGCGGAGGCTCTCCTCATTAACGAACCGGGGCGCCTTCGCTCCGGCGAGGGTTCTCCGGAAAAGGAGATCCATGAACATTCATCAGCCATCCAAGGCGCATGCGAAAGCGCGCCAGACCATCACCCCAACGCCCGCAGCCGTCACCACCGGCGCCGTCGCGGGATCGGCCAAGATCTATTCCACCGCGCCGGATCATCCCGAGATCCGCGTTCCCTTCCGCGAAATCGCGCTTGATCCCGCCTCCGGCGAGGCCCCGTTCCGTGTCTATGACACTTCCGGCCCCTTCACCGACCCTGGGGCCGCCATCGATCTCAACAGCGGCCTCGCCCAGCCCCGCGCGCCATGGCTCGCGACGCGCAGCCTGACCGCGATCGCGCCACGCGCGGTGAGACCGGAGGACAACGGCAATATCGCCCCTGACAAGCTTGTCGCGCCCTGCCCAGCCGAACGCGCCGTGCTGTCCGGCCGAGCCGGGCAGCCGGTCACGCAGCTCGACTATGCCCGCGCCGGCATTATCACCGAGGAGATGGTCTATATCGCCCATCGCGAGAATCTAGGCCGCGCGGCGATGCTCGCGGGTGCGCAGGAGCGCCGCGCCGACGGCGAGGACTTCGGCGCCGCCATCCCCAGCTTCATCACGCCGGAATTCGTGCGCGAGGAGGTGGCGCGGGGCCGCGCGGTCATCCCCGCCAACATCAATCATCCCGAGCTCGAGCCCACCATCATCGGCCGCAACTTCCTGGTGAAGATCAACGCTAATATCGGCAATTCGGCCGTCACCTCCTCGGCCGCCGACGAGGTGGAGAAGCTGGTTTGGGCCATCCGCTGGGGTGCCGACACGGTGATGGACCTTTCCACCGGGCGCAATATCCACAATATCCGCTCGTGGATCATGCGCAACGCGCCCGTGCCCATCGGCACGGTCCCGATTTACCAGGCGCTGGAGAAGGTAGACGGCGACCCGGCGAAGCTCGACTGGGAGGTGTTCAAGGACACGCTCATCGAACAGGCCGAGCAGGGCGTGGACTATTTCACGATCCACGCCGGCGTGCGTCTGGCCTATGTGCCCCTTACGGCGCGGCGCGTCACCGGCATCGTCTCGCGCGGCGGTTCGATCATGGCGCGCTGGTGCCTCTCCCATCACCGGGAAAGCTTCCTCTATGAGCGCTTCGACGAGATCTGCGACATCATGCATCGCTATGACGTCACCTTTTCGCTCGGCGACGGCCTCCGGCCCGGCTCGATCGCCGATGCCAATGACGCCGCCCAGTTCGCGGAGCTCGACACGCTTGGCGAACTGACGAAAGTGGCCTGGGACAAGGGCTGCCAGGTGATGATCGAGGGACCGGGCCATGTGCCGATGCACAAGATCAAGGCCAATATGGACAAGCAGCTCGCCACCTGCGGCGAGGCCCCCTTCTATACGCTCGGGCCGCTGACCACCGACATCGCGCCGGGCTACGACCACATCACCTCCGCTATCGGGGCTGCGATGATCGGCTGGTTCGGCACGGCGATGCTCTGCTATGTCACACCCAAGGAACATCTTGGACTGCCGAACCGGGACGACGTGAAGACCGGCGTGATCACCTACAAGATCGCCGCCCATGCCGCCGATCTCGCCAAGGGCCATCCCGCGGCCAAGCTGCGCGACGACGCCTTGTCCCGAGCGCGCTTCGAGTTCCGCTGGGAGGACCAGTTCAACTTAGGCCTCGATCCGGACACCGCGCGTGCCTTCCACGACGAGACCCTGCCGAAGGAGGCCCACAAGGTCGCGCATTTCTGCTCGATGTGCGGGCCGAAATTCTGCTCGATGAAGATCACGCAGGATCTGCGCGCGGAGGCGCTCGCCATGGAGCCTTCTGCGATCGAGACTCTTGCCGACGACGCCGAGCGCCTCGCGGGCCTTGCCGAAAAGGCGCGCGAGTTCAACGCCAAGGGGGCGGCCATCTACGTACCGGCGGATTAGCGGAATGCCACGCCGATCCCTCCCTTAGGGCCCCTTCGGGGAGGGGGCGGCGCGCCAAAGAGGTCGGGTGGGGCCGCGCGGCCGGGAAATGCTCTGGCGGCCATACATGTGTGGCCGTCCGCTCAGCCGGGTCAGCACCAGAGCGAACCCCACCCGGCGCCTGCGGCGCCACCCTCCCCCGAAGGGGAGGGATCGGCGCGCGGCAACTGACCTGATGGCCCGGCGTGTGGCTGCCAAGGTGCCCTGCCCCCTTCAGGCTGCTTAGACTTCACCGCTGAAACGACAGAGAAGCTACAAATCGGCGCGGAACGCAATAGTCAAGATTTCACACCTAATATCTCTGCCGTCGCGTCAAATAAAATCCCTTTCCTCGTTTTATGAACAACCGTTCATCGATCTGATGCATTTGCCAGAACTTATTATCGTCATAATCGCCAGTTGACCTCGATCATTCGATTCTAGGGGCTCTGTGCTGGGCGGCGGTGCGAATGATAGAGGACCTGACTGATGCGGATGACCCGTTTCGCTTTGCTCGCCGGCACGGTGATAGCGATGCCGATACTACGCGTGGCGGCTGCGCCCCTCGACCCCGCGTTCATGGCCCCATCCATGGACCCTGCACAGCATAGCTTGCCGCGCGTGCCGCCAGACGGAACGCGGCTCCTGATTGCGCAGGGCGCGCCCGACGCGGGCGATCAGGATGGCCGTCCGCAACGGCAGCGGCCAGAAGGCCGCGAGCGCCCCGAGGGCGGCCAGCAGCCGCCGGGCGGAGGGCCGGGCAGGCCCGAGGGCGCGCGACCGGATATGCAGCGTCAGGAGATGCCACAGAGGCGAGAGATGCCGCAGAGGCAAGAGATGCAACGACCGGAAAGGCCGAGGCCGGAAGTGCCCAGGTCAGAAGTGCCCAGGTCAGAAGTGCCAAGGCCTGAGGGCCAGCGCCCCGATGCGCCGCGATCCATGCCTGATCGCCCCGCTATCCCGCCCAATGGTCGCCCCCTCCCACCTGGAGCCGAAGAGCGCGCGCCCGGCCGCCCTGTCCGCCCCGAGGCCGCCCCCCGCGAAGAGCCACGGCCTGCGCCACCACGAGAGGTCGTTCCCCGACCGGAAGCGCCCCGGCCGGAACCGGAGGGACGTGGACGTCCGCCACGCCAAGCACCCGGCCAGGTGCCAAGCCAGGCACCGAGCCAGGCACCGAGCCCCAATCGTCCCGGAGAGCCAGCGCGGGCGCCTGGCGCGCGACCTGACACACAACAGCAGCAACCGCGACCAGAAAGGCCCGCGCCGGTGGCGCCCCCCCGCCCAGGACGGCAGGCGCCGGACCAGTCCGCCCCACCTGGCGAGCCTGTGCCGCCCCCTGGCGCACGCCCCGGCGCGCAACAGCAGCCGGGCGACAGGCCCACACGCGGTGCGCAGCCGCCAGCAGAGCAACCCCGGCCCGAGCGGCCGGTCGCGCCGGGCCAGCCCGTTCCCCCAAGTCAGCCCGTTCCCCCAAGTCAGCCCCCCCTGGGCCAGCCGTCGCCGCCTACTGGCCCGCGTCCCGGCGCGCAGCAGCAGCCGGGTGACAGGCCCGGCTTCGGCGGCCCTCCCGGCCGCGACATGAGCGAGGAATGGCGCGGCCGTCGGCAGGTGGAGGAGCGCGATGGACGCACCATCATTCGCGAAGGCGACAACAGGGTCATCATCCGTGAGGGCGATCGCGAGGTCATCCGCCACGACGAGGTTGAGCGGTTGCGACGCGGCGCGCGCGATGTGAATGTGGTTAGCGGACGCGGCGGGGAGCGCACCATCACGGTGGTGCGACCGGACGGCAGCCGCATCGTCACCATGGAGGATGCCGATGGCCGCCTCATGCGCCGGATCCGGCGCGGTCCGGACGGGCGCGACGTGATCATCATCGACAACAGCCGCAGGCCGGCGCGTCGACCAGCCGGTCCCGGCTTTTATGCCCCGCCGCTGGTAGCACTGCCGCCACTTATGCTCGGTGCCGTTCCCCGCGACCGCTATATCGTGGAAGCTGAGGATGTCGGACCGGACGTGATCGAGGAGACCTTTCTGGCCCCCCCCGTGGAGCGGGTGGAGCGAGCCTACAGCCTCGACGAGATCCGTTATAATGAGCGTCTGCGCGAGAAGATGCGTCGCGTCGATGTGGATACTATCACTTTCGCCACGGGCTCGGCCGATGTCGCGCCCACGGAGGTTGGTCGGCTGGACGCCATCGCCCGCGGTCTGGCGGCTGTGATCAAGCGCAATGCCAACGAGGTATTTCTGGTGGAAGGGCATACCGACGCGGTTGGTTCCGACACCGACAACCTCGCCCTGTCCGACCGGCGGGCCGAGGCGGTCGCGCAGGTTCTGACCGACAGCTATGGCGTGCCGCCCGAGAATCTCGTGACCCAAGGTTATGGGGAGCAGTATTTGAAGGTGCAGACGGAGGGACCAGCACGCGAGAATCGCCGGGTCACCCTGCGCCGCATCACGCCGTTGATGTCACAGGGCAGCGCCCCACCGGCGCGTTAAGCCGCACGCATTTGGCCCAAAACAATGGCCCCGGGATGCGACCATCCCGGGGCCATTGTCGTTTAAGGTTGCGAGACCCGGCCGATCAGGGGTTCGGCAGCGGAACCGGCGAATGGGACAGGCTGCGCAGATAGGCGATCAGGTCGGCCCGTTCCTCCGGCTTCGCCACGCCGGCGAAGCTCATGATCGTGCCCTTCATGTAACTGCGCGGATTGGCGATGAAGTGGTCGAGCTCCTCATAGCCCCACTTCTCGCCCTTGGCGGCATGTTCCTTCATGGCCGCCGAATAACCGAAGCCTTGAACCTCGCCCTTCGGGCGATCGACGATATTGTAGAGATCCGGCCCGACCTTCGAGCCAGCGCCTTCCACGAAATTGTGGCAGGCGGCGCATTTCGCCGCAGCCTTCTGGCCGCGGGCGGCGTCAGCTGTTTGCAAGCGCACGGCGATCGGTACCACTTCCACGGCAGCCGGGGCGGCCGCGCCCGCGCCTTCCTCGGGCGCCGGCAGGTCATAGCCGGGTACGGCCGGCGGATTCTGCGAGAAGATCGCGCTGGCCACAATGCCAAGGCCCATCGCAAAAACGCAGGTGCCAAGGATGGCGCCGAAGATCTTGTTGAGCTCAAAAGAATCTAGCTGTTGCATCGACAAAACAGCGGCTCCGGTGCGGCCAATGGGCTGAGGCCGATTGGTAGGCTTCAGGCGAACGTTGATAGCAATAACGTGGCCGCACAGCGCAAGGACATGCAGCAAAGTCTGATTACCCGCTTTGAAGCCGGGTTGGCAACTCGTATAAGCGGCTTCCCCTTTGCTACCTTTTGCCGCTTTCCGGCATCAGCGGCTTTGGGGGAGTGATGATTTCGAGGAGACGAGCCGATGTCCCTGCCCGAAGTGATTTCCTACCAAGGCGAACCGGGCGCCAATTCCCATATCGCCTGCGAGGATGTCTATCCGACGTGGCAGCCCCTGCCCTGCGCGACGTTCGAGGACGCGCTTGCGGCGATTTCCGACGGTACGGCTACCCTCGGCATGATCCCGATCGATAATACGATCGCCGGCCGCGTCGCCGACATGCATCATCTCCTGCCGACGTCGGGGCTGCATATCATCGGCGAGTTCTTTCTGCCCATCCATTTCCAGCTGATGGCGCCGAAAGGGGCGACGCTCGCCACCATCAAGACCGTGCACAGCCACGTGCACGCGCTCGGCCAATGCCGGCGAATCATTCGCAAGCTCGGCCTCAGCGCCGTTGTTGCCGCCGACACGGCCGGCTCGGCGCGCTTGGTGGCGGAATGGAACGATCCGACGCAAGCCGCGCTCGCGCCGCGCCTGGCCGCGCAGATCTATGGGCTCGACATCCTGATGGAGGACGTCGAGGACGAAGCACACAATACGACGCGTTTCGTCGTGCTGGCGCGTGAGCCGCAATGGGCCCCGGCCGGAAACGGCCCGACGGTGACGAGTTTTGTCTTCCGCGTGCGCAACGTGCCCGCGGCGCTCTACAAGGCGCTCGGCGGCTTCGCGACCAACGGCGTCAACATGACCAAGCTCGAAAGCTACATGGTCGAGGGACATTTCCACGCCACGCAGTTCTATGCGGAGGTCGATGGCCACCCCGATGATCCCGCGCTGAAGAACGCCCTCGAGGAAATCGGCTTCTTCTCGAAGGAACTGCGCATTCTCGGCGTCTATCCGGCGCATCCCTTCCGCGCGACCCAGATCCCAGCGGAATAAGGCCGTCGAGCAGGTACAGGAGGAAAGGATCGTCGAACGCGAGCTTTGCCTTTCGGCCTTCCTTTTCCATGAGAGCTGAAAAAAGACGGCCGTCATCCCTTCGTCGCCCTTTTATGGCCTTTCTCTCACGCGAGTTTACCCCCGCACGATGAGAGGGAAGGCCAATGACGCCCACGTTCAGACACGCAGACAGCTGCGACATGGCCAATGTCTCCCGCTTTTACGAGCATGTTTGGCAGGAGACCTATCTCAGCCTCATGGATGTTCGGGAACTCAGCAGCTGGCGCGCTCGTCGGGACTGGCGGACCCTGCTGGCTGACGAAGGTACCGTGGTGGTGGCGGAACACGACGGCCAGCTGGTCGGTTTCGGCGCCTGCGGTCCCGCTCGGGATGGTGAACTCGGCACCTTTGGCGAGATTTACGCAGTCCACGTCGCGCGGCAGTTTCGTTCGCGCGGCATCGGAAGTGCCCTCATGGGACGGATGGCCCGGGAATTCGCCGAGCGTGACGTCGCGGATGTCGGACTTTGGGTCTTCCATCGTAATGTGACGGCGGTGGTTTTCGCCCGCTCGCTCGGCGCGGTCGTCACAGGCTCGCGCGACGACGAGCAGGGGGCGGGCAATACCGAACTCGCGCTCATCTGGCCGAAAGCAAGCGATCTCGCCTTGTTCGACGACGGCCAGCATGGATCTTTGCATCATTCACCAGGGCGCAGCCTCGGCATGATGCCGCTCGCGCCTTGCATTCCATCCTCCAAATAGCCCTGTCGGCTGGCCGGTTCAGGCCGGCCGCGTTTCAGAACGATCAGAACGCCTCTCCCTCATGCACGAAGGCGTGGAGGAGATGGTGGGCGATGGCGAAGGGCTTGGGAGACGACAGCCCGTCGGGATGCGTGCCTGCCAGAAGCGCGGCCGCCTCGCCGCGGGAGAACCAGCGCGCGTCCTCGAGCTCAAGCCGGTCGATGGTGATCTCGTCATGCAACGCCTCGGCGATGCAGCCGATCATCAGCGAGGCTGGAAACGGCCAGGGTTGCGAGGCGAGGTAACGGACGCGGCCGACCGCGAGCCCCGCTTCCTCCTTCGTCTCGCGGCGCACGGCATCCTCGATGGTCTCGCCCGGCTCCACGAAGCCGGCGAGACACGAGTACATCTTGTCGGTGAAGCGGGGCTGCCGACCAAGAAGACAATGGCCGTTTCTCACGGCGAGCATGATGACGACGGGGTCTGTCCGCGGAAAATGCTGGGCCCCGCAGGTGTCGCAGATGCGCCGCCAGCCTGCCGCCTCCACCCGTGTTCTCGCCCCGCAATTCGCGCAGAAGCGGTGGCGCGCGTGCCAATGGAGGATGGCCTTGGCTTCACCGAGAGGGCCGAGAACCTCCGGGGACAAGAGCCCCTGCGAGGCGAGTGAACGAAGATCCACGGCATCGAGATGCGGCCGCTCGGCGATGACGCTCGCAGCATCGCTCGCCAGCATCGTCGTGAAAAGGGGCACGCCGGCGATTGTGCCGAGGAAGATGCTCTCGCCATCCGCGCCGAGCGCCGCCGCCTCCGCCAGCGTGAAGCGCGGATCGAGAGCGGGCTCACGCTTCAGGATCGGCACGTCGCCAGCGAGCACGAAGGTCGCGGCATCGGGTCTCTGGCGAAAGGCGCCAACCGTTTCGGCGTTCTCCCGCCCTTCCGAATGCCGCTCCAGGCGATTGATCGCGAAGCCTACGCGCCCGGAACGGTCCAGCGTCGCCGCGAGCGGAGCAATCGGCGCGGTCTTGGAATCATCATGCGTCATGGCACAGCCTTTCGGCCCTTCTTCTACCTGAGCCCCGGGATAGACAGAAGAGCCGTTTCGCTCATGCTCCCGGGCAGCGCCGCGCGGGCCCCTTACGTCTTGCACAGGGTTTGCGAATTACACCCCGGATGGCTTGCATCGGCCCCGTCTTTCCACGATATAGGCGGTGGGAGGTTGGCGTTGGACGTTCCACTCGCCAACCGGGTCAGATCCGGAAGGAAGCAGCCCTAACGAGAATCGGGCGGGTCTTCGTCCAGCCTCCCACCTTGTCATCGTCGGATCTCCGGCGACAACCGTCCGGCATGGGAGCCCGCGTCCAGCATGGGGGCCTGCGCCCAGCGTGCGATCCCGCCGGTGTGAGATGGCCTTGGTGTGTGGTGGCCTTGGCCGAACCGGCCCGATGAGATGACCGAACGGGTGCAATGACCGATCAGCCCAGCGCCAACGACGTGCCGCACGCCTCCGCCGAGGATGAAGCAGGTCCCGCGCTGCCCGGCTTCGATATGCCGCCACCCTCGGCCGTTCCTGCCCCGGCCTACCGTGTTCTCGCGCGCAAATATCGCCCCCTGAGCTTCGATGATCTCATCGGGCAGGAGGCAATGGTGCGCACGCTCTCCAACGCTTTCTCGACCGGCCGCATTCCGCAGGCCTGGATGCTGACCGGCGTACGCGGCGTCGGCAAGACGACGACGGCGCGCATTTTGGCGCGCGCGCTGAACTATGAGCCGCTCGACGGCGGCCCCTCCCAACCGACAATCCACATGCCGGCCCTCGGGCGCCATTGCGCCGCGATCATGGAATCGCGCCATGTGGATGTGCTGGAGATGGACGCCGCCTCCCACACCGGGGTCGAGGATGTCCGCCAGATCATCGACGGCATCCGCTATTCCCCAAGTTCGGCGCGCTACAAGGTCTACATCATCGACGAGGTCCACATGCTCTCGGAGAAGGCGTTCAACGCCTTCCTGAAGACGCTGGAGGAACCGCCGCCGCACGCGAAATTCGTGTTCGCCACCACCGAAATCCGCAAGGTGCCGGTGACGATCCTCTCACGGTGCCAGCGTTTCGACCTGCGCCGCATCGATGCCGGCGCGCTCGTTGCCCACCTTGGGCGCATCACCGACGCAGAAGGCGTCAATGCGGACCCGGAGGCGCTGGCGCTGATCGCGCGTGCCGCCGAGGGCTCGGCGCGCGACAGTCTGTCGCTGCTCGACCAGGCCATCGCCCATGGCGGCGGCGCGGTCACCACCGACGAGGTCCGTACCATGCTCGGCCTCGCGGACCGGGCTCGCGTGATCGATCTTTTCGAGGCTGTGATGCGCGGAGACCTCGCCGCCGCGCTCGCTGAATTGACCGCGCAATACGACGCGGGCGCAGACCCCTATGTCGTCCTCAACGACCTCGCTGGCTTCATTCACCTCGTCACGCGCTTCAAGCTGGTGCCCGATGCCGGCAGGGACGCGGCGCTGACCGAGGCCGAGCGGCTGCGGGGCGCCGACCTCGCCTCACGGCTCTCCTTGCGCATTCTGGCGCGGAGCTGGCAGATCCTGATCAAGGGCTTGCCCGAGGTCCAGCAGGCCGCACGTCCCATCGCGGCCGCCGAGATGCTCCTGGTGCGCCTCGCCTATGCCGCCGACCTGCCGACCCCGGACGAGGCGCTGCGCACCCTGCGCGATGGCGCGCCCTCCACCGGGGGTAACGGCGGCTCCCGTCCTAGCGACGGTGGCGGCGGCAATAGTGGCGGCGGCAGCGGCGGCGGGCCTCGCCTGACGATCGCCGCCAATACCGGCTCAGCCCTACTGGCTGACGCGACGCCACGTCAGGACCCAGCCCGCGAGGTGGTCCGCGCCTCGGCCGAGCCGCAGATCCGGCTGGCGCGCTTCGAGGATGTGGTGGCGCTGGCCGGTGAACAGCGCGATATCGTGCTGAAACGCGCCCTGGAGCAGGACGCCCATCTCGTCCATTTCGAGGACGGGCTTATCGAAATCGCGCTGCGCGAGGGCGGGAGCCGAACGCTCGCGGGCGATCTCGGCAAGCGCCTGCAGGAATGGACCGGCCGGCGCTGGATGGTCGCGCTCTCGTCGAAGCCCGGCGCGCCGACCCTGCACGAAATGGCACAGGCCCGCGAGGCAGAGCGCCGCAGCGGCGCGGAGGGGCATCCGCTCGTTCAGGCCGTGTTGTCGCGGTTTCCCGGGGCCGCCATCGTCGATATCCGCGATATAGCGGCCACGGCCGAGGAGCCGCTGCCGGCGATCGCCGAGACGGACGAGGCGACCGAGGATGGGGGAGCGCTCGCATCCGACGACGACCTGTCCTATCTAGACGACAGGTGATTCGGGATTGAGACGGGAGTGACCGATGCGTGACCTGATGGGGCTGATGAAACAGGCGCAGGGCCTGCAGCAGAAATTCGCTGACATGCAGGCCGAGTTCGAGGCGCTCGAGGTTACCGGCACGGCCGGCGGCGGGGCGGTCACCGTCGTGACGACCGCCAAGGGTCAGATGAAGAGCATCGCCATCGACGAGAGCCTTATCGTTCCGGGCGAAAAGGAGATCCTCGAAGATCTCGTCGTCGCCGCCGTCAACGACGCCAAGGCCAAGGCCGAGCGGCTGATGCAGGACAAGATGGGTGAGATGACCAAGGGCCTTCCCCTACCGCCCGGCATGAAGCTGCCGTTTTAGACCGATCTCCTTCCGGCGGAGAGAAACGATCCACCCTTCCGCAAGTGATACGATGGACTTATTTGCGTTCCCTCTCCCCCGAGGGAGAGGGAGAGGGTGAGGGCTACAACCGCGGTTATGGCCCTCTCCCGGACGCCACGCGTCCGACCTCTCCCCGCCGGGGAAAGGCTGAGAACGGCGCAGCCGCATTGCGTTTCCAGACGATCGGTTCAGATCATGCCCTCCCCCATCGGCCCCGAGATTGAACGGCTGATCCAGCTGCTGGCCCGCCTGCCCGGCCTTGGGCCGCGCTCGGCGCGGCGGGCGGCGCTGACTTTGATCAAGAAGAAGGAGCAACTCCTCGTGCCGCTCGCCGACGCGACGCGGGTCACGGCCGAGCGCGTGCTGGTCTGCACCTCCTGCGGCAATATCGATACCGCCGATCCCTGCACCATCTGCTGCGACGCCCGCCGCGACCCGACGCTTCTCGTCGTCGTGGAAGATGTCGCCGACCTTTGGGCGCTTGAGCGGGCCGGCGTGATCAATGCCCGCTACCACGTCCTCGGCGGCGTGATCTCGGCCCTCGACGGCATCCGCCCCGAGGACCTCAACCTCGACAGGCTCGTCGCCCGCGCCGCCGAGCCGGGCCTGACCGAGATCGTGCTGGCGCTCAATGCCACCGTCGACGGGCAGACGACGGCGCATTACATCACCGACCTTCTGTCATCCTATCCCGTGAAGATCACTCGCCTCGCCCACGGCGTGCCGGTGGGTGGCGAGCTCGATTATCTCGACGAAGGCACCCTCGCCGCAGCCATCCGCCAGCGCACGACGTTCTGAAGGCTGCGCCGGCAACGACCATCGGCCGTGGCCGGGACCAGAGGCCGGCGGAAGCTCTCGCAATCCGCGCTCAATCCGCCAGTTCACTCACCAGAAAAACGCGCACGCTGTCGGCCTCGACGCCGCGGGCGATGAAGCTCTGGCCGATTCCGCGCGCCAGGATGAAGGTGAGCGCGCCGCGCTTGACCTTCTTGTCCTGGGCCATGGCCTCCAGGAGGCTGTCGGCGGTGCCGATATCGCCGGGCACATCCTGCAGGCGTGTCGGCAACCCGAGCCCGGCGAGATGAACCGCGACGCGCGCGGCATCATCAGGCGGACACAGGCCGCGCTCCGCCGAAAAGCGGAAGGCGAGCGCGAGGCCGATCGCCACGGCCTCGCCGTGCACCAGCCGGCTGCCGTCGTAGCCGGTGGCGCGTTCCAGCGCATGGGCGAAGGTGTGGCCGAGATTGAGCAAGGCGCGGTCGCCATCCTCCCGCTCGTCGCGCACGACCACGGCCGCCTTGGCACGGCAGCTCGTCGCCACCGCATGGTCGCGCGCCGGTCCCGGCCCGAAGATGGCCTCGGCATTGCTTTCGCACCAAGCGAAGAAACCGGGATCGTCGATGAGGCCATATTTCACCACCTCGGCATAGCCGGCACGGAACTCACGCGGGCTCAGGCTGTCGAGCAGCCCCGTATCGGCGATGACGAGGCTCGGCTGGTGGAAGGCGCCGATCAGGTTCTTGCCGTGCTTTGAATTGATGCCCGTCTTGCCGCCGACCGAGGAATCGACCTGGGCCAGGAGGCTCGTCGGCACCTGTACGAAGCGCAGGCCACGGCGGACAATGGAGGCCGCGAAGCCGGCGAGGTCGCCGATGACACCGCCACCAAGCGCGATGACGAGATCGCCACGCTCGATGCGAGCGGCCAGAAGCGCTTCGCAGACCTCGACCAGGCGAGGATAGCTCTTGCTGCCCTCACCGGCTGGCACCGTGATGATCGTCGTGCGGAGACCCGCCGTGGCGAGCGCCTCGCTGAGACGCTGGCCATAAAGCGCGCCGACGCTTTCGTCGGTGACGATGGCCGCCGCCCCGCCCGGCGCCAGCGCCGCGATACGCGGCGCCGCCTCAGTCAGCACGCCGCGGCCGATGAGAATGTCATAGGCGCGATCGCCGAGAGGAACATGCACGGTTTCGCGACCGTCTGCGGCGTGTGTCACGGGGGTCATCGATCGGGATCCACTTTGGATAGCGAGAGGTAACTGCGCAAAGCCTCGACGATTTCCTCGACGATGGCCTCGTGCGGCGCGTCGCGGGAAATCACGGTGATGTCGGCCCCGGCGTAAGTCGGGTAACGCTCGTCGATCAGGCGCCGCAGCGTGCCCTCAGGATCGGGCGTATGCAGCAGCGGACGACCTGGGCGCTTGCGCACGCGGCGAAACAGCACATCGAAATCCGCTTTCAGCCAGATCGAGATGCCGGCCTCGGCGATGTTGGCGCGCGTCTCCTCATTCATATACGCGCCGCCCCCCGTGGCCAGGACCTGCGGCCCCTCGCTCAGCAGGCGGCCGACGACACGGCGCTCACCATCACGAAATTGTGCTTCGCCCTGGCTCGCGAAGATTTCAGGGATCGTCATACCCGCGGCGCGCTCGATCTCGTGGTCGGCATCGAGGAAATTGAGATTGAGCCGCGTGGCCAGCCGGCGCCCCACCGTGCTCTTGCCCGCCCCCATCATGCCGATGAGGACCAGCGACCGCCCGTTGAGCGCCCGGTGCAGGGCTTCGATCTCGGGGTCGGTTACCCCAATGTTGCGCGACTCGTCCATACGGCTTTCACTATCATGGAGTTTTTGTTTACGTCATTCCCGTAACTTGATCAGGGCCACACTTTCGGCTGAAATCTCGCGATGGGTTGAAGAGAGCTGTGCCGACCGTCTTCCGTTTCCTCATGATCATCGGAATTCTCGCAGGGCTTGGCTATGCCGGGCTCTACGCACTCGCAACGATGGTCGAGCCCAAGCCTCGCACCGTGACCGTAACGGTTCCGGCGTCGAAGTTCGAGAAGTGATGACGATGGCGGCCGAGGCGCGAGGCGAGACGACCGATGCCGGGAGCAGGCGGCCGCCACTGGCGGGCGGCCTCGCCGAGCGCTTCCTTGAAATGCTCGCGGCCGAGCGGGGCGCCGCGCGCAACACCCTCCAGGCCTATGAGCGCGACCTCGGCGACTATCTCAGCTTTCTAGCGCAGGGGGGTCTGACGCCGACAGGCTGCACCCAACCCGACATCCGTGCCTTTCTCGCCGAAATCCACGCGCGCGGGCTCAAGGCCTCGTCAGCGGCGCGGCGCCTCTCCGTGGTTCGGCAGTTCCACAAATTCCTCTATCTGGAAGGCCTGCGCGCCGACGATCCGACCGTCACCATCGAGGGACCGAAGATCGGCCGGCCGCTGCCCAAGGTGCTCAGCGTGGAGGAGGTGGACCGGTTGCTCGCCACCGCGCGCGAAGGCATCGACGATGTGAAGAGACCGCTTGTCGAGCGCCGCCGCGCCGCGCGCCTCACCTGTCTGCTGGAACTCCTCTATGCCACGGGCTTGCGCGTGTCAGAGCTCGTCTCGCTGCCACGCAGCGCAGCCCGGACCCGCGAGCGCTTCCTGCTCGTGCGCGGCAAGGGCGACAAGGAACGCCTCGTTCCGTTGACCGAGGCCTCGCTGAAGGCAGCCGCCGCGCATCTGGACCTCATTGCCACGGACAAGGAAGTCGCCCGGCAGAAGCGCTGGCTGTTTCCCGCCGACAGCGCCGAGGGGCACCTGACGCGCCAGGCCTTCGCGCGTGATCTCAAGGACCTCGGCATCGCCGCCGGCATCGCGCCGGACCGCCTGAGCCCGCATGTGCTGCGCCACGCCTTCGCCAGCCATCTCCTGCAGAACGGCGCCGACCTGCGCGTGGTGCAGGAACTTCTCGGTCATGCCGATATCGCGACGACGCAGATCTATACCCACGTCCTCGATGCCCGCCTCACGGCGATGGTGCGCGACCTGCACCCCCTGGCTCAGGACTGAGCGCGATCGCCATTTCAAGGCGCGGACGGCCGCTGTGACGGCAGAGGCAAAGGCAATATAGTCACGTGTCATCCCCGGCGGCGCGAAGCGCCGGGAATGACACGCGATGATTGCCGCCGCTGGCTTCTTCCCGACGGGAGAGGAAGCGCCGAATACCGTTGCTCCCAGAACCTGCTCAGCCCCGCCGCAGCAGGAAGACCGCCTGTTCGCCGAACAGGTTCCACACCCACCACGGCATGTTGAACCGTACCGGCTGGCCGCTGGAATTCAGGGCAAGGGCACGTTCCGTCTGGACGTTGAGCTCGTTGCAGAGCGCGACGAAGTCGCGGATCGTGCAGAAATGGATGTTCGGTGTGTCGTACCAGGTCTCGGGCAGGTTGTCCGTCACCGGCATCCGCCCGGACAGGGCAAGATCGGCGCGCACGCGCCAATGACCGAAATTCGGGAATGAGACGATCGCCCGGCGGCCGATGCGCAGCATGTGTTCCAGAACCTCGCGCGGCCGGCGCGTCGCCTGGATGGTCTGGGACAGAATGACATAATCGAAAGCATCGTCCGGATAGGCGAACAGATCGGTATCCGCGTCGCCCTGGACGACCGACAAACCGCGCGCCACGCATTGGTTGACGCCCTCGCGTGACAGCTCGATGCCCCGGCCGTCCACTTCGCGCCGTTCAGCGAGCAAGGACAACAGCGTTCCGTCGCCACAGCCGACATCGAGCACACGTGCGCCGCGATCGACCATCTCGGCCATCAGCAGCAGATCGACGCGTTGCGTCGTGGAGGGATCTTCAATCGCCAAGGGGAAGAACCTTTCGGGGCGGACGGGTATCCGCTGCACGTTTTTGGGGAATCGCTCTAAAGCCCGCGGGCACGCGCGGCGGAATCGAGGAAGCCACGCATGGTGGCGAAAAACACGGGTTCATCGAGAAGGAAGGCATCGTGACCCTTGTCGCTCTCGATCTCGACAAAGCTCACGGAAGCGGCGGCCGCATTGAGCGCGTGCACGATCGCGCGTGAATTCGGGGTCGGAAACAGCCAGTCCGATGAGAACGACGCCACGCAGAAGCGGGTTTTCGTGCCACGAAAGGCGTTGGCCAGCACGCCGCCGTGATCGGCGGCCAAGTCGAAATAGTCCATGGCCCGCGTGATATAGAGGTAGCTGTTGGCGTCGAAGCGTTCGACGAAGCTCTCGCCCTGATAGCGCAGGTAGCTCTCGACCTGGAAATCGGCATCGAAGGAAAAGGTCGGCGCATCGCGATCCTGCAGCCGGCGCCCGAACTTGCGGTGGAGCGCGGCTTCGGAGAGATAAGTGATATGCGCGCCCATGCGCGCCACGGCGAGGCCTTTGGCCGGGCGAACCCCCGCCTGCAGGTAGTGGCCACCGCGCCAGTCCGGATCGGCCATGATGGCCTGGCGCCCGACCTCGTGGAAGGCGATGTTCTGCGCGGAATGGATGGGGCCGGTGGCGATCGGCATGGCCGCGAAGACCCGCTCCGGATAGCTCGCCGCCCATTGCAGCGTCTGCATGCCGCCCATGGATCCCCCGACAACGGCGAACAGCTGCACGATGCCGAGATGGTCCAGCAGCATGGCTTGCGCGCGCACCATGTCGCGGATCGTCACCAGCGGGAAGCTGAGCCCCCAGGGCTCGCCGGTCGCCGTATTGAGGGACGCCGGTCCGGTCGTGCCGAGACAGCTGCCCACGACATTCGAACACAGGACGAAGAACCGGTTCGTGTCGATAGGAAGACCGGGGCCGACACTCGTCTCCCACCAGCCGGGCTTGCCGGTGATGGGGTTGCGGTTCGCCACATGCTGGTCGCCGGTCAGCGCATGGCAGATCAGGATGGCGTTCGAGCGGTCGGCGTTCAACGTGCCGTAAGACTGATAGGCGATCTGCCAGGGTGCCAATGTGGCGCCGCTGTCGAGAACCAATGGCTTGTCGAGCCCAAAGCGCGCGACAAGACTGTCCGGTTCATCGACCTGCGAAGCGGGAACTGGGGCAGTGTCAGCACTAACCAACATGAGACTGTTAAACCCTTTTCCACCTGAAACGGCATGAGCGCAATCAACAGGCCGCGTTCGTTATATCGAACACAGACCCGGCTCGGCAACAGTGTTGTAGGAAAAGCGAGTCCTGCCAGAAAAGCGAGTCCTGCCAGAAAAGTAAGCGCTCGCAGCAAGAGATGGAGCGCGTCCTCCAGACGGGCACGGGCCAGATGGACGGCCAGCCAAGGCCTTTCACTCAGAGCCTTACACTCACTTGCGTTCGTGCCGCCGCACCTTAAAAGTGTTCCACTTGAAATGCCCACTGGGCCAGATTGCCACAACGTTTTTGGGAACGGAACGCACGCGTATGGCCAATTCGGTGACACAATCCGCAGACAGCGCTCCCGCTTCCTCCACGCCTTCGTCCGTCCCGCCCGTCGACCTCAACGTTCTGCGCGCGGACATCGATCGCATTGACGCGGCCATGCATGCACTCCTGATGGAGCGCGGCGACATCATCGACCGGCTGATCGCGTTCAAGCGCACGCAGGGTCCGGGCTCGGCCTTTCGGCCTGCCCGGGAGGCCGCCATGATGCGCAGGCTCGCGGAGCGGCATCGTGGCATCCTGCCGCTCGACACGGCGGAGAGCATCTGGCGTGTCATCATCGGCACCTTCACCTATGTCCAGGCGCCTTACAGCGTACATGCCGACATCTCCGGCGGCGATGGACCCATGCGGGATTCCGCGCGATTTCATTTCGGCTTCACCGTTCCTTATATCGCCCATACCAGCGCGGAAGCCGTCATCCGCGCCGTTGCGGATTCCAACGGCGATCTCGGCATCTTCCGGCCGGACGGCGCCGCCGCATCCGGCCCCTGGTGGACCGGCCTCACCGGTCCCGGCGCCCCGAAGATCATCGCGCGGCTGCCTTTCATCGACCGGCCGCAGCATCCGGCCGCAACGCCGGTTTTCGTCATCGCACAACCGCTGACGGACGGCGGCTCAAGTGAAGTGCGGCTTGTCGCGGCAACCGTCGAGCGATGGCGGGAGGAAGCGCGTATCGCGATCGTCCGGCTCGGCGGGCAGGTTCTCGGATCGGCCGGCGTCCGCGATGGATTGTCGCTTCTCGTCTCCGTTCCCGGCACCGTGACGCTGGAGGCCCTTGATAAGGCCTTGACGGCGGAGCGTCTGGGGCGCATCGACCTCAGTGAAATCGGAAGCCACGCCGAGGTTTTCGTGCTCGATAGGCCGGGCATGGGGGGCTGACCTCCCGCCGCGCGGTCTCCGTTCGTCCTTTATCCGGAGTGTCTTATCATGGGTCTTGTGGCCGATCGTCCCGTCCCGCGGGCCGGAATTCTGTCGATCGATGCCTACGTGCCGGGCAAGAGCAGCGTCACGGGCGTCGACAAGGTCTACAAGCTGTCGTCGAATGAGACGCCGCTGGGACCGAGCAAGACAGCCATCGAGGCCTATAAGCAGGCGGCGGCGACCCTTGAGCATTACCCCGATGGAGCCGCCACCCGCCTCCGGGAGGCGATCGGCGCCAGATTTGGCCTTGATCCCGCCCGCATCGTCTGCGGCGCCGGCTCCGACGATATCCTCAATCTCCTGACACACGCCTATATCGGCCCCGGCGACGAGGGCGTCTATTCCGAATATGGCTTCCTGGTCTACAAGATCGCCATCATTGCCGCGGGCGGCACGCCTGTCGTCGCCAAGGAGACGGAGCTGACCGCGAGCGTCGACGCTCTTCTAGCCTGCGTGACGCCGCGCACCAAGGTGGTCTTCCTCGCCAATCCCAACAATCCGACGGGCACCTATCTGCCGTTCGACGAGGTGAAGCGCCTGCATGCGGGCCTGCCGCCGCATGTCCTGCTCGTCCTCGACGCGGCCTATGCCGAATATGTCCGGCGCAACGACTATGCCTCGGGGCTCGAACTCGTGTCGACCAGCGAGAATGTCGTCATGGTGCGCACCTTCTCCAAGATCTACGGGCTTGCGGCCCTGCGTCTCGGCTGGGTCTATGGCCCCGCCCACGTCATCGACGCCATCAACCGGATCCGAGGTCCCTTCAACGTCAATGCGCCCGCCATAGAGGCCGGCATCGCGGCGATTGCCGACGAGGGTCATGTGGCCGCCTCCATCACGCATAACGAGACATGGCTGCCTTGGCTGACGAAGGAAATCTCAGCGCTCGGTCTCAAGGTGACGCCGAGTGTCGGCAACTTCATCCTGATCCATTTCCCCACCGAGGCGGGCCGTGACGCCAAGGCGGCTGACGGTTTCCTGTCCAAGCGCGGGCTCGTGTTGCGCGCCGTCGCGTCCTACGGGTTGCCCAACGCCCTGCGCATGACCGTTGGCGACGAGGAGGCCAATCGCCGTGTCGTCGCCGCGCTCAAGGACTTTCTCGGGGGCGCGCATGCCTGACCGGCTGGGCCCGCCGCGCTCCGAACCCCTGATCGGACGGCTTGCCATCATCGGGCTCGGGCTGATCGGATCGTCCATCGCCCGCGCCGTTGATCATCTCAAGCTCGCTGGCACGCTGGTCGTCAGCGATGCCTCGCCTGACGTACGAAAGCGGCTCGTTGAGCTGGGGCTGGGCGATGTCGTCGCCGACACGGCCGCCGAGGCCGCCGCCGGCGCGGATATGGTGATCCTCTGCGTGCCCGTCGGTGCCTGCGGCGAGGTCGCGGCCGAAATCGCCGGGGCGCTGAAGCCCGGCGCGATCGTGTCCGACGTCGGCTCGGTGAAGGGCGCCGTTGTCGCCGCCGTGGCGCCCCACCTTCCCGATGGCGTGCATCTCGTCCCGGCGCATCCTGTGGCCGGCACCGAGCATTCGGGACCGGACGCGGGCTTCGCGACCCTCTTCCACAATCGATGGTCGATCGTGACGCCGCCGGAAGGCGCCGATCCCGAAGCGGTCGCGGTGACGCGGGGACTGTGGGAGGCCATGGGCGCGCAGGTGGAGATCATGACGCCGCAGCACCATGATCTGGTGCTCGCGATCACGAGCCACGTGCCGCATCTGATCGCCTACAACATCGTCGGCACCGCCGCCGATCTGGAAACCGTAACGCAGTCCGAGGTGATCAAGTTCTCGGCCGGCGGCTTCCGTGATTTCACGCGTATCGCCGCATCCGACCCGACCATGTGGCGCGACGTGTTCCTCACCAACAAGGACGCCGTGCTCGAAATGCTCGGCCGGTTCAACGAGGATCTGGCCGCCCTCCAGCGCGCCATCCGCTGGGGCGACGGCGAGGCGCTGTTCAACCTGTTCACGCGCACCCGCGCCATCCGCCGCAGCATCATCGACAGCGGCCAGGAAACCGCCGCGCCCGACTTCGGCCGGCGCCAGGGCGAGAGCCACGACGGCTGATCGCCGTACTCTTATTCAGCGGCGCGGATCTCCTGCGAGGCACCTCGGTCCTCGAAATCGAGCGCCTCAATGCGCTCGCCGCGCTTGACGATCTTGTCCGTCGACGTGCGGATCTGCGCCACATCCTCCTGCGCCTGCCGGAAATGCGTATCGAGTTTCTCGACCCGGTCGCGCAGCCGGACGACGTCCTCCAGGATGCGGCGCACTTCGAGCTGGATGGTCTCGGCCTCCTCCCGCATGCGCGCGTCCCGCACCAGTGACTGCATGACCTGGATGGCGAGCGCGAGAAGCGACGGCGAAACGATGATCACCCGGGCCCGATGCGCGCGCGCCACCACATCCTCGAAATGTTCCTGCAGGTCGGCATAGATCGCCTCCGACGGCACGAACAGCAGCGCCAGATCCTGCGTCTCGCCGGGCACGAGATACTTCTCGGCAATGTCCTTCACATGGGTGGCGACGTCGGCCTTGACCCGCGCCGCTGCGGCGCGGCGCATCTCGTCGTTCGTGCCACCACGGAAAGCGAGAAAGCTCTCCAGCGGAAACTTGGCATCGATGACGAGGGGGTGATCGCCCGGCAGGCGGATGAGGCAGTCCGGCCGGCGGCCGTTGCGCAGTGTCGCCTGGAAGGCATAGTGCCCTGCGGGCAGGCCATCCCGGACAATCGCCTCCATGCGGCCCTGGCCGTAGGCGCCGCGCGCCTGCTTGTTGGCGAGGATATCCTTGAGGCCGACCACCTCGCCGGTCAGATTGGTGAGGTTCTTCTGGGCCGCGTCGATCACCGCAAGACGCTCGTTGAGGCGCGCGATATGCTCACCCGTCGTCCGCGACGAAACCTCGAGCCCCTGGCCCACGCGATGCTGGAGGCCGTCCAGCCGCTCGGCGACGAAGCGGGCGAAATCCTGCTGGCGGGACCCGAAGATCTCGGCGATCGTCTGCAGCCGGCCTGTCATCTCCGCCTGGATACGATTGAGTTCCGCGACCTTGTCGTCCATTTCCCGCGCTCGCTCCGCCGCCTCGGCGGCCTCGACGCGGCGCTCGCGGTTGGTGCGCGCCAAGAAAACGGCGAGCAAAAGCAAAATGACAACGGCCGCGCCCGCCGCGCCGACAATGACTTCACCCGCGGTGAGCGGATATCCTGCCAGGTTAAACAGGGTCTGATTCATCGCGGAACTGGGACTCGCCTCGACATCAATGCGAACAAAAGAAGAACACATTGACCCTTGCGGCGCAAGTGATTATGTGGCTGTTACGCTGTCGTTTTCCGGCCTCGACAGCTTTGTCCGCAGCCTCCTGTAAAAAAGGCCCTCGCAAGTCTGCACCATGGCTATCAAACCTATCGTCCTTATCCCAGACCAGCGTCTCAAGACCGCCTCCGAGCCCGTGACGGAGATCACCGACGAGATCCGCACGCTCGCCGCCGACATGCTGGACACGATGTATGACGCGCCGGGCATCGGCTTGGCCGCGGTGCAGATCGGGATCATGAAGCGTCTGCTCGTCATCGACGTCGCCGGCAAGGATGAGCCGCGCGCGCCGATGGTCGTGATCAACCCCGAGATCACATGGGAATCGGACGAGGAGTTCAGCATTCATGAGGAAGGCTGCCTCTCGATTCCCGACTATTATGAGGAAGTGGAGCGCCCGGCGAAGATCCGCGTGCGCTACATGGACCTCGATGGCAAGACGCAGGAGATCGAGGCTGAGGGCATTCTCGCGACCTGCCTGCAGCACGAGATCGACCATCTCGACGGTGTTCTGTTCATCGACTACCTGTCGAAGCTGAAGCGCGACCGCGTGATGAAGAAATTCGCCAAGGCGGCCAAGCGCGAAACGGTGGGCTGAAGCCGCCTGACGGTCGGTGCCGCTGTGGTCATTCCGGTGCAAGCCGAAGGCTTGAACCCGGAATCCACGAACACTGTCAGGACCTTATAATTCGCCTCGCGTGGTCTTGGATCCCCTTCCCGGCGCTACGCCGCCGGGGATGACATCCCTTCAGAGAACGCTTTCCCTTGTCTTTGTCATGGCCTCTTTGTCATGGCCGGGCTTGTTCCCGGCCATCCCGATCGGCGAGGCGCCTCACGGCGCACCGCGCTCACGCCTTGAGCCGCTCCGCATGCCACTTGAGGTGATCGGCGATGAAGGTGGCGATGAAGAAGTAGGAGTGATCATACCCCTCTTGCCGGCGGAGCGTCAGCGCAATGCGAGCCTTCGCGCAGGCCGCCTCAAGAAGCTCCGGCTTGAGTTGGTTCGCGAGGAACCCGTCCGCCATGCCCTGGTCGACCAGGATGTCGGCGACGCGCACACCATCCTCGATCAAGGCGCAGGAGTCGTAGGCGCGCCACGCGGCCTTGTCCGGGCCGAGATAACCGCCCAAGGCCTTCTCGCCCCACGGGCAGTTCAGCGGTGAGACGATCGGCGCGAAAGCCGACACAGCCTTGAACCGGCCTGGATTCTTCAGGGCGAGCGTCAAGGCGCCATGCCCGCCCATGGAGTGGCCGGTGATGCCTTGCCGCGTTCTATCGGCCGGCAGTTCCGCACCGACGATCTCCGGCAGTTCCCGTGCGATATAGCTCGCCATGCGATAATTGCGCGCGTAAGGCGCGACGGTGGCATCCACATAGAACCCCGCACCGAGGCCGAAGTCATAGGCGCCGTTGGGATCATCCGGCACGCCTTCCCCGCGCGGGCTGGTGTCCGGTGCGATCACCATGAGCCCGAGTTCCGCCGCCACGCGCTGGGCGCCGGCCTTCACGGTGAAGTTCTCCTCGGTGCAGGTGAGGCCCGAGAGAAACCACACAACCGGCACCTTGCCCGCTGCCGCCTGCGGCGGCACGAAGGCGGAAAAGCGCATGTCCGTGCCGGTTTCGGTGGAGCGATGCTTGTAGACGCGCTGCTCGCCCCCGAAGGAGCGAGCGCTGGAGACGAGTTCGAGCGTCATCACGCGGCCCCGTCAGTACACGACAACGGAGCGGATGGACTTGCCCTCATGCATCAGGTCGAAGGCCGTGTTGATTTCATCGAGCGGCATGGTGTGGGTGATCAGGTCGTCGATGTTGATCTTGCCCTCCATGTACCAGTCGACGATCTTCGGCACGTCGGTGCGGCCGCGCGCGCCGCCGAAGGCCGAGCCCTTCCAGACGCGGCCGGTGACGAGCTGGAACGGCCGCGTGGCGATCTCCGTGCCGGAAGGCGCCACGCCGATGATGATCGACTCGCCCCAGCCGCGATGACAGCATTCGAGCGCCTGCCGCATGGTGTGGACATTGCCGATGCATTCGAAGGAGAAGTCGGCCCCGCCGCCGGTGAGATCGACGATCGCCTCGACCACCTTGTCGCGGCCGACCTCGTCCGGATTGACGAAATGGGTCATGCCGAACTTCTTGGCCATCTCGGCCTTGGCGGGGTTGAGGTCGACACCGATAATCTTGTCGGCGCCCACCATCCGCGCGCCCTGGATGACATTGAGACCGATGCCGCCGAGCCCGAAGACCACGACATTGGCGCCCGGCCAGACCTTGGCGGTATAGACTACCGCGCCGATGCCCGTGGTGACGCCGCAGCCGATGTAGCAGATCTTGTCGAAGGGCGCGTCCTCGCGCACCTTCGCGACCGCGATGTCGGGCAGCACCGTGAAGTTCGAGAAGGTCGAGCAGCCCATGTAGTGGAACACCTCGCCGCCATCGCAGGCAAAGCGCGAGGTTCCGTCCGGCATCAGCCCCTGGCCCTGGGTGGAGCGGATGGAGGTGCAGAGGTTCGAGCGCTGCGAGAGGCAGGTTTTGCACTGGCGGCATTCCGGCGTGTAGAGCGGAATGACGTGATCGCCGACCTTCACCGACGTGACCCCGGCGCCGACCTCCCGCACGATGCCCGCGCCCTCGTGGCCGAGGATCGCTGGGAATTTGCCCTCGGAATCGAGGCCGGAGAGCGTGTAGGCGTCGGTGTGGCAGACGCCGGTCGCCATCACCTCGATCAGCACTTCGCCAGGCTTCGGGCCGCCGATCTCGACGGTCTCGATGGTGAGCGGCTTGTTGGCCTCCCAGGCAACGGCTGCGCGGCTTTTCATGTCCTGTTCCTTCTTCCCTGAGGATAGTCCGCAAAGATCGTTCCGGCTTCCCGACCCGTTAGGCCTGATCGGGTGAAGCCATTATTTCAGATAAGAGCGTATGATGCGCATGATCCCGTCGATCTCGGCCTCGCCATCGACGGGCTCGGTTGTGCCCCCGCCGCGCCCGGCCTCCAGAAAGGTCTCGCGCAGGTGGCTTTCCAGCACCTCGGCCATCAAGCCGGTCGCGGCGCCGCGCAGCGCGGCGATCTGCTGGAGAAGGGCGCCGCAATCGGCCCCCTGCGCCACCGCAAGCTCCAATGCCTCCGCCTGACCCTTGATCCGGCGGAGACGGTTGATGGCGCGCTTCTTGTCGTCCGGTGAATGGGGCATGGCATTCCACATACTGGAGACGAGTATTCCGCCCCGGACTATTATACTCCATGGGAGTATGTCAAGCTGGTGACGGCGAGACCGTCGAGGCCTGCTGGAGTTCCGGGTCCCGTTCCCAGGCTGCTGTACAGCAGCTTGTCTAGCCGGACGTCCGATACCTCCATTAAATTACTGAGGATTCTATGGTCATAGCAGAGCGGACATTACGTCTTCGCAATCCCGATGGAGAGCACCACATACCCATCCGCATCTTCGCGCCTGAGCGGGACGAGACATCCTGGATGTGCCGCTACCAGATCGCTTGGCCCGAGGGGCAGCAGAACGGCCGGGCCGGCGGCGCTGATTCCGTGCAGGCGCTCGTGCTCGCGCTACAGATGATCGGCGCCGACATTTATACGAGCAGCTATCATCAGTCCGGCAGGCTGACGACTGAGACCCCGGGCGGCGGCTACGGCTTCCCGGTTCCGGCAGGCATCCGCGACCTGCTGCAAGGCGACGACGCCAAGTTCTTCTGACCACCAGGGAGAAAGGACGCTCGCGACGACGGCTTGCGTCCGATGTCCTTGGGTGGAAAGACCCGATTTCCCTTCTCCCCTCGCATCCGCTAAAAGCCCCCCGGAGCCATCAAGGCCTCAAGGTCGCCACCCGTCACGCCGAGTCACACCAATGTCGCTGCGCATCGTCTTCATGGGCACGCCCGATTTCGCCGTGCCGGTCCTCGCCGAGATCATCGGCCAGGGACACGAGGTCGTCGCGGTGTATACCCGCGCACCCGCGCAGAGCGGGCGGGGGCTGGCCGAACGCCCCTCCCCCGTCCATGCCATGGCCGAACGCTTCGGCATCCCGGTCTTCACGCCGAAGACCCTGCGCACGGACGAGGCGGCTGAGACCTTCGCCTCCCTC
Source organism: Chelatococcus sp. HY11 (assembly GCF_018398335.1). NCBI lineage: Bacteria > Pseudomonadati > Pseudomonadota > Alphaproteobacteria > Hyphomicrobiales > Chelatococcaceae > Chelatococcus > Chelatococcus sp. HY11. The sequence continues at coordinate 2,588,490 of NZ_JAHBRX010000001.1, forward strand.
GAAGCGGACGCCGCCGTGGTGGTGGCTTATGGCATGCTCCTGCCCAAGGCGATCCTGGACGCGCCGGAACTGGGCTGTCTCAACCTGCATGCCTCGCTGCTGCCGCGCTGGCGCGGCGCGGCCCCCATCCAGCGCGCCATCATGGCGGGCGATGCGGAGACGGGCGTCGCCGTGATGAAGATGGAGGAAGGGCTCGACACCGGCCCTGTCGCCATGGTGGAGCGCGTCACCATCGGCCCGCAGACGACTGCCGGCGAATTGCACGACAACCTGTCGCGCCTTGGCGCCGACCTGATGGCGCGGGCGCTCGCCGCGCTCTCCCGCGGCGCGCTCAGCTTCGTGCCGCAGCCGGACGACGGCGTCACCTATGCCAGGAAGATCACCAACGAGGAGGCCCGCATCGACTGGTCGCGGTCCGCCAGCGCATTGCATAATCAGATCCGGGGCCTCTCACCCTTCCCGAGCGCCTTCTTCGAGATCGATCTCGGCAAGGGCCGTGAGCGGGTGCGCGCCCTGCGCAGCACGCCCGCCGAGGGACAAGGCGCAGCCGGCACGTTGCTCGACGGCCAGTTCACCGTCGCCTGTGGCGAGGGCGCTCTTCGGCTGCTGCAGGTGCAGCGCGCCGGCAAGGGTGTCATGAACGCCGACGATTTCCTGCGCGGCGCACGGCTCGCGCCCGGCACGGTGCTCGCCTGACATGCCGCGCTACAAGCTCGTCGTGGAATATGACGGCCGCGCCTATTGCGGCTGGCAGTGGCAGGACAACGGCCGCGCGGTTCAGCAGGCCGTCGAGGAGGCGATCGCGCGCTTCGCCGGCCATGCCGCGCGCGTGCAATGCGCCGGGCGCACCGACGCCGGCGTGCATGCGACCCATCAAGTGGTGCATGTCGACCTCGACAAGGCCTGGCGGACGGACACGGTGCGCGACGCCACCAACGCGCATCTGAAGCCGGAGCCCGTGGCGATCCTGTCCGCCGAGGTTGTGGGCGAGGATTTCGATGCCCGCCATTCGGCAGTTAAGCGCCACTATCTCTACCGCATCCTCAACCGACGCCCGCCGCCGGCGATCGAGATCGGCCGGGTGTGGCACGTCCCGCGCCAGCTCGACGCCGATGCCATGCATGCGGCAGCCCAGACGCTGCTCGGCCGGCACGATTTCACGACGTTCCGCGCGGCGGATTGCCAGGCCAAGAGCCCCATCCGCACGCTCGACCGGCTGGATGTCGAGCGGATCGGCGACGAGATCCGTGTCTTCGCGGCGGCGCGGTCATTCCTGCACCATCAGGTGCGCTCCATGGTCGGCACGCTGGAGCGCGTCGGTGCCGGCCAGTGGCCCGTGACCCAGGTGGCTGAAGCCCTCGCCGCGCGACAACGCGCCGCCTGCGGCCCCATGGCGCCGGCCACGGGGCTCTATCTCATCGGCGTGGATTATCCCTGAGACGTCTCGGCAATTGCCGGGGTGAAGCCATCGGGACCTCGGTGGTTATTCCGGCTCGGGCCGCAGGCCGGAATCCATGAACACGACGGCAGACGAATGGTCTGTTGGTCCGACGCGTCTTCTTGTCCGACGCTCTGTTCATGTCATCCGGGCAGCCGCCGATCCCTCCCCTCCGGGGAGGGTGGCCTCGCGCCAGCGACGTCGGGTGGGGCCCTGAGGCCGGCGGAGGACGATGCTCGCCTCCATGTTGCTGTCCACCCATCAGATCAGCGGCAGGTGGTCCCCACCTGGCGCCTGCGGCGCCACCCTCCCCGGAGGGGAGGGATCGGCCCGCGCGACTGATTTGACGACACGCCCGCCTCGCAGGCTCTAAACCTAGACCTTGTCGCGGGCCATTCCCTTTGCCGCCTCCGATATCGATGGCTACCGAGCCGACGACGCGAAATAGTCCTGCAGCACCCGGCGGAAGATCGCCGTCAGGCCGTCGATGTCGGCGGTCGACACGTGCTCGTCGACCTGGTGCATGGTCTGCCCGACGAGCCCGAATTCCACGACCGAGCAGTAATCCTTGATGAAGCGCGCATCCGAGGTGCCGCCTGTCGTCGACAGCGCCGGCTTCAAGCCGGTTTCCGCCTCGATCGCCCGCGACAGCACCGCAACGAAGGAGCCTGGCTCCGTCACGAAGGCCGTGGCATTGGTGGGCAGGAAGGTGACGCGCGTCCGCTCGTCGAGGCCCGCGTCGGTGATCCGCCGCCGGATCTCGTCCGCGAGCGTTTCCGGCGTCCAGATATCGTTGAAGCGGATATTGAAGGCGGCGCGCACCTCAGCCGGAATGACATTGGTCGAGGGATTGCCGATGTCGATGGTGGTGAATTCCAGGTTTGACGGGGCGAAATGCGCCGTGCCGTCGTCCAGCGGCGTGTCCTTCAGCGCAGAGATCAGCGCCGTGAGATGCTGGATCGGATTGTCGGCAAGCTGCGGATAGGCCACATGGCCCTGCTTGCCCGCCAGCACGATGCGGCCGGAAAGCGAGCCGCGCCGGCCGATCTTGATCATGTCGCCCAGGGCCTCCGGATTGGTGGGCTCCGCCAGGATGCAGTGGTCGAACTTGTCGCCGCGCTCGTTCTTCACCCATTCCAGAAGCTTCACCGTACCATTGACGGCGGGGCCTTCCTCGTCGCCCGTCAGCATGAAGCCGATCGATCCGGGAAAATTCGGATTGGCCTTGATGAAAGCGAGCGCCGCCGCGACCATGGCCGCCACGCCGCCCTTCATGTCGGAGGCGCCGCGGCCGAAGATGCGCCCATCCTCGACCACACCCCCGAAGGGATCATAGCTCCAATGGGCCTCGTCGCCCGGCGGCACCACATCCGTGTGCCCCGCGAAGAGCAGGAAGGGCGCCTCACGGCCGTAGCGCGCGTAGAGGTTCTCCACGTCCGGCGTATCGGGAGCCGTGAAGGTGAGCCGGTGCGTCGCGAAGCCGACCTCGGACAGCCTCTGGTCGATGAGTGCGAGCGCCCCGCCCTCATCCGGCGTGACGGACCTGCAACGGATTAGATCCCGTGTGAGGGCAACCGCAGGAGACGGCTCTGCCGGCGGTGCGACGGAAGCAGGCAGTGTGACTTCGGGAGTTTGGGTGCTGGTGCCGGGAGACTCGGATGACGACATGGACGACGGGCCCCGTGGGCTGAGGGAGGCGCGATTCGACCGACCGCGCTGCTCCGATGTTAGACCGATATGGTAACGCCCCCAATGTCGCGTGAGGTGCCCCATGTCACATCCTGTGAGGCAATCCCCGACAAACAGGGCGCATAAGGGGAACAGCCGAGCGCGGAATTCGTTCTTCGGCAAGAAGGCGTCATCCAAGGGCGATTGTCATCAAGGGAGATCGTCATGCCTCGTGGAGATAAATCCGCCTATTCCGACAAGCAAAAGCGCAAGGCCGAACATATCGAGGAGAGCTACGAAAGCCGTGGCGTCAGCGAGAAAGAGGCTGAACGCCGTGCCTGGGCGACGGTGAACAAGGACAGCGGCGGCGGCAACAAGAGCGGCTCCGGCCGGGGCAAGCCGGATACGAACGCGGCTGCCAAGAAAGGCGGGAAGCTCGGCGGCAAGACGGCGGCCTCGCGCAGCGCAGCAGACCGCTCTGCCTCCGCGCGGAAAGCGGCCGCGACGCGCAAGCGCAACGCGGCTGAGCATCGAACGCAATGACGCCCATCGACATTCCGGGTGGCTATTCGGGATAGCCTGAGCCGGCCATGCCGATGTGAGGTCGTGCGGTCGATCAGGCAGGCCGACGGATCGTTCAAGGCTGCGGTTTGATGAGCGCCAGCCCTGATTCCGGATCGAAAGCCTTGCGCAAGTGGCGAGGCGCCTCGCTTATCAACACCTCCAGAGTTGGCCGGACGTGCCCGGACGCGAAATGCCCAGCCACCGCGCGGCCGTCGCGCAGACCCAAGACGGCATGGAGGTGAAGTGCGGGCTTGCCCTCCGGGGACAACGCGATATCACCCATGAGCGACGCGACCTCCGCCTGTTCATCGACGGGAATGTCGCGATAGGCCTTGTTGTCCCAATCGAAATACTGGAGCTTGGCCTTGCTGAAGGCGCCAATAGCCGTGACCTGAGCGCCCGAGAGGCTGTTTTCAGCGGCAAAGCGCTCGATACAAGCGATGGCTTCGTCGCCCTGCTCGAGCACCACGGCAAAAATGCGTTGTCCATCGGCATTGTTGAGCAGCTGGCTCTTCATCGATCCTCCTGAAAGTGGGGGCCGAGCGCGAAACGGGCAACGCGCGCTGGCGGGTAGCCCGCTTCCTCGAAGCTCTCTTCGCGGACGGTTTCTCTTAAGGGCTTACGACGCAAGCCGGGCCGCAATCCACAGGGAGGGAACCTCGCCACGGCGCGCTTGTTCCGCGCAGGCGACGATTTCCGACAAAGCCCATTTACAGAGATGGCATGGCTGAGCTAGGTTGCGGCCACGTTACCCAGCCGGGGGCTGTGCCCTGCAGGTTGAAGGCGCCCGTAGCTCAGCTGGATAGAGCGTTGCCCTCCGAAGGCAAAGGTCACACGTTCGAATCGTGTCGGGCGCGCCATTTACGAACAAAACTGGGCACTCCTGCCGGAGTAGCCCCATTTCCCATCACAAGCCGCTCTAGAACGTCTCTCCGCCCGTGGATGCGGATTTCTGTATCGTCGACCTCGACCTGGTCGATGACGGAGCGCAGATAGGCACGGCGGAACGGGATGGCGCCGTTGGCGACGTTCTCGCGCATGAGGGTAGCGAAGGCGCTGATCTTCTCTTCTGTGATTCTGGTTTCCGGCTGGAGTTCTGCAAAGGCGCGGTCCTTGGCCGCCTTCGCATGGTCGCGCTCCGCTTTGAGGGCGGCGAGCCGGTCCTTCAGAGTCGGGTCGGAGGCGTCGGCGATGCCGTTCTCGATTGCTTCGTAGAGCCGTGACAGGCGGCCTTCGCACTCTGCGACCTTGTTCTGAAGAGTGGACAAGCGCTGCGCATGGTCTTCGCTGCGCGAGGCCTGCCGGGCCATCAACCCGCCGAGAATGGCGCGGACCCTTTCGGGCGTGAATAGCGATGTATTGAGCTGGTCGGTGACGATTTGGTCGAGCTTGTCCATCGGAATGGACCGGCCCGGGCAGGCAGACTTTCCCTGCTGGGCGCAGGTGGCGCAAGTGTAGTAGCGATAGCGTCCTGACTTACCCGTGCGCAGGGTCATGCCGCCGCCGCAGCTGGCGCAGGTCGCAAGGCCAGTCAGGAGAATGGGGCCGGTGACGACGCGCGGCGGCGTTTGTCTCGGGTTGCGAGATTTCAGACGGGCCTGCACTGCATCGAACAGGGACGGGTCAATGATAGGGTCGACAGCGACCATGATCTGGTCGGCTTCAGGCTTGTCTTCCTTTGTCTTCCAGACTTTGCGGTTAAAGCGGTACTCGCCCTTGTAGGTCGGGCTAGTCAGGAGGGCGTGCAGCGGGCCAATACCCCACCGAGCGCCGCGCCGGGTGCGGTGGCCCCGTTCGTTCAGGTAGCAGGCAAGAGCTTTGACGCCGAGGGGGCCGCTCGTGCCGTTGCCTTCGCGAACAAGGCGGAACATGAGCCGCACCACCTCAGCTTCCACGGCATCGATGGCAAGGCGCTTCTTGGTCTTTGCTCCCCGCTGCTCCGCAGCCACAATGGCGTATCCATAAGGCGCTGCAGCGCCATTCCAGAAGCCCTGCCGGGCATTCTCCTGCATGGCGCGGAGGACGTGCTTTGCGTTTTCCTTGGACTGGTACTCATCGAACAGGGCAAAGACCTGCCGGACCATGACGCTCATAGGGTCATCGCCGAGATCTTGTGTGATGCTGACGAGCTTTACGCCGTTCTTGCGCAGGCGGCGGACATGGTATTCGAGCGCGAAATGGTCGCGGGCGAAGCGGCTGAAGGAATGGACGACAACCACGTCGAAGGGGGAGTCGCCGCCCGCAGCAAGGTCTAGCAGCCGTTGCAGCTCGGGACGGCGGTCGTCGGTGCCGCTAAGTCCGGCATCGACGAACTCGATGACAACCTGCCAGCCGCGCGCCTTGCAGAATTCCTGCGCCTGTCGCCGCTGGTCGGGGATGGAAAGGTCGTTCTCGGCCTGGCGGCCGGTGGAGACACGCAAATAGAGGGCAGCGCGCAGGCTATCAGCGTTTTTCGCATCCAGAATCGTGCGATTGAGAAGTTTCACGGCAGTGCCCCCTCGTTTTCCAGCACTATCGCAGCTGTTTGGGGCCGTTTCGAGTCATCATGCTTGTTGGGGGTTGTTTGCAGTAGGCGCAGTATCTGCGGCATCAGAAATGCTTCGATGGCATCCAGTTCTTCGGCGGTGACGGGCAGATGCTCAAGGTCTTCGCAGACAACAGAAGGACGCGTGCCGCCACTGCCGCAGGCCTTCTGGCCAGCAACAGGGCGCAGCAGCTCGCGATGGCTGGACTGACGTCCGCGCATCTCCGCGTCCTCGGGAAAGGGTTGAAGTTGAAAATCATTATGCTGACGGCTTATTCATCGCCGTCCTGGCGTCGGTCTTTCAGGCCGCCGCCGGGGTCAAAGGCGTCAGACTCATCGCCACGGCGAGTGTTTTCCTGCAGGAGCTCGAAAGCAGGGCTATCAACGGCTGCCTTGAGGAAGGCAAGAAAGGCCCCGCCGACTGCCTGCGCCTCCAGCGTCACGCGCCGTGCGTGGCCCCACGCGTAGGCGTTCTCTTCCATCTGCCGGAAGTAGGTTGGATCATCCATGTCCGGGCCATGATGGCCGGACATGAGGATGGCCAGGAGATTGATGATCTCCTGAAAGGCCTCTGTGGTTTCTTCGGGCGTTGAGCCGTCGACTTTGAGCCGGTCGAACCCTTCGGCGATAAAGCGCTCAATCGGGTCCGGCATAATAATGGTGGTCTTCGTATTCGACATGGCCGAAACCTTTGAAGAGCGTGGCGTTTAGTACTGACCTTGTAACAGGCCAGTACTATGTCGTTCCACGCGAAAACCTCGCGCCCGCCGGCTACCCCATGCGGGGGCCGGTCGTGCGCTGGCGGATGACGCGGTTCACGGCATCGAGGCTCGCAAATATCTCACGCGCTTGCGGCGAATGCGGCGTAGCCAGCGCCAGCTCGCGGTGCAGCGTGCCGCGCAGGGTATGAAGTGCGGACAGGCTCAAGTGCTGAAGGTCTTGCAGGGTGTAGGTGCGGGACATCGTATTTCCTTTCTCTCGCGGCCCCGCCAATCGGGGCCTTTGAGCCCCACACACAGACAATCGGCAGAAGGACCGATGGCGGGTTGCGAAAGAGAAAGGAGAGATGGACAGTCCTGGGCACGGAGAGAGCGAGGTGCGGGCCTGCTGCGTGCCACGCTCGGCGCGTCGCAAACTCTCGCGAAGTTTGCTGGCCGCAGCACGCACGTGGTAGAATGTCCTTATATTTGGAGAGACTATTTAAGAGATTTGCGTGTCTATTATGATTAGCGTACGCGGCCATTTAACGATGGCGCAGCTACGGCAGGCATTATTTGAGGCCCTTGGAGAAATCGAAGAAGGATACAACTTGCGCCACGCGCGCAATGTCACTGTCTTCGTAAATCCCACTGATGAATTCGGCGAAAAGATCATCCTGCGCGACGAGCGCGGGAAGGTGCTTTCGCGCGTGACGAAGAAAGGGCCCTACCGGTCGGCGGCAGAGGAATACAACCTCTGACGCACAGCCGGAGCAAACGCGGGAAAGGTGGTGCGGCATGAAATTGCCGCCCTGTTACATAGGTTTGGAACAAGCGCGCCAGGTGCTGGCGGAGATCGGCGTCGAATTGACGCCACGCCAGATGAAGCGCGCAGCCGACCGAGATGCCCACGGTCATCGGAAGTTGCCGTTTTTCGTCGACCCGGTGGAAGGCACGCTGAAAATTGAAAAAGGCACGCTTGTTGCGATTTACCAGCAACTGCAGAACGATGCTGTGCGTGATTTCAAGGATAAAGATTGACTTCTATGTTCATATTTTGTTCTATACTTTAAACAACAAGAAAAACAATGATTTCCGATGGCAGACATAAGGAAACGCAAGGGCAATAACGGCACGAATTATCAAGTCCGGTATTCCAGAAAAAGCACAAAGACCGGCTATGCCTACGCCACCTTCGATACGTTGAAGGAGGCGCGCGCTTTCACTGAAAATCTGGGCAGTCTCAAACATATCGCCGGCGGGCGGAAAGTGACCGTGCCTGAGGCCGTGCAAATCTGGCTCGATACCTGCGAGAAGATTGGCCGTGACGGCCGGGAGAAGGTTGAGACCACCACCCACGTCGAATATCAGCGGCGCGGCGCCATCATGAAGGCGTATGATTGGGAAAAGCATCTGCACGAGCTTGAGGCCGCCGATGTCGTGCATTTTCGCAACTGGCTGCTTCAACATAAGAGCCGGGATTTGGCGCGCCGCACCCTGTCCTCTTTCCATTCGGTAATCATCGAGATGCGGCTTCAGGGCCTGATCAAGGACGACCCTGCCGCTGGCATCACCATTCGTGCCGATGGCCGGTACGAAGAGGATGACAGCGAAGTTCGCATCCCGACTGACGACGAGGTCCGCGCCCTTTTGAGGGCTGCGGATGTGATGGGCGAAGGGTCAGAGCAGCTGGCGACGGCCTGGCGCCGTTATCGCCCCATGATTTACCTCGCCGTGTTTTCCGGTATGCGCCCATCCGAGTACCGGGGGCTTGCCTGGAGCAATATTCAAATCGACCGTGTCCACGTCCGGCAGCGCGCCGACCGCCTCAACCAGATTGGGCCGGTCAAATCCCGTGCCGGTAGGCGTACCATCTATCTCCCCGAAGCTGTCGGGAAGATGGTCCTGGATTGGAAAGAGCATTGCCCGGCCTCCTCACTGGGCCTCGTGTTCCCGACGGCGCAGGGCAAGCCGATGGCGCTCAATAACTTCGCGCGGCGCTGCTGGGAGCCGCTGATGAGAGCGGCGAACCTGATGGAGCCCGACCCCAAGGGGAAAGAGGGAGCCATGCGGCCGCGCTTTACGCCCTACGGCTTGAGGCACTATTTCGCATCCAAGCTGATTGCCAAGGGCGAAGACCTGAAATTTATCCAGACCAGCATGGGTCATGCCGACATCCAAATTACCTTGAATGTCTACGGGCATCTGTTGAAGGATAAAGAGGCCAGACATCAACGCACCGCGGAGGAGTTTGCGGCAGAATTGATGGCGGCAGAGTAGGCTTTTGCGGCAGGAACAAACGGAGAAAATCGATGTGGCAAATATGTGGCAAATCGGCTGGAGGCCGCAGAAACCTTAGACTCTTTCTCAGCTTCCCAAGCTGAATGTCGCGGGTTCGACCCCCGTCGCCCGCTCCACTTTAAATTCAATGACTTAGCATCAAATCAATTTTCGTAATCACTGATATTTCGCGTTTTTTGCCACAAATCGTGAGTCCGCTGAAACCCGCACAAATCCTCGATTGTCCGGCGTGGCCCGCTTGGGCTTGTGGCAAGGATGTGGCAAATCGATACCGAAAAACCGACACTCAGCCGATACAGCTGAGTGTCTAGCGGCATATTCTGCAGCCTAATTACGGAAATTTCGGATCGCTGTAGGTCTGCATCAGAACCCGGGTTACTCGCCAGCTGTAGTCAGTTGCCATTGTGTTGCCCTCGCTCACTAGCCTGTCCACCTTCAGGCTGAATAACGCCTCGATGATGTTCGGGGCACCGGCCCTGATGGCTTTGGCATCCGCTTCGACGTCCGGTGCGGCGCGATAGCCGTGGGGCTGGTTCTGGATATGCTCGACCAGCGCTTCGACGGCTTCTTCATAGGAATGACCGCACACCTCCACGAGGAAGCGTACGATTCGGGCGTTGCAGACATAGTCCTGGCCATTGGGATAGCGTACCAGCCCGTATTCCTTGCCGAACGCCGCTCGGTCCCTGTCCTCACGTCCGGGATCTTCCTCATTGTTCCAGTCGACTAGGCCGGTCATGGCGTCGTAGCGCCATAGGCTTTGCAAAAGCTCGTTGCGCATCGGTTTGTCCTATCTGCCCGTGGGCGTTGCTTGCTGGAGGCGGCTCCGGACTGCCCGGGCCGTGTTTTCATAGTTGGCTGAGTTCAGTTGCCTCTGCTGCGTGTCCGGTGGCCGCCGGGCCCCCTTGCGAAGGGGTTTCCTCAACCATCGACGCTGAGTTCTGGCCGGGCGCGCCGTCCGGTCAAACCCCGCCCGCACCACTCCCGCCTTCAAGGGGCGGGACCGTGTTAGGGCCTGACCCGCCGGCTCATTCGCCCGTCCTTCCTTGCCCGCGTCTTGAGGAAAACCCGCAACGCAAGGAGCAAGGTCATGACGACCACCACCGAAACCCCGCGGCTGGATGTCTACAGCCGCATCACCAACCAGATCATCGAAGCCCTTGAGCAGGGCGTGAAACCCTGGACCCAGCCCTGGAACGCCGCCCACGCGGCAGGCCACGTCTCCCGGCCGCTGCGCCATAACGGCCAGCCTTATGCCGGCATCAACGTCCTGACGCTCTGGGCGTCCGCGATGACGGCGCACTACGCGGCGCCGATTTGGATGACCTTCAAGCAGGCCATCGAACTGGGCGGCCATGTCCGCAAGGGCGAGAAGGGCTCGCCCGTCGTCTACGCCGACACGATGCGCCGCACCGAAACCGACGACGCCACCGGCGATGAGACCGAGCGGGCCATCCCGTTCCTGAAGGCCTACACGGTCTTCAATGTCGAGCAGATCGAAGGCCTGCCCGAGCACTTCCACGCCCTGGCCCATGCCAGCCGCAATCCCGACGAGCGGGTTGCCGAGGCTGAAGCCTTCTTCGCCGCGACCCGGGCCGATATCCGGCATGGCGGGGATTGCGCCTATTACAGCCCGGCGCTGGACTATATCCAAATGCCGCCCTTCGAGGCCTTTCGCGATGCGCAGGCCTATTACGCAACGCTCGCCCATGAGGCGACCCACTGGACGCGGCATACGACGCGGCTGGACCGGGATTTCGGGCGCAAGAAGTTTGGCGATGACGGCTATGCCCGCGAAGAGCTCGTGGCAGAGCTGGGCGCGGCGTTCCTGTGCGCCGACCTCGGCCTGAAGCTCGAAGACCGGGCCGACCACGCCGCCTATATCGGCCACTGGCTGTCCGTCCTGAAGGATGACAAGCGCGCTGTCTTCGCCGCTGCCGCGCACGCGCAGCGCGCCGCCGACTATCTCGGGCGCTTCAGCCGCCCGCTGGAGGCCGCCGCCTGAGCGGCGGCCGTTCTTCCCGGATGCAAATTTGCTGGTCATGGCCGTCGTCTTTCCCGTACCGTTATTGCGGGATCGAGCCGGACGGCCCGGGCCATTCGTCCTCCGGACGGATCGGCAGCCTTTTGTGCGCATCCGTCAGGCTGTCCATGTACTTGTCGCAGAAGCTCAGCCGGTCGAGGATGGCGTTGGCCCGCCGCTGGCCCATGACCTCAGCCACATCGAAGCGCTGGCCTAGGTATTCAAGGACCACGTAGTAGGACTCCCCGTAGTAGCGCGCCACGCGCAGGCCGGGTTTTGTCCTGATCTGATGGTCGATTTCGTCCTTCTCGGCCTGCGCTTTGTCATGCTGGTACAGCACGAAGCGGTGTTCGTGGGAGCGATCGAACTTCTGCCATTCCGGCTCCGGCTCCCAGGAGGGAGCCTTCTTGATCTTCTTGAGCCAGATGGCGTTTTCGGTGAACTTCACCGTCGCCGTCACCTGCGCGACGTGCCGGATTTTCTGCTGCATGAAGGGGCGTCCGCACAGGCCGCCGAGGAAGAACCCGACGGCGGGGGCGGTCACAGCCATCGCCTCGTAGCTGATCCAGCCCGCAATCCCGACAGCGGCGACAGCCAGAACACTCGCCATTTCATCGGCGGACTGCGCGTCAAACGGGCGAAGGTGACGGAGGGCGACGCTGATGGTGGTGCGCCCACCTTCGACCGTGATGTCCGTCCGGGGTTCGCCCTCAAAGACTTTCCCAATCGCGTTCATGACCGTTCTCCTTGCGTTGCGCCTTGTTTGGCGCTGACCTGCATGAGAATGTGTCACCGGAAGACGCGGTGTTTCCTCGCGCTTTCCTCGCAATTGCGGATCGGTCCATGGAGTATGCGGACGATATACTGGCCAGGATTCAGGCGGCGCTGATAGATTATCACGCAGCAACCCACACCAATGGGCATAAGAGGTCATGGTCCGTTATTGCGCAGGAGATTTACGACTCTGCCTTTGACACGCTGAGCGTGGGCGATGACGGCGTTTCCGGAGATCCCTACAAGGCGCTCGCTGAAGCGCTGCGGCGCTTTGCTGCTGGGACGCAAACGCCCAGCAAGGACCGGCTCGACGCCCTTTGCGCATACCTCCTGTCTAAATCCTTCATCACCGATGCCGATTTGCGGCCCGGGGATGCCAGCCATCCCCTCGTCCGTGCGCTGTCGGCCTTTTTCGGTAGCCCGGAAGAAGGCCGTGACTTTGCTGTACTGCACGGGCGCTTCGCGGCCAGCCGCCCGCTAGCATCCGGCCATACGGAGGTGTCCGTTATCACGGTCAGAAATGGGGGAGATTATGCGCCTGTCATCGAGGACAGGCTCTACCACCTGCCGATTGCGCCGCAGTCGACGAAGCGCGATGCGCTTGTTCGCCTCCTGAAGCGCCGGGGCGGCAGCGAGCAGCGGTTTGATGGCTGGCTGTTTCACCGAGACGGGCAAGCCTGCCTTGTCGTGCAGGACAGTTTGCGGGGGGAGCCGAGCATCTACACGGTGCTCGACCGCAAGATAGCGGCAGGCGAGACACCAGCCGCCATGTTGCTCGTGAAGTCGCGGGATTTTGGCGCGCCCGCGCCAGGATACGAGAAGGGCAGGATGAGCTTCGTTGCGGAGGATACGAGCGCACGGGACGTTGCCTTCGGGAAAATCAAAGAGCGGATCTGGGAATACCGGCAGGAGGGCGAGCCCGATGGCCAATAACCCTGGCCAGGCAGATGACGCCGAACGCCGGCGGCTGCACGCGGCGTTCCTTGAGGCCGTCAATATCGGCGATGTCGACAAGGTGCGGCAGTCCCTTGCCAACCCCGCCATCGACATCAACTACGCCGAACCGGGGACCGGGCTTACGCCGCTCCATATCGCGGCAGGACGCAACGCTGTTGCTGTCCTGCGACTTCTGCTCGCGACCGAGCGCTGTGACCTTGGCATGAAGGATGCGCAAGGGCGCACGGCGGCGATTGTTGCCGTCACCGTAGGGCGCAACCCTGCGGTCGGCCGCTACCTCGCTGACCTTCAGCACGGCGCGGGGATTGCAGTCCCCGCGCAGCGCCGCCGCCCCGGAGAGCAGACGGACTCAGGGTGACGCGTACTTCCCGGCGAACACTGGATGCACGGGACTGCTTTCGTCGAAATACTCCACGCGCTGGAGCATCAGCGGATTGTAGCCCGCCCACACCACCAGCTGGCGCTTGAGTCGGTCGCTGCGTGCGAACTGGCGGCTGACCTCATCCGGCGTCAGGAGGTCATACTGCTCCAGTGATTCCGAGCGCCCGGTGATGCCGGTGGCCCTTTGGTCGGTTGCGGCTTCTCCTTCCCGGGTGACTTTCACCACGGTCTTCCCCAGCCGCTTTGAGACGTACTCCGTCGTCATCAAATCGTTGTTGCCGAAGAACTGGAGGATGCCCGCATTGCCGACGAAGGTCTCCCAGCGCTCCTTGTAGAGCGCCTTGCCCTGTCCCCAATCCTGCAGCACCACCCAGAGCTTCACGCCGAACGAGGCAATCTGCCCGGCAGCGTCTTCGAGCTGCTTCATGTGCCCCAACACCGGGAATTCGTCGAGGCAAGCCAGGACGGGGACGGCGGGCTTTGCCTTCTCCCGTTCCATCGCGTCGAGGAGCAGGTTGATGAACACGCGCAGCCACCGGCTGCAGCGTGCCATCCGGTTGGCGGGCAGGCACAGGTAGACGGTCATCCCCTGTGGTGCCGTCTTGAGCGTCGAGAGGTCGAAGTCGTGCCCGTCCAGCACGCGCGCCATCGCCCGGAAGTCTAGAAATTTCGTGTGGCGGCGGGTTGTCGAGAGCACGCCTGCACGTTCGTTGGGTGGCCGCTCGTAGAAATCACGGGCCGCGCCTTCGATGACGTCCCCGACATCGGCGAGGGTATCGCTGCGCTGGAGGCGCGCCGCGTTCTTGAGCATGGCGAGTTCGAGGGTAAAGGGGGCATCCTCACCTTCCCCAGCCGTGACAAACACGGTTCGCAGCAGCGCCCGAAGGGTGACGAGATTGCGCCGTCCCTCGAACGCGGGGTCTGTTGCGATGTGTAGCAACAAACCTTCGATCCAGCTCTGCGCGCTGTCATCCCAGTGCGGGTCCTTACCGCCCGCGATGACCAGCGCGTCGGAAATCAGCCCCGCATCCTCGATGATGGTGTCGCTCTCGGGCACGAGTAGCGACAGGGGGTTAAAGCTCGTGCGGTACGGCTTCAGCCGTTCAGGGACTATATGGAAGGGGTCGAGGATGCAGACCTTTTGACCTAGCGATGCGCGGCGCTCGGCAGTGATGGTGGCCAGCTCCCCCTTAGGGTCGAGCGCCAGGACGCTGCCGCGATAGAAGAGAAGGTTGTTCACGAGCGTCACCGACTTTCCCGTCCGGGAACCGGCAATCGTCATCACATGGCGGTTGTCGTCGATGCCGATGAGGTGGCCATCAAGAGCGCCAACTAGAATCTTAGCCCCGGGGCTTCCCGGGTCATACGCGAGGGGACGGCTGTTCATGATGTTCTCGCAGGGCTCCCACCGTGCCTGCGGGACGCTCTGGCGATCGAGAAAGCGCGTCGTGACGCCGCGCGCGATATCGCTCATGAAGTCCTTCGTAAAAGCGTCCATCGGGGTGCTCCTGCCGACCGGGGTTACTCCGGCCATTTTGGAGTGCCCATCCGGCAGTCATCCTCGCTATTTCCTCGCGCGTTATCGCGGATGTGCCAGCGCTCCCCCCCGGGATGCTCCCTTTATCGTTGTCACCCTTCGAAGCCTGCTTGAACGTGCCTTCCGGCGCCTTGCCGTCAATGACCCGCCCGCACCACTCCCGCGCATCAAGGCTGCGGCAGGACCGTGTTGGTCATGACGGCGGCGGCTGATGCCGGCCGGCCTTTCGTTCCGCGTCCCTCGGGACACGCAACAACGAACGAAAGGAGAGCCCCATGGGCCTTGATATGTACGCCTTCGCCATCCCCGAAACCCCGGCAGCGCCGATCGATTTCGAAGCCGAGACCGGCAGTGAACTGCACTACTGGCGCAAGCATCCGAACCTCCACGGCTGGATGGAGGCGCTATATCGCGCCAAGGGCGGCAGAAATGACGACTTCAACTGCGTCAACCTGCAGCTCACGGCTGATGATCTCGACCGGCTCGAAACCGATATCCGCAGCGGCAACCTGCCGCCGACCAGCGGCTTCTTCTTCGGTCAGTCCGATGGAACGGAACTCGCGGACGACCTGGCGTTCGTCGAGAAGGCGCGGGCTGAGATCGCAGACGGCATGACCGTCTTCTACACCTCGTGGTGGTGAACATTCCGCGGCGGCCTGATGTGGCCGCTGCGGTCTTTTTGTATCTTGCGGGGGATGGGCGCGGGCACGCCCACATCATCGTTCCTCGTCTCGGGCCATGATGCGGAAGGGACGCCATTCCCGATGTTGGGCGCAGAAGATGGGCCATCGCTTCTATCGCAAGGATGCGTCTTGGCGGCTTCAGATATCCTGCCACGTAATCTGTTGGGCGAGATTTTCTGTCGTTGGTGGTGGGCGCGATTGTGCCTTTCCGCTCCGGTGTTGCCCTGAGTTCCCGCTCATTCGCTGACAAGGGATTTCCCTCGACAATAACCGCCCCAGTCCTGAGCGGGCGCGCAGCCGGTTCAAGGCCAAGCCCCTTGCGGGGTGGCGCGGGGGTTTCCCCATCCTTCGCTCGCTGCGCTCACTGCAGGACGGGTGATACCGCTCCCCCGCGCCAGCCATGAACCGCCCGCTTTTCCGCCCGCTCCTGAATGAGGCGTGTCGAGGAAAACCCATAGCGAAAGGAGCTACATCATGACACGCAACACCAACCAGAAGAGCAAGCCCGCCCGTGAATTCACCCCGCCGGCCTACATCGCCTACCATGTCGATGAACGCGGCGAGAAGAAGTTCTGGAGCCGCATCGGCGCCGCCTGGCGCCACCAGAAGGGCGAAGGCCTGACCCTTCAGCTGGACCTGATCCCGGTCAATGGCGGCCGCATCGTCCTCCGGGCCCCGTCCGAAGCAACCGAAGAGGCGGGCGCGTAAGCGCCCCCTCCCACCCGGAAAGGAGACACACCATGACACCCATGCGCCGTATCGAAGCCGCCCGCGCCGCACTCGCCCGCGCGGCCTGGACGAGAGGGACCACGCCTTTTTACGCCGAGGATGAAGTCATCGATCTGCTGGTCGATATCCGCCACCTCTGCGACGCCGCCGGGCTGGACTACGCCCGCTGCAACTATCTGGCCCGCAGCCACTACCATCACGAAACGGGGGGCGCGTCATGACGCGCTCCTTCCATAAACTTCGTAGCGCTTGGAGCCGAGCTGCGGCTCCGGCGCTTGCCGCTTTCAACGCTGCCGCGGCGCGCGGCGTTGAAAGACAGGAGTGAAGAAACGCGCGCTCGTCTGGCTTCGCCGCGAGCGCGCAGAAAAACGGCGCGGTTGACAAGCACCCGCGCCGTTGTTTGCATCTTGCGACCCTTACGTGGTGGGGAGCATCAGCACATTGTCCGTGCCGCAAAGCAGCCGGACATCGTGCTTCGCCCAGGCCTTGAGATCACATCGCGGGCAGCAGTAGCGGACTCGCTTGCCGCTCTTAGGGGTAACAGGCTCAGCTTCGCTCTCGCCTGTGATCGAAGGGGAAGGCTGGGGCGCGTCCTTCCAGGTCAGCGCAAATCCCTTGCCGAGGAGCCTGCCCGCGGCCACGTCGAACGGGCCGCCGGTGATGATGTAGTGGCCGAGAGTTTCGCCGGTCTCCTTGCCGCCCTCCACCCCGGTGTCGGACGGCTGGAGGCCGATCGCCTTCATCTTCTCCGCCCATTCCCGGTTATGGTAGCGGCCGCGTCCCGGCTGGCCCTCATGGCGTTGCCATTGATGGGCCATCTCGTGGACCAGCGTGCCGAGGATGTCCATCTGGCTACGGCTCGCAAAGTGCATGGGGTTGAGGGCGATTTCGTCGGCCTGCTGGCCGGTATCGTTCTGGAAGCGCGCGCCGGCGAAATACCCGAAAGATCCTTTGCGGCGCTGGAAGGTGATGAGCGCGTTCGGCAGCGTGCCGCCGAACAGCGCCTTGTTGAAATGCTCATGCGCCTGCTGGAGGCGCTCATAGGTTTCCTTGGTCGGTTTGATTGTAAGAGCAGCGGGGTCGACGGGGGAGATTGTGGGAGCGTTCATGGAGGACCATCCTTGTCCGCCGGTCCCGTGTTGTTGGAATGCACACTCCAATTTCGTATCAGGACCGGCTTGCTTGAGGCCCTGAATGTCGCCCGTTCTTAAGCCCCGCTTCCTCGTGCTTTCCTCGTTCTGCTGTATTTGAAAAAGCAATGTACGAGCACTCATCCTGCCATTATGCTGCGATGTACATTTCACTTGTGGCCCTGTCTCATGGCATAATCATAGAGAGGGGCAAATCCGCAGTAGGGCCTTGTACAAGGTGTGCGCGGTACTACCGCGCTCACCTTGCCGGGGGAACTCTCCGGTTCCCCGCGGACCCCCTCAGGGCATCCCTAGAGCCGATGAGTCCGTCCTTGTGACGGCCTATGCGGCAAGGGATGCGGTCAGCCGCGTGCGGGCATCGAGCCCTCGCGGCTGAGGGCAACGTTTCGGCGTTGCATCCCGACCAAGGGAGACTGCGCTCTCCCTGGACCCATCGCGCAAAGGGGCTGGCCGCGCCCCCTTGCAACCCCTGTCTGCCGTAGCCTTTGGCGGAGGCAGACGCGGCCAGGGCTGTCGCGCCCTGGACCACGACCGGTGTGTCGGCACCGGCTTCGAGCAAAAGGGAGACTTCGGCTCTCCCTTTGCAAACCCATCGACCGGGGAATGGCGCTCCCCGGAACCCTCGCAAATGGCGCGCGGGCGATGGCGGCGGCAGCGTCCCGATCACGGCTGTGCGCGCGCGTGGAAAGCGCGCGGATCGGGGCGGCATGACGGCGCTAACGATGAGGCATGACGGAGAAGACGAAACGCGAAGCCCCGATCTCTTACCGGCCCCCGTATGAACTGCGGGAGCAGTTCCGGGCGCGGGTCGCCGACTCGGGGCTCTCCGTCAATGCTTTCATCACCGCTGCCGTGTTCGGCGGCGATGCGCCGAAGCCTGCCCGCCGGGCATCCGCGTCGCGTGCGGATGTGGCGCGCCTGCTGGCCGAGACCGCGCTGCTGAACGAGCGCCTGAAGGGTCTCGCCGGTGATGCCGATCCGGCGCTGTTGGCGGAAGCCGCGCGCGATCTTTGTGAAATCCGTGCCGCCTGCCTTCGGGCGCTGGGGCGCTCGCCATGATACCCAAGGCGAGCCAGCGCGGCGGCGGGAAAGACCTCGCCACCCATCTGCTGAACGCGTTCGACAATGAACTTGTCGAGGTGGCGGAGGTCTCGGGCGCGATAGCGCCGGATTTACACGGAGCCTTCGCCGAGTGGGAGGCCATCGCCACCGGTCTCACCAAGTGCCGCAACTATCTCTACAGCCTCTCGGTCAACCCGGACCTCGGGCAGGGTCAGCTGTCGCGGGCACAGTACATGGACTATGTCGACCGGGTGGAGAAGGCGCTTGGCCTTTCCGGCCAGCCGCGGGCCATCGTCTACCACATTAAGGACGGCCGGGAGCATTGCCATGTCGTCTGGTCGCGGATCGACTACCAGACCGAAAAAGCCGTCCATCTCGCCTTTGATCGCGAGAAGCTGATGATGGTGACGCGGCAGTTCGCTCGCGAGCATGGGCTGTTGCTGCCGGAGGGATATGGGCTGGGGCGCTTCGATGAGCGGCGGCAGAAGGTCTCGCTCTATGAGCGGGCACAGGAGCGCGCGACCGGGCTCTCGAAGGAGGAGCGCCAGCTTCTCGTCACGCAGGCTTGGCGGCAGAGCGACAGCCCGAAGGCTTTCGTCCGGGCGCTGGAAGACCTTGGCTATGTGCTGGCGACGGGCAACCGGCCCTATGTGCTGGTCGATATT
Organism: Chelatococcus sp. HY11; assembly: GCF_018398335.1. Taxonomy (NCBI): domain Bacteria; kingdom Pseudomonadati; phylum Pseudomonadota; class Alphaproteobacteria; order Hyphomicrobiales; family Chelatococcaceae; genus Chelatococcus; species Chelatococcus sp. HY11. Next base: position 2,607,645 of record NZ_JAHBRX010000001.1, read on the forward strand.
TATGGCGGGATAAATGCCCTCCCCAAGCTGATCGACGACCGCAGCGTCCGCACCAAAGATATCCGCGCCTTCCTTGAAAGGGAGTTCCCGCCGGAGTCGCTGCCCACCGTCGACGAGGCCAAGGCGCTGGTCGCGCAGCACAGGAAGGCGCGCGAGCAGTTCGCGAAGGCCCGGGATGATGGTGAGCAGCTGGAAAAGCTCGCGCGGGCGCAGGCCGCGCGGCGCGCGCCGATTGAGGCGGCGCGCGCTGACATGATTGCGCGTCAGGAGCGAGAACGGGAAACGCTGTTGCGGGAGCAACTGGCGTCGCGGCAGGCGTTGCGGGCGGGGTATCTCGCTGAGACGGCGCGGGTGCGCCAGCAGCGAGAGGAGGCGCGGCCGACGGGACTGGCCGCGTTCCTCGGGCGCGTGACCGGGGTGTCGGCGATCATCCACCGGGTCCAGCGGTACAAGGATGCGAAGCGGTATCTGGCGTTCCGGGAGATTAAGCAGGGCCTAGCAGCCGGGCAGCGCGTGGAGACCGCGTTGCTGCAGCGGCGTCATGAGATGCAGGCGCTCGACATGAAGCGGCAGCTGACGGCGCTGACGGCCGTCGAGGCGCGGGAGCGCAAAGCGCTTGAAGAGAAAAGGGTTCGAGAACAGCGTCTGAAAGACCGGGCAGGCCATGAGCATATGCCGGCCCTCGCCCTTGATCTGAAACCGCGCGGGCGCGGCGCGTCAGTGCGGCGGGCAAAGGATAGGTATCGGGACAGGTCCGGACGTGATCAGGAGCACGATGAAGAGCGCGCGATGCGCGCGCGGATGGCGGAGGAAGAAAAGCGTCTGGAGCCGGAAGCGGCCGATATCGACCTCAAGGAAGCGCATCGCGAGGCGCTGGAGCGGCAGGAGCCTTGGGGCAAGGAGGTCGATTTGCCGGGAGACTTTGCGCGGGCAGCATGGGGCAAGGATAGTGGCGGTGATGGCGGCGATGACGGGACGGAGGAGCCGGTGCGGATATCGCGGGCGGAGCGGAAGAGTGAGCGCCAGCGGTCGCGGCGGCGCGGCAGGGATGATTTTGAGAGGGAGAGGTAGGGAGCGCGCCCTTCGGGACGGGCTCTAGGGTCCGTCCGCTTGGGCCTCCGGCTGCAGCGCGACTTGACCGCCGAGTCCCGCCTGGCGGGTCTCGGCCCATGCGGGTGACGATCCCTCACGCGGGGTTTGAGGGCTCGGGAGCCCACCACCAAAGCAGGCCTTGGCTTTCTCTGTTTCCGCCGTCGCCCCTTAGCTAGTGAGGGCGACGGATGGCTCCAGACGAAGCAGAGCTTTGGGGCTATGGAAATACACCTGCATTATCAACGCTCAGTGCGTTCAAGAGCTTGCCGTTGCTCGGTGGACATTGCAACATGGGGCGCAATGGGGGAACTAATGAGCTTAGATTTAAATAGAAGTTATAAGGCTATTCTTGAGCGCGCCCGTCAGGGAAAATACGTAACCTACGGTGACGTTGCTGCCGCGAGTGGCGTCGAGTGGAAGAAAGCCCGTCGCCCTATACCCCAACACCTCGATAATCTTGTCAGGATTGCTCATGAGCGCGGCTGGCCGTTGCTTACCGCGATAGTCGTTAACAAGGACAGTGTTGAAACGGGGCACCTTGAGGGGGATGCACTTTCCGGCTTTCTTGCTGCCGCGAAAAAGCTCGGTCTGACAATCGATGATCCTCAGAAGTTTCTGCGCGAACAGCAGCAAGCCGTTTTCTCTTGGGCGGGCACCGCGCCGGATGAGCTAGGCGTAGAGCTTGAGGCATCATCAGAGGATGATGTTGGTGGCCCGCGCTTTGTCAAATACTTCAACCCGGTGCTCATGGCGCTGCAGGCGCTTGGCGGACAGGCCGCGCCGGAGCAGGTTTATGCGTGGATCAAAGAGAACAATGACATTCCCCAGGAGGAGATCGCGGCCCTAAACAAAAGCGGCCAGTCGAAATTCGAGAACAAGATTGGTTGGGCGCGGTTCTATCTGGCAAAGGGCGGGCTCATTGACGGCAGCAAGCGCGGGATGTGGGTGCTTACGGCCGAAGGGCGGAACTCAAGCCTCACCCCTGCAGAGGCGCTGGAGCTTTTCCGGGAAGTACGAACACAGTTCAAGGCTACCGATGACGAAGAAGAAGCTGCGCCGGACACGGTTGCGGGGCACGAGCTTTTTGCAGACCCTGCCCGCAGTTTCTGGTTTGTCGGCGCATCATGGGGCGGCACTGATGATCAGGCGCCCAGATTTTTCCAGGAAGGGATCTGGCAAAACGGCCAGCACAACAAGTTCACCGATGAAATCATGCGGATGAAGGTGGGTGACCGGATCGCCATCAAGGCGTCCTATACCCGCAAGCGCGGCTTACCGTTCGACAATCGCGGTAAAGTCGTCTCTTGCATGAAGATCAAGGCGATTGGGACCATCACCGAGAATTTGGGTGACGGGAAAACCGTCAAGGTCGATTGGGAAGTTCTCGACCCGCCACGGGAGTGGCTATTCTACACTTACCGGGTCACGGTCGTGGAGGCGGATAGCAGCGATGAGCTGGCGCGCCGCCTCATCTTGTTTGCTTTCGCCAATAGCAAGCAGGACTATAACTTTTGGATCAACGAGGTACCGTACTTCGCCAAGAAATACGGTTCCGGTGGGAAGGCGGCCTCCCTCGAAGAATTCTTCGACGATGAAGAGCTGGAGACCGAGGAAGAGGCGGCTGCGCCATCCTACACGTTTGCACAGATTGCCGATGAAGGCTGCTTCCTTCCCGCCGAGACGATCGCGCAGCTCATCGCGCGCGTCGAGAGTAAGAAAAACCTCGTGTTGCAGGGGCCGCCCGGCACGGGCAAGACGTGGCTCGCCAAGCGGCTTGCCTACGCCCTCATCGGATCGAAAGACCCGAAGGTAACCCGTGACAGGCTGCGTGTCGTTCAGTTTCACCCGTCCTTATCATACGAGGATTTTGTTCGTGGCTGGCGACCCTCTGGTGAGGGCAAGCTCAAGCTGACGGATGGGATATTCCTTGAGATCGTCGAAGCGGCGAAAGCCGAGCCCGACCGGCCGTTCGTCCTTGTCATCGAGGAAATCAACCGCGGCAACCCTGCGCAGATATTCGGTGAGCTGCTGACCCTGCTTGAGGATACCAAGCGTAGCCGTGAAGAGGCGATGGAACTTGCATACCGCCTGGATGCTGACGAACGCGTTTACATACCGCGCAACCTTCATGTGATCGGGACGATGAATATCGCCGACCGGTCGCTCGCCCTTGTGGATTTGGCGCTGCGCCGCCGTTTCGCATTCATCCATCTGGAGCCGCAGTTGAACGGGCTTTGGAAAGAGTGGTGCACGGCGCGGTGCGGCGTCTCGGCTGACGTCATCGCGTTAATCGAACAGCGCATGAATGCGCTCAACGACGAGATTGGCCAGGACCGCTCGCTCGGGCCCCAATACCGCGTCGGGCACAGCTACGTGACCCCGCAGTCGGGAGCTGCCATCGCGGACGGCAAGGCCTGGTTCAAGGATGTTGTTGCCACGGAAATCATCCCCCTCCTGGAAGAATACTGGTTTGATGCGCCTGACAAAGTTGCCAGCGCTTCGGCCAAGCTGATGGAAGGGCTTTGATGCTGGCGGCGGCATCGGAGCAGACCGTCTCGGCCGAGGGCCGGTTGATCGGCCGGATTCCCGTGCGGAACATATGGCTCTTGTTCCTGTATGCGTCGAATCTCGCCCGGTTTCATGGGCAGCATATGGCAGAGGTAGAAGACGCGCCTGACTTCCCGTCGCTGGTCGCGCGCCTTCTTTGCTATGCCGTCGACAGGCGTCTGCGGCGTAACCTCAGTCGCGGTTACCAGCGCCGTGAGGCCATCCTGCCGCGTGTCAGGGGCCGGATCGATGTCCTCAAGACCTACTCGCATGACCTTCTCAACAAGGGGATGATTGCTTGCCGCTTTGAGGAATTCACCTTCGATACACCGCGCAACCGCCTCGTACGCGCCGCGCTCGATGCGATGGCTGCCCGCATTGATGACGCCATTCTAAGTCATGAATGTGCCCGATTGGCCGGAGACCTAGGCCGGCAGGGGGTGGGAGGCGTAAAGCCGTCGCGGGCCGAGATGAGCGCCGACCGTATGGGTCGCCATGATGCGGATGACCTGCTGATGGTGACGCTGGCACGCCTGGTGTTTGACCTGCTGCTTCCCACAGAGGACCAGGGTGGTCACACCATGACGCGGGTGGAAAAGGATGCTGTCCTCGTCCGGCAGCTATTTGAGAAAGCGATCGGCAACTTCTATGCGGCTGAGCTGTCGGCGCTCGGTTGGAAGGTTTTGCAAGGAAAACGGCTTTCGTGGCAGATCGAAGATGCCACGAACGGTATCGCCGCCATTCTTCCCGGAATGACGGCTGATATCATTCTCGACCATGCTCTAAATGACCGGCGGGTGGTCATCGATACCAAGTTCACCTCGGTCTTTGGCGCATCGCAGCACCGGGAGACCGTTCTTAAAAGCGGCTATATCTATCAGCTCTATGCCTATCTCCGGAGCCAGGAGCGCCTAGAAGATCCGCGTTCTCTAACGGCAAGGGGGATGTTTATTCATCCGTCGGTGGACGGTGACGTGGATGAGACCGTCAGGATTCAGGGGCATGACATCCGGTTCGCCACTGTCGATTTGATGCTGCCGACGGCAGCGATTATCACACGCCTGCGCACCCTCGTGCCATCGTTGACGGATCAGTAGCTTTATCAGGGTGGGTAAGGCGTTGTGCGCGTTTACGGAACTCTGAGCGCGCCCCGTCGTGGCGGGTCAGGCTCTAGGCTTTGCCCGGAGCCCTGTGGGCAGGTCTCCGCCCATACGGGGTGACGATCCCTCGCGCGGGGTTTGAGGGCTCGGGAGCCCACCACCAAAGCAGCCCCCTTGCTTCGCTGTTTCCGCCGTCGCCCCTCAGATGGTGAGGGCGACGGACGGCTCCAGACGAAGCAGGCGCTGAGAGTCGTGGATGAATGTCGCATTAGGGAAAATCATGCCCGCTTCGCGGTTGCCGTGAATGGCTGAAATAGCCATTATGGATCGACTCTGTCGCTGGGGGCCTTCCGCATTGAAAACCATGTCGGCCAAGGACGCCAAGAACGCTTTCGGGCTGTTGATCGATTCTGCGCGGGCCGAGCCCGTGGCCATCGAGAAGCACGGCCGCAAGGTCGTGGTGGTGCTGGCGGTCGAGGAGTTCGAGCGGTTGAGGCAGGTGGAGCAGATGGCCGCTGGCGGTGACAATAAGACGGGGAAGAGTGCCGTAAAATGAATGCGGTTGAGATCGAGGAATCCATTACCGCCCTCTCAGAACAGCCCTTTGATGCGGCTGAGTTCCCGTTCGCCTTCCTGCTGGCCTTTGGCAACAAGGAAACGACCATCAAGCGGCTGCGGTCGGGGGCGTCCAACAAGTCTGATGTCGGCGGCATTCTCCAGACCAGCAACATTCATATCAAGGTCGCGGCGCAGGGCGAGACGGGAAAGACCCTCGCTGCGCTGAAGGCGAGCCCCGCCACCGCCAGGGCGAAAGCGCGCTTTGTGCTAGCAACGGACGGGGCGGATTTTGAGGCGGAAGACCTGGAGACTGGCGAAACGGTCGCCTGCACCTTTGGGGACTTCCCCAACCATTTTGGCTTCTTCCTGCCGCTTGCCGGCATCACCACCGTCAAGCAGGTCCGTGAGAGTTCCTTCGACATCCGGGCCACGAGCCGTCTGAACCGGCTATATCGCACGCTTCTCGAAGAAAACCCTGACTGGGACGCCGCCGAACGCCGCCCGGAAATGAACCACTTCATGGCGCGGCTCATCTTCTGCTTCTTTGCGGAAGATACGGACATCTTCAACGGCACCGGCCTATTCACCGCCACGATTGAACAGATGAGCGCGCGCGACTCGTCCAACACGCATGAGGTGATTCAGGCGCTGTTCCGCGCGATGAACACGAAGATCGGCGAGCGTGCGGCAGCGAACCTGCCGCGATGGGCTGATGCCTTCCCATACGTGAACGGCGAGCTTTTCTCCGGCAGCATCGACGTGCCGCGCTTCAGCAAGATTGCGCGCTCATACCTGCTGCATATCGGCAATCTCGATTGGACGAAGATCAATCCCGACATCTTCGGTTCGATGATCCAGGCTGTCGCGGATGATGAGGAGCGGGGCGCCCTCGGCATGCACTACACCAGCGTGCCGAACATCCTGAAGGTGCTGAACCCGCTGTTCCTTGATGATCTGCGCGACAAGCTGGAGGAAGCCGGGGACAATGCGCGGTCGCTTCTCAATCTCCGCAAGCGCATGGCGAAAATCAGGGTCTTTGACCCGGCGTGCGGATCGGGGAATTTCCTCGTCATCGCGTATAAGGAGATGCGGGCGATTGAGGCCGAGATTAACCGACGGCGCGGTGAGTTCGACCGCCGGACGGAAATACCGCTGACGAATTTCCGGGGTATTGAGCTACGTGATTTTCCGGCGGAGATCGCCCGGCTGGCGCTCATTATCGCTGAGTTTCAGTGCGACGTCCTCTATCGCGGGCAGAAGGAGGCGTTGGCGGAGTTCCTGCCGCTTGACGCGCAGAACTGGATTACCTGCGGCAATGCATTGCGGCTGGACTGGCTGAGTGTCTGCCCGCCTACGGGAACGGGCGTGAAGCTGCATGGCGATGATTTGTTCAGCACACCGCTCGACCAGGCGCAGATAGATTTCGAGAATGAGGGTGGGGAGACCTACATTTGCGGAAATCCGCCGTATCTAGGTAATAAGCTGCAATCTGAAGAACAGAAGTCCGACCTTCAACGAGTATTTGAGGGGCGAGTAGATGGTTGGAAATCCCTCGACTACGTCGCTGGATGGCTCATGAAGGCTGTTGACTATGGGCTGTATACCAGGTCAGCGACGGCATTTGTTGCGACAAACTCTATCTGTCAAGGTCAGCAGGTATCCATTCTTTGGCCCCACATATTCTCTAGTGGGTACCAAGTCGCATTCGCTCACACCTCATTCAAGTGGTCAAATCTCGCCAGTTTTAACGCCGGTGTGATTGTTGTGATCGTCGGTATATCGAATCATGTTGGTCCGAAGCGCTCACTCTTTTCGATTGACGCGCAAGGTCGTTCTATTGAGAAGACGTGCAGTCAGATCAATGCTTATCTGGTTGATGGACCGAATATTGTTATTGAGAGTAGACGCGATCCACCATTGGGATGTTCCCCGATGTTGTTTGGTAATATGCCGAGGGATGGCGGCCACCTTATTGTAACAACTGAAGAGAGATCTCGCCACTGGAACGACAGCGTATTTCGGCGCTACACTAAGAGATTCATGGGCTCTGAGGATTTCATTCAGGGAAAGGTGCGGTATTGCCTCTGGATCGAAGCCGAGCAGTACGAAGACTCTATGAATTCGCCGGAAATCCAACGCCGGCTGGAAGAAGTCCGTCAAATGCGCCTTGAAAGCAAGGCAAGCTCAACGCGGGACTATGCACGCTCTCCTTACAGGTTTGTCCAGATTCAAGGGAAGCCGTCTCATTCCTCATTGATCATTCCTCGGCACAGTTCAGAACGAAGACGATATTTGCCTGTCGACCTGCTTGATGCAGATACCGTGGTCGCTGATAGTGCATTCGCACTGTATGACGCTCCATTATGGCATTTGGCAATAATCGGTTCTCGCCTTCATTTAAACTGGGTTTCGGCGGTTTGCGGTAAGTTGAAAACTGACTACCGATACTCAAATACAATAGGGTGGAACACTTTTCCGATACCTATTCTGACCGAGCGGAACTTGAGCGACCTTGAGCGCTCGGCTGTTAACATCCTGTTGGCACGCGAGCACTATTACCCTGCAACGATTGGGGACATTTATGACCCAGATCGAATGGAGAGTGAGTTCCCTCTCGTGAATGAAGCGCATCAAAATAACGATGAAATACTTGAGCGCATATATATTGGCAGGCGGTTTCGGAATGACACTGAGCGCCTCGAAAAGCTGTTCGACTTGTTTGCCCTTCAGCTGACGTCATTCAGTAATATTAAATCGCGATCGTCGCAACGCGGAGGGCGTGGTGGAAATCTATAGCGTTTGCCAACCAAGCACTAGAACAACTCTTGATGCGATTGACATGATAGCGCAGGTTCCTGATCTGCAATCGATCGATGTGGCTGCCGCTTATATTACATCGGGCGGACTTCAACGGATACTTGCCACTTTGAGGAGCCGTATTGGGGACCTGACGCATATTCAGACCCGCTGGCTGACCTCGGCCGATTACTGCCGCACTGAGCCAGTCGCATTAGAGGTTTTGAGCGGACTGCCGGGAGCTTCAGTAAGGTTGGCCGATGGCCAGGGGGTGGTCAACCGCAGAGGTAATCCGCTGAAGCCGTTTCATCCAAAAGCTTTCTTGTTTCGTAGTGCACAGTTTGATTACGCCCTCACTGGCTCAGGCAATGTTTCGAGATCAGGACTATCAAATGGCTGCGAGGCAGGCTTAGCGGTTGGCATCGACAGGCTGGCCGCGGGGGAGAATGCAAGGGCGAAAGACACAATTGCTGAACTTAGAAGCTGGTTTACTCACTATTGGAGCACTGCGGATGCGTTAACGGGCCCTCTTCTCGACGGCTACCGCAAATTGTACGAAAGCACTGAGAATCTTCAGAACCCCGTTCCCACTGACGATGATTTGGCCACTCCCTATTCCACAAGGGGGTCTCTCACCAGCAAAGACCTACAAAAATTGCGGGCGTGCCGCTTTTTCTGGATTGAGGCAGGCGGCATCACCAAAAATCGCGGCCCCCACCTTCCAGGAAACCAGCTTATGATGAAGAGACTGTCGAGAGTCTATTTCGGTTTTCTTCCAGAAGTTTTGCATCGCAACTCACCGATTGGCACCGTCGACATTTCATACTCCGGACAACCACTAGTAAGCTGCTCGTTAACCTTCAGCGATAATGGGATGGACAAACTGGTTCTGCCTGTGCCAGGCGCCGGAGGGCCGCCCAGCTACGACAACAAGAATTTACTTTTCAAGCGAACAGGTGCTCGCGAATTCCACCTGACCATCGGTTCATCAGCAGAGCGTACCGCTTGGAAAAAGCGTAGCCAGGCTGTGGGGGCAAGTTTCACCATGAGCGGAGTCGGGCGTGAGTGGGGAGTATTCTAAGTGGGAGGGAAGATGAGCTATAAAGGGAGAACGGTTCCATCTGTATCGGTAAGCTACGCTCAGCACGGCAGCTCCAGAAAGACAAATGCATTAGGCATGAGGCCGATGCAAGAGCGCGCTTACGACCGTCGTGGCGAGCAATACTTGCTAATAAAATCTCCTCCGGCTTCGGGCAAGAGTCGGGCGCTGATGTTCATTGCGCTCGACAAGCTGCAAAATCAGGGCCTGAAGCAAGCCATCATCGTTGTCCCCGAGAAATCCATCGGCTCCAGCTTTAACGACGAGCCGTTGTCGAAGTACGGCTTTTGGGCGGACTGGGTCGTTCAGCCCAAATGGAACCTGTGCAACGCCCCTGGCGAGGATGGCGGCAAGGTCAATTCCGTCGGTGCGTTTCTTGAAAGCAGCGACAATGTCCTGGTCTGCACTCATGCAACATTCCGCTTCGCCGTCGACAAGTTCGGCATCGAGAGGTTCGATGACCGCTTGATTGCGGTGGATGAGTTTCATCACGTTTCCGCCGACCCAGAGAGCAGGCTCGGCCAGCATCTCGGCCAGTTGATTGCGCGTGAACGGACGCACATTGTAGCGATGACCGGCTCCTACTTCCGGGGGGATGCTGTTCCCGTCCTGGCGCCGCAGGACGAGGCCAAGTTCGATACGGTCACTTACACCTATTACGAACAGCTCAACGGCTATGAGTATCTGAAGCAGCTGGATATCGGGTACTTCTTCTATTCAGGGCGGTATTCGGACGACATTCTGCAGGTTCTGGACCCGGCGGAGAAGACGATCGTCCACATCCCGAGCGTCAATTCGCGCGAAAGCACGAAGGACAAGATCAGGGAAGTCGAACACATCATCGAGGAGTTGGGGGAGTGGCAGGGCATTGACCCGGCCACGGGTTTCCAGCTGGTGAAGGCGGCCGATGGCCGTGTTTTGCGGATTGCCGATCTTGTCGACGATGACGCATCGAAGCGCGATCGTGTTTCTGGGTCGCTGAAAGACCCGGCGCAAAAGAACAACCGGGATCATGTCGACATCATCATTGCGCTCGGCATGGCAAAGGAAGGGTTTGACTGGATTTGGTGCGAGCACGCGCTGACGGTCGGCTATCGTTCCAGCCTGACTGAGATTGTGCAAATCATCGGTCGGGCCACGCGGGATGCACCGGGAAAGACCCGTGCCCGCTTCACCAATCTCATCGCCGAGCCGGATGCGTCGGAACAAGCCGTGACGGAAGCGGTCAACGACACGCTCAAGGCCATTGCCGCGAGCCTTCTTATGGAGCAGGTGCTCGCCCCGCGATTCAACTTCACGCCCAAGAACCAGAATAGCGGCCCGGTTGAGGGCTTTGATTACGGCGAAGGCGGCTATGACCCCAAGAAGTGCAATGTCGGCTTCAATGAGGAGACGGGGCAGTTCCAGATAGAGATCAAGGGACTGGCCGAACCCAAGAGCAAGGAAGCGACCCGCATCTGCCAGGAAGACTTGAACGAGGTGATTGCGGCCTTTGTACAGGACAAGACGGCCATCGAGCGCGGTCTGTTCGACGAGGAACTTATCCCCGAGGAACTGACGCAGGTCCGCATGGGTAAAATCATCAAGGACAAATATCCCGAACTTGATGACGAGGATCAGGAAGCGGTGCGTCAGCACGCGATAGCCGCGCTGAACCTGACCCAGCAGGCAAAGCAGATTGCACTGGGTGACGGCGATGCCGAGCCCAGCGCCAACACGGCCCTGATTGATGGCGTACGCAAGTTCGCGATGGATGTCCGTGAACTCGACATCGACCTGATTGACCGGATCAACCCGTTCGGCGAGGCGTACGCTATTCTCGCCAAGACGATGAGCGAGGATAGTCTGAAGCAGGTCGCAGCGGCGATTGCCGCCAAGCGGACGACGCTGACGCCGGACGAAGCAAAGGCTCTCGCCGTACGCGCCTTTAAATTCAAGAAAGAGCGAGGACGGCTGCCCTCGATCAGCTCGACTGACGCATGGGAGAAGAAGATGGCCGAGGGCGCCGCAGCCTTTGTCCGCTTCAAGGATGAGGGCCGCTATGAGTGACCCGGATCTTGATGAACTGAGGGCGGAACTCGACGAGTTTGCCCAGCCCGAGAAGAAGGGCGGGCGGTCGCCCCGCGAGGAACGCATCATCGCTGGATTTGAAGAAATCCAGCGCTTCGTCGACAAACATGGCCATGCCCCGCAGCACGGCGAAGATCGTGACATCTTTGAGCGCCTTTATGCGGTGCGTCTTGACCGTTTGCGCGGTCTGGAAGAATGCCGAACCGTGCTTACTCCTTTGGACCACCAGGGTTTGCTGACTGGTGCCGATACGGTCGCCGCAGCTGTAGCTGACGATGAAATCGACGAGGATGAACTGCTGGCCGAGCTGAGCGGTGCTGACGGCAGCGCCGATATCACGGCCCTGCGCCACGTTCGAGGCAGCGCTGAAAAGCGCGCGGCCGAGGAGATCGGCAACCGTACCGTCTGCGAAGACTTCGACAGGTTCAAGCCGCTCTTTGAACAGGTCAGGAAGGACTTACAATCAGGTGTTCGTGAGACTCGGCCTTTCCAGACAATGGCCGAGATTCAGAAGGGCGAATTCTTTATTGTCGGCGGCCAGATCGCTTATGTCGCGGAAGTCGGCGAGGAATTCACAACGCAGTATGAGCGGCGCGATAGCCGTCTGCGCGTCATTTACGACAACGCTACGGAAAGCGATGTTCTCCTTCGTTCACTCCAGCGCGCACTTCACCGTGATGATGCCGGAAGGCGCATAACGGACCCCGTGGCGGGGCCGCTTTTCGCGAGTGAAAGCGCAGAGGGCGATCAGGCAAGCGGGACCATCTATGTGCTGCGTAGCAAATCGGACCATCCGGTTGTGGCGGCCAATCGTGACGTGTTGCACAAGATCGGAGTGACAGGCGGGGAAGTCGCGCGGCGTTTCGGCAACGCGAAACTGGACCCGACTTTCCTGATGGCCGATGTCGAGTTGGTAGCCACCTATGAGCTTTACAATATCAACCGTTCCAGACTTGAGAACTTAATTCACCGAATTTTCGATGTGGCGCGTTTGGATGTTGAAATCAAAGACAGATTTGGCAATCCCGTTGTTCCACGCGAATGGTTCCTCGTTCCGCTCTTTGTCGTAGACGAGGCTGTAGAGCGGATCAGGGATGGAACAATTACGGCGTACCGCTATGACCCAAAATCAGCAGCGCTTGTGCGCGCTGCCTGAGGGAAATTGCCAAGAGGCATCTCATACCGCCGCGCGCGCCGCCCTTGGCAGACTCATGCAGGAGACGGCCGCATCCTCGCCGATGACCGTAACGAGACGGGCGATATGTGCCGGAGGTACGCGCATCCGGGCCTTTTGCAGTGCGGCCATGACCGCTTTGATATGACCCTCCGGGCCGAGCGCCTGAATAACGGCCTCGTGCAAGAGTAATTCGGCGGTGGAGACCACGGGAAGCTTCGGAAAGCTGCTCGCGCAAAGGCTCATAGCCTTGCGCTCATCGATGAGCGCGATTCCGTCCGCCTCATAGGCATAGGCGATGGTCGCGGCTTCGCCATCATCAAGGGTTCGCAGGGCTGATCCATCAATAAGGCTTTCATAGACGCGGCCTCCCATCTCTCCGACGGTGACAAGATCAATCGCTCTCGCATCAATCAAACCCTGCAGGGCGCCCGCGTCATTATGGCCGTTGCGCATACCCTGGATTAGTTCGGCCCGAGCGTTGGCCGTAACTGCCCACCGGTTGGGAAGGGCCGCCATGATAGCGCGTGCACACCCGGTCGCATTGAGGTTGATAACAACGCTGGCGTCGGCCACGAGAACAGGGTGCGGATTAATGAGGAAGTTTGACGAGCTCATTCTCTTCGCTTTCCTCAAGTTCTGCGCCGTCAAGAACCTCCCTCATTTCGTGCCGATCCAGATGGAGCAGGCGCGCCAGTTGGCCTTCGCTATAAAACCCGCGCTTCCAGGCTTCGCGCGCCAGCAGCGCAAGCCGGGGCGGCACCGGGCCGCGTGCGTCCGCTGCATGGAGGGAACGGTCGGGCAGTTCGCCCAGTACCTGACGGGCCTGTTCATTCGTGATCCCGCCATTCTTTTGAAACCAATCCCACGTCCCACTCTTAGCCAAGGACAGGTCTTCCAGCCGGCGTACGATGGCCTCACGGGCGAGACCGAAATCATGCGCAAGCAGGATAATATGGCGGCGGGTCAGGTGGGACTGGCCTGCGGTGATCTCCGCAAAACGCTGGCGCACTGCGCGCGCGGGCGCGAGGAACGCGGGCGCGAACGCGCCGGCATATCGTTCTTCGCGTGAGGAGAATTTCTCATCTTCGGTCAGCGCCTCTGGCTGGCGGCGGGCCGAGATAAAATGAGCAAGCTCGTGAATCCCGGTTTGCCGAAAGCGCTCCGGCGGATGGCTTGCATTGAGCAAGATACAGGCGCCGACAGCGTCATCATAAGCGAATAGTCCTGACACTTTACCGTCGAGCCGCCGTACATAGACGCGGATGCCGAGCTGTTCCAGGATTGGCACTATGTCGAGTACCGCCCCGGGCCCGAGGCCCAGCCAGTCGCGCAGCTCCTGCGCGTCCTGCTCGGCCTGCGCGCGCACGTCGCCCGGCAATATCGGACGCTCCGGCGGGAAATTGCGAATACGCTTCACGCCGAGCGCATTTTCCAGTTCGACCTCGGCACGGACAAGGTCGTTCAGTAGGCGCACTGCATTCTCAATCGCGTCACCGCCGCTTTGAGGCAGCTTGCGGAAGCGCGGGACCATATCAAGGTGTACTGCCTCCTGACGCAAGATTGCGTTGGCAGAAGTGCCATAAATCGTTGCTAGCTTCTGTAGCTCGTCCATGCGTATGCGACGTTGGCCTTTTTCGATGGCCACGATGGTGGTGCGGGCCACGTCAATGGCTTCAGCGGCGGCCGATTGCGTGAACTTTGCCGTCTCGCGCGCTATGCGCAGCCGCTCGCCGACCTCCGTGTCGGGAAGTTTGTCTGAATTCTCAGTCATTGTTCAGTACGCGCCCAGTGTCTTACGAACGAGCGCGCTCCCAGGGAGCTCATGTAAGTCTTCCATTCTTCTGAATGCTTGTTGAGGAGGGTCGCCAATCGCTCGTGAGCATCAGCGGGCGAAAGGCCCAGGGCCGGACCAAGCAATGCTGCATGTCGGGCGATCTCGGCCTTATGGTCCTCGGATGCCATGTCCGCGAGGTGATCCATGTGAAGGACACCAGCAACCGCATAGTCGCGGAACGCGCCCTTCACTTTCGTAAAGCCCGGCGCGACCGCTTCCTCCAGCGTGCCAGCCGTCATGTCAGCGCAGATATAGGTGTCAGGATCTTCGGTGAGGCCTGCAGCGTGAACGCTCACGCGACGGAGCATACAGGCAGCACATACACCGCATTGCCGCTGCTTTCCGTTCACGGAGCTCCACTGGCTATTGCGCCAGCAGGATTTGGTGCCGCGCCAGCTCTCGGCGGTATCGATAGCCGCGAACGCGCGCAGCGTCTCGCCCTTGGTATTCCACAGGCGCGGGAAGACATAGCGGACCTCCTTGCCCAGCAAGGCTTTGACAAGCCGCTCCATCCGTCGCGTGAAACGAGGGTGATTGCGGAAATCGGGGTAGGCATGTCCTACCGTCAGGAGGGCGGGACCAATCGCGCCCTGACCGCTTTCCGGAATGACGATTTCGTCGGCCCCAGTCAGATAAGCCGCTATTGCGCTGATAACAGCAAACTTGAAGCCGCGCGTCCGGGCGCTTGTTTCTCGGTTGGGCATATCTGACAGCACGTCATATGGCACAGCGGTAAAGGGCTCCGGCCTGCCGTTCAGACGTGGTCGGTCGGACGTCTTCGATCCAACGCGCACCCGCACTAGGCGATCACCAAGCGCTGCGCCCGTAAGCCCTGCAACAGCACGCGAGTCCATGCCATCACTGAAGGCGAGGATCGCTTGCGTCGGTACTGGCAAAGGCAGCATACCCGGCGAGAGAACAGGTTCTGGTCGCTTGCGGGTTACGAACTTGATTGCCCACACATCCCCGGTGAGAAAGCCAAGCGCATCATGCAGGGCCTCAGCCACTTCCGGCGCGGCCCATCGCCCTGGATCGTGGACCGGGACGCGCAGGCTCAGGCGGCGGCCCCAGCCGTGGGTTGGCCGCTTTACGATCTTGTCAGCATATTCCACGGCCGCTGCAACGATGAGAGCGTCGTGGGTTATCGCCTCCCACCCTGCGAATGCGAACGACTCCAGCGCAGCGGTCGAGAACCTGACATCGCGCCCTAGCGTGAAGGCGACACGTCCGGTCCGCGCGTGTCGGCCCTGCTCGACGACATCAATCTCTTTTGCAGGCATATGCATGAAATAGGGATCAGCGCTCATAGGCTTGGCCCCTCGTCGATTCCCGTGTGTCGGGGGAGACGGTCACCGCCATGCGGCGCCTTTCCATCAGACATCATCCCCGAAACAACAGCTGCGAAATCCTGCTGGCGGCGCGCTGCGTCAAGCCGCTGACGCACAAAATTCGCACTGCGCGCACCGGCTTCACGGAGATAATGTTCTTCGACGCTTCGGAACCCGCCGCACACGCGCTCTGCGCAGGCATTTTCCAAGGTTGCCCTGTAGGCCGTGTCGCCCGTTAGCCCGTCCGCAACGGATTGGATCGCGCAATCGATGACAAGATTGCTGGCCGCTGACCGTACACTTTTTTGCCGGACCGCCTCCAGACGCTGAATTTTGTCGTCCGCAAAAAGAGACCCCTGACCTCCGGATAGAATATCGCGGATGGATGCAAGTGGCGCCTCGCGCAAATCCTTCCGAAGGGCGTGAGGCAAGGCTTCGCAAACCTCGGCTGCGGAGTAAGCGGCCTTGGCCGCTCGCTCCGCGAGGTCTTTCCAGTGCCGTCTCATCGGCAGACTTTTATGAGGCCCATCACTCATGGCGACTCTCCATGTCAGGACTATAGTAGAAAAGTGCTGACAATGTCAAATTCGGTGTCGAGCTTGACCTCTCTTGCGTGTTGGGATTGCGAAGGGGCAGCACCCATGCAAGCGAGGCATAGGTCGTCTGGACATAACTTCCCGCGTTGCCGTTCGCTCAATCCATGACGCCATCACGGCCGGGCGCGCCGCCCGGTCAACGGCCTGCCCGCACCACCCCGGCTTTGCCGGGCCGTGTTGGCCGTACCTGCTTTCAGCAGTGACCCGGCGGCTTGTTCGCCCGTCCTTTCTCCTTGGCGTCTTGAGCCAACCGACAACAAAGGAGAAAGTCATGACCGAGACGCTATCTATCCCTCTCAACAAGCTCGTCCCATGGGACGGCAATGTCCGCAAGACCGGTGTGTCCGAAGGAATCGAAGAGCTTTGTGCCTCGATTGCCGCACACGGGCTCTTGCAGGCGCCCATCGTCCGCAAAGTCAAAGGCGGTAAATATGCTGTCGTCGCCGGGCAGCGCCGATTGCTCGCCCTGAAACAGCTCGCTGAGAAGGGGAGCATCGCCAGCGACGCGGAAATCCCGTGCCAGCTTGTGACTACCAACGCTGATGCTGGTGAAATCAGCCTTGTCGAGAATGTCGTCAGGGTCGCCATGCACCCTGCAGACCAGTTCGAGGCCTTCCGAGACCTCGTGGACCGTGGTCTCAGCGCCGATGTCGTCGCTCGGCGGTTCGGGGTTAGCGAAGCTGTTGTCATCAAACGTCTGAAGCTGGGGCGTTTAAGCCCGGTCATCCTTGAGGCCTATCGTAACGGCGATATTGACCTCGAAGTCGCGCAAGCCTTCGCGATTTCGGATGATCACGCTGCCCAGGAGTGTGTGTTCTGCGATTTGCCGGAGTGGAACCGTTCAGCACGCCTTATCCGCAGCGTCCTGACGGAACATGAAATCGCTGTTTCCGACAAGCGTGTGCAGTTCGTTGGGCTTCATGCCTACGAGGAGGCTGGTGGCCTGGTGCGCCGCGACCTGTTCGACGACAGCCATAGTGGAACAATCCTGGACCCGGCGTTACTCGACCGTCTCGTAACCGAGAAGCTCGTTGCTATTGCCGACGGTGTGCGCGCCGAAGGCTGGGGCTGGGTTGAAATCATGCCTACGCTCGACCGTACCGCACTGGCAGAATATCGCCGTGCGGCTGCCGAGCGGGTTCCGTTGACTGACGAACAGCAGGCGGAAATCGACGCCCTGACTGCCGAGTACGATGAACTCGCCGACTCGGCTGAAGCTGACGAAGGCGATGAAACGGTGCTGGCGCGCCTTGATGAGATCCAGGCCCGTCTCGATGACATCGAGGCACAGCAGGAGCGCTGGAGCGACGACGTCCTGGCGTCCGCTGGCGCTATCGTCAGCGTGGGCTGGGGCGGTGATGTTGCTGTCGAGCGGGGTCTGATGCGTGGCGATGACGCCGTCGAGCCGGAGGTTGCTGAACAACCGGTTGCGGATGTCGTGCCATCAGCAGGGCTTCCGGCCACGCTCATCACCGACCTGACCGCACGTCGAACGTCGGCGTTGCAGGCAACAGCCGCTGGCAACGTATCAGTCATGGTAGCAGCCGTCGTTCATGCTCTGGCTCTACAGGCCTTCTATCGCTTCGCGCACGAGACCTGTGTGAAGCTGTCTGTCGATTTCGCCAGCCCGGAGCGCAGTATGAGCGTGCCGGAGGCCTATGCCGCCGTGCAGCGGATGGCGGATTCGCATCGGGCATGGAGCGAGCGTCTTCCCGAAGATCCTGCCATGCTCTGGAACTGGTGCCTGCAGCAGCCGCAGGATGTGTTGCTGGCGCTGCTTGCCCATATCGGAGCGTTGTCAATCGATGCCATCCGACAGAAGGGTGATCGTATCGGTGGCGCACGTCTTGCCCACGCGGACGCTTTGGCGGAAGCGATTGGGTTCGATATGGCAGAGCACTACGTTCCCGACGTTCCGACCTACTTCGGCCGGGTCAGCAGCGCGCAGATCGTATCGGCGCTCTGCGAGGCGAAAGGCACGCCTGCAGCCCCGGCATGGAGCCGGATGAAGAAAGCCGAGCTGGCAGCGCTTGCTGCCCGTGAGGTTGCCGGGACGGGCTGGCTTCCGGAAGTTCTTCGCGCTCGTGACCCGTTGTCCGACAGCTTGGACAACGCAGCTTAGTAGCCAATCAGCGACGACGCCAACCGCGCCCTCGGCGCGGTTGGCTTTTTTCTGTTCGTGGTCTAATTCGTCCCGTACGGGACGTTTTGGAGCTGTGCTCGGCAGTGAATACTAAAATCATCCCGTTCGGTTCTTTTTCTGGATTTTTAACGAATGTTTCGGTAAAATCGTCCCGATAGGGGTGATTTATGCAAACGATCCTAGACAGCAAGAGCTTGGGCCTTCTCATCCGCACAGAGAGGAAGGCGCAGAAATTGACGCAGGAGCAGCTGGCGGGCCTGACGGGTGTCGGCGTGCGCTTCGTGCGCGAGCTGGAGGCTGGAAAGGAAAGCTGCCAGATCGGCCGCGCCCTTCAGGTGGCGGCGTCCCTGGGGCTGACCGTGTCTGTCGGCAGACGGCAGGAGGGCGGCTGATGGCGCATCTGCTGGATGTGTGGTTCGGCGAGACGAAGGCCGGTGCGCTCGCTCAGGACGAGGCGGGGGCTCTGAGCTTTGCTTATGACCCCGGCTATCTCACGGGGCCGGACCCGCGCGCCATCTCTTTTTCGATGCCACTGCAGGAGGCTCCCTATACGGATAGGGTTGTTCGCCCTTTCTTCTCCGGCCTGTTGCCGGATGAAGGGGCGCGCCAGCGTCTGGCGGGTGCGCTCGGAATCTCGGCGGGCAACGCTTTCGGGCTGCTGGAAGTTATCGGCGGTGAATGTGCCGGTGCCTTGTCTCTCTATCCGGCTGGTGAGGCACCGCCCTCGTCCGACGATGACGGCATCGAAATTTTGAGCCAGCCCCGCCTTGAGGAAATCCTCGGCAAGCTGCGTGAACGCCCTTTGCTCGGCGGCGAGGAAGGGGTGCGGCTTTCGCTCGCCGGCGCGCAGGACAAAATTGCTGTCTGCGTGGAAGGCGATGCCATTGGGCTCGCCAAAGGCGGGCGCCCGACGACGCATATCCTGAAGCCTTTCATCCAGGCGCTCGACGGCACGGTTGAGAACGAGCTGTTCTGTCTGCGGCTGGCAGCGCGCCTGAAGCTTCCCGTGCCTTCTGTCGAAATGCGCTACGGCGGAACGATCCCGTTTCTTCTTGTGGAACGCTACGACCGTGCCGCCCACAATGACGGGACCATCACGCGTCTTCATCAAGAGGACTTCTGTCAGGCGCTCAGCGTGCCGCCAGAACTCAAATATGAGGAAGAAGGGGGGCCGGGAACAGAGCGGTCGTTGGGGCTGATCGACCGGGCCACCGCTCGCCCGGCGGCGGATCGGCTGGCCTTCATACGTGCGCTGATTTTCCATTACCTTGTCGGCAATGCCGACGCGCACGGGAAGAATTATGCCTTGCTTTATCGCGGTAAGGTTCCCGACCTTGCGCCACTCTACGATGTCGTCTGCACGGCCGCCTATCCGCGGCTTGCGAAGAAACAAGCCATGGCGATTGGCGGGCGGGCGGTCCCTGACACCATCCAGTTGAAACACTGGCTGACGCTCGTGCCAGAAACGCGAGGCGCGCAGCGCTTGTTAGTCAAGGACATCGCCGATCTTGCTGGACGCATCGGGAAAGAGGCGGACGGGCTTCTGGCCGAGTTTGAGGAAGGCGGCACCAAAAATAAGGTCCTGAAGGCCGTCCGCGCGGTTATTGAGACGCGTGCGACTTATCTCCTGCGGATTGCAGGCAACGTGTGAGGGATCAGCCGAGTCCTACCCGACGGCAAGGAACGAGTTTGTCGACGCCTCGGATCCATAGACCTAGAAAGAGTAAGTAAAAAAGTCCGTGTCCCACATGACCACTTCAAAGAGAATCGAACGCTTCAGAAATGATTTGATTTTCGCCATTCCGCGATTTCCAAATGACCGGGCGTCCAAAAAGGTGATGGAGCAAAAATCAATCACAGATGTCCTAATCGCCTACTTCAACTGGCGTATTCGCTTTGTCGG
Source organism: Chelatococcus sp. HY11 (assembly GCF_018398335.1). NCBI lineage: Bacteria > Pseudomonadati > Pseudomonadota > Alphaproteobacteria > Hyphomicrobiales > Chelatococcaceae > Chelatococcus > Chelatococcus sp. HY11. The sequence continues at coordinate 2,627,888 of NZ_JAHBRX010000001.1, forward strand.
GCAGCGATCACGATCAGTTTCCATCTGCGCCGAAGCTAAGAATGACTCTCGCTGGACTGTATGGGAACCACAGGTAGCAAAGCTACTTGCCAGAGTCCAAGCTGGTGAGGACTTGACGCCCCATCTATCACTCGCGCCTTTGACGCAAGGCTTTACGCCTGCTTCATCTGCCCCTAGCGCGACACTTGAGGACCGTTGGTCCGACAAAGACCAAGTTTTAAATGTGATGGGATTCCATCATTTCCATTTGGGCGATGTCACAGCTTCGCAAGATCATGCTGACCGGACAAACGAACTTGCGTTCTGTCATGTGACGAGAAACGAATTTGAAATCGTCGCCATCTTCGATCACGACGTGTTTACTCCAGGGTCTACGGAACGCACTCGACTCCATGCCTTGCACGAGCAGCGCGCAACAGCGAATGTGCCTTCTGGTTCCGCAGTTTTGATGTCTGCAATTACCACCGCCGGGACGACTATGGGGGGAACGATGGCTGCGCAGCAGGTAGTTCGACTAGCGCTCGTGGACAAAGGGTATCCATAGTTTGACTGCGGCGATGGCGACAAAGCCGAGGTAGGATTCCTTGGTCTTGTCGTATCGGGTGGCGACGCGTCGCCAATTCTTCAGCCTGTTGAAGAGCCGCTCGATCTGGTTTCGCCATTTGTATTTGGCTTTGTCGTGCGGGATCGGGTCGCGCCGATTGCTCTTTGCGGGGATGACGGCTTCGATGTCGGCCTCAGCGATCTCCTCGCGAATGGCGTCTGCATCGTAGCCCTTGTCGGCCAGGAAAGCCTCGATCCGGTCGGAAATCATCCGAAACAAAGGCGCAAAGCCTTGGGTGTCGTGGGTTTGCCCGGGCGTCAGGAGGAAACCGAGCGGACGGCCTTTGGCATCGCATCGGGCATGGAGCTTGGTGGTGAAGCCGCCGCGCGATCGGCCAAGCGCCTCGGCCTCCTGAGTCCCCTTTTTATGCCGACCGCACAATGATGTGCCCGGACAACCGTGCTGTCGATCATGTCGGCGCTTCGATCGCGCTCGACCAGTTCGGCCAGGGTTTCGAGCATTGCCTCGAATACGCCGGTCTCGACCCAGCGTCGGTAACGGCGGAAGACGCTGTTCCACTTGCCGTATTCGTCAGGCAGATGCCGCCATTGCGCTCCCGTGCGCGCCATCCACATCATGCCTTCGAAATAGCTGCGATTGTCCTGAGCAGGCCGGCAGCCGCGACCACGTTCAGCCGGAAGAAGCGGACCGATCAGACCCCATTCCTCGTCCGTCACGCCAATCCGTTCGCCCAAGGCTACCTCCAAATGGAAGCCTTGAATCAAAACCAGATTCCTCAGTCAACCTTTGTCCACGAACGCTAATGAAGGAAATCGATCCTTTGCTGGACGATCCGTCTGCGGTACCGCAACTCCAAAGCTATGGGATCTCGGTTCAGCGTCCTGACAAATTGAGATGGCGCATGAACCATCTCGATTTTGGTCTCTACGACAAAATTGGCAACCTATTCCTGATTTTGCAGAAGGGACCAACCTGACCACCGCCTGGCGCCTCACAGACAGAAATTATATAACACTTACAATAATATAGAGGTTCCCAGTTTCATCCTGTCCGGTGCGCCATTTCTTGTTTCCCATACGAGTGGCTCGCGCGCCCTCGTGCCAAAATTAAGCGCTCGGCTCGTCCTAAGGTCGAGCAGGGATCGATTGATCGCTCGCGGACGATTATGCGGGCGAAGAGCATCCGCATGAACAACGTGCTTCCGGGCTGGATCGACAGCCTGCCGGCGACCGAAGAGCGTCGCGATAGCGTGCCGATGCGCCGTTTTGGCAAGGCGGAGGAAATAGCCGCGACCATTGCTTTCCTCCTGTCGGATGCAGCCGGCTATCACCGGACAGAATATCCGGGTCGATGGCGGCGTGACCCGCGCGGTCTAATTCCACACAAGAGCATAACTTGCGGATCCGGAGGCGGTGCCGGCTCTTCCAGCCGGGACCACCCGCCATAACGGAGAAGACATGGCCGTGCTGAGATGTCTCCGAGCGGCGCTTCTTCGTTACGGCTCAGGGCCGCGCAACCTCGTTTCCGTATTCCGTGTTTTTCTGCAGAACCGCCGACAACTGCTGCTTCAGGAGCGCGATGAAGTCGCGCTCGACATCACTCAACGCCCGCTGTCCCGAGAATATCACGTTGAGCGGCTGCCGTATGACGGGGTCGACCAACGTGGAAACCGTTACGCGTTCACGGAGCGCGCTATCCAGCACGGCTTGCGGCGGAAGCACGGTGCAGAGCTCATCCTGCTCCACCATCGCAAGGCTTAGGGGAAATGACTCGACTTCAATGCAGGCTCTAAGCCTTATCCCCGTCGCCCTGGCCGCCTGGTCGAGCAGGGCGCGTATTCCGAAGGACGCTCCACCAAGGACGAGCGGGAGATCCTTCAACCGCGAGAACGGAATGGCGACGCCGTCTTCGAGGCCAAGCGCCTTGTTGGCGATCAGGGCCAGCGGTTCATAAAGGCCAAGTGGAACACGCGTCGCCTGGGCATTTGCGGTTTCCACGACCGCGAAGGCGACAGCACCGCTACTGACGAGATCGTGCAGCGTCTTCGTCCGCGCCTCGACGATCCTGAAAGTGTACCCGGGCCATGCACGGCGCAAGCTGGTGATCGCGGCGGCCATGGCCCTGGCGACCGTGCTGCCACTGTCCGCAACGGGAATCATGCCAATGCGAACGAGCTGGCTATGGCCCGCAACCACCGCGTCACGCCCGGTCGCAATCTTCTTCAGCCCAACCTCGATGGCATCGACAACCGTGCGCAGCCTCTCGCCAGCCGTATTGATCGCCAGACTGCCGCCCGCGATGCGATAGAGAGGTGTATCGAGGGTCTGCTCAAGCTTGCGAAGCTGGGCGGTAACAGCCGGCTGTGTCACGTTCGCGGCCCGCGCCGCGGCGGCGATGCCACCGCTGCGATGCAAAAGCTGGAAGTAGCGCATCTGCCGCAGCGTAATCTTCGGCTGAAAGACAACATTCTGCTCGCGGCTCTGCAGAATATTTCTGAGCGCATCCACGAATACACGCGCGGCAGGATGGTCAACGCGGATGCGTGCGCCTATCCACCGCGACGCGCCCAGCCGCAGCGGCTCGACATGGACGTCGATAAGACCCAACCGGTTCGACAGCATGCTGCGCGGCATGACAAAGGCGGCCTGGGGTTGCTCGATCATCAGCCGCGGCAGCCGGGTCGGGTCCTCGTCGACGATCTGAATTCGATGAGCGAAACCGCCTGCTTCTGCCGCCTGCATCAAGCTGTTCTGCAGGTCTCGCGACATCCGGAGCAGCACAAGCGGTGTGCTCTCGACCTCCCCTAATGGCTTCGCCAGCGATACCGCCACCCAGGGATCGTCGATCAGCGGGATCATATCCCGGCTTCCGGAATGGCTGGGATCGATCATGTCGATCTCGATCACCCCGCATGGATCGGCGGCGATCAGTGGCCCCACCCCACTCGGCTCGCTCGCGGGCCCCTCGGGACCAAAAAGAAATCTGTAGTCGAAGAAAACATCGGGATTCAGAGGATGCAGCAGCTCGACGCAACGCCCGAGGGCCTTCGACAACCGCCCGATGGCAAAGCTGAGATTGAGATCAATGGCGACGCGCCGAATGCCGCCCTCCGCTCCTGACTGAATATAGGCGCGTGCGAAGCTCTCCGCGTGCAGCAGCGTGACGGCATTCCTGAACAGCCAGAGCGCCGCCGGCTGGGGATAGACACGCTTACCCGCATGCTGGAACAAGGCAACGCCAAACTGTTCCCCCAGAGCCTGCAGACCAGCGCTCAGGGTCGACTGTGCGATGCCAAGTTCCGCCGCGGCCGCCACCAAGTTGGGATTCTGGCAAGCGACAGCAAAGTAACCGAGCTGTCTCAGTTCCATCCCCGATGTGTTCATCGCGGCCCCTTCAGCCGTGGAAGCGTCCTTCTGGCGTCCAAGAGCAGCATAGAGCGCCGCAGGATGGAAGCCACAAATCTGAGCATGGGGTGAACATAATCACGGCGTGAAGGCCAAGCGCAGGTGACGTTCGATTTTCATGATTGTCAGCTTCGGCATTTCTCGCGTCCAAAGTGAGGGCAACCTCCCCGACACTCCGTGGAAATTCTTCATACGCTGAATGAGGGGCATTCCATGTCCATAGCCGGTCGCGCATTCATCCTGGCAGCTTCGCTGGTGGCCGGTATCGGCATGGCCGAAGCCGCACCCGATTCCCTCACCAAGGCGGGCAAGATTGTCTTCTGCTCGGACCTCAACAGCCCTCCCAACCAGTATATGGCAGAGGATGGCTCGACCCCGACCGGTGTCGCTATCGACATGCTGAAGGGCATTGGTGACGAGCTCAAGCTGCCGATCGAGATCATGAACGTGAAGTTCTCCGGCATCTTTCCCGCTCTCGATACCGGCCAGTGCGACGCCATCATGGCCAGCACCTCCAAGAGCCCAGAGCGTCTTCAAAAGTACAATTTCGTCGATTACTGGGCGGTGGCCTCGGGTCTGCTCGTCAAGAAGGGCAACCCGCAAAATCTGAAGACCTATCTCGACCTGTCCGGCAAGCGCGTCGCGGTGCTCCTTGGCAGCGCCAACCAGCGCCGCCTGGAGGCCGCGAACGAGGAATTGACCAAGCTCGGCAAGCCGCCCATGGAGATCGCCGCTTTCCCCGGCAATACGATCGCATTCCAGGAACTTGATCTGGGCCGCGTCGACGCCATGGTCGGCGATACCCTGGTGTTGTCCTATTTCCAGACACGATCGAACGGCAAGTTCGAAATTGGCGGCGCGCCAGTGCCCCCCTCGACGCTCGGGATCATCGTCACCAAGCCGCGCGAGGACGTCGCCGCCGCATTCCGCAAGGCGCTCGACGATTTGCAGGCAAGCGGCAAGCTGCAGGCCATGGCCGACAAATGGGGGGTTGCCGCCGGCATGACCATGTGCACCAGCGCCAAGCCCTGCCCGTGACCTGCCTTCGACCCTTTTGGGATCGTCAAGACATTGAGCCGAGCCGGCTAGCACCATGCTGAATTCAATTCTTGCCTATTTCGATAGCGACGTGAGCTTCGTCTTCGACACGAGCTTTTTCCTTCGCTTCGTGTTCTCGCCGAGCCCAGCGCTATTGAAGGGGCTGGGTCTGACAGTGGTGGCCGCGGTCACCTCGCAGGTTCTCGGCGTCATTCTGGGTTGTCTTCTGGCGCTCGCGGGTCTCAGCCGGTTCGGGTTGCTGCGCGGTTTCAATCAAAGCTATCTCTTCTTCTTTCGCGGAACGCCGGTTCTCGTGCAACTCGTGCTGATTTATTATGGACTGCCCTATCTCCTGGGTGGTGCGGACCTGTTCCCGCCGCGTGTCTTCATCGGGCCGCTGTGGGTGCAGGGCGCGCTGGTCGCCGGCATCGTCACTTTTGGGCTGCATGAGGCAGCCTATATGAGCGAGATCATCCGTGCCGGCATCCAGTCCATCGATGAGGGCCAATCCGAGGCCGCGCAGGCTCTTGGCATGACGCCCGCGCTTGCCATGCGCCGGATCATCCTGCCGCAGGCTGCTCGCGTCATCGTGCCGCCGCTCGGCAACCAGTTCAACCAGATGCTGAAAACGACCTCCCTGCTCAGCGTGATCGCGGTGCCGGAGCTTTTCCGAGTCGCGGAAGAGGTGCAATCGGCGACCTACAAGTCCTTCGAGGTCTATCTCGGTGTCTCCGTCTACTATCTCGCGCTCACCGGTGCCTGGACGATCATCCAGATGCTGATCGAGCGGAGCCTGTCGGGTTCGCGCCGCACCGTCACGGCCAACGCGAGGGCAGCGTGATGAAGTCGGCTGCGCGTGAACCGGCCTTTGTGGAATGCGACGGCGTGGAGGTGCACTTCGGTGCCCTGCCAGTCATCCAGGGGGTCTCCTTCTCCGTTTCCAGGGGCGAGGTCGTTGCCATCATCGGGCCCTCGGGATCGGGCAAGACCACATTGATCCGCTGCCTCAATCATCTGCTTGCGCCGTCGGCCGGCACAGTACGCATCGCCGGCGAGACGCTCGGCGTGCGGGTGGGGGCGAACGGCGGGCTGATCAAGCTGCCGGCGCGCAAGGTCGCCGCCCAGCGCCGCTCCATCGGCTTCGTGTTTCAGCGCTTCAACCTGTTTCCGCATCTCACCACCCTCCAGAATGTCATGGAGGCTCCGGTGCACGTCCTTGGCAGGTCGAAAACCGACGCGCGCGCCGTGGCCGAGAAACATCTCGCCCGAGTCGGGCTTGCCGACAAGGCCCACGCCTATCCACGCCAGCTCTCGGGGGGCCAGCAGCAGCGGGTGGCTATCGCCCGCGCGCTCGCGATGGATCCCGAGCTGATCCTTTTCGATGAACCGACCAGCGCCCTTGACCCTGAGATGGTGGGCGAGGTCCTCGCCGTCATGCGCGACCTTGCCGCGCAGGGCATGACGATGCTGATCGTCAGCCACGAGATGGGCTTCGTCCGCGAGGTCGCCGATAGGGTGATCATGCTTGATGCCGGGCGGATCGTCGAACAAGGCCCGCCGGCGGAGGTGTTCGACCAGCCGAAGAGCCCGCGAACGCAAGCTTTTCTCTCGAAAATTCTCTGATCCCGCCCAGCCGTCACGATGTGCCGGGCCCCTTGCATCTGAACCGGAAGCTGACCATGACCGATGTCAAGACAATCGCCGCCGCGCTCGACGTCGAGAGCGCCGCCATCACCAGTGTCGAGCCGGAGGAGTGGCGTCTTGTCCGCACTGGCCGCCATGGCGACAATGCCGGCTCGTACGGCCAATATTTCGGGACCTACGACATCGCGGCCGGCATGCTCCGCGACTACACGGGTTATACGCTGTACCCGCTGGTACGAATGGCGCGGTCCGGCAAGTATACGGCGGCCGAGATGGCGCAGCTGTTCACCGAGTTCGACCCGGCCTATTCGCATTATCTCGGCTACAGCGGCCTCAGGAAGCTCGGCGACTTCGCTGAGCGCCTGCGCGAGGCCTTCCCCACCGCCGGTATCGAGGACATCGCCACGGGCCTCGCGGCGCTCAACCGCTACGCGAACCGCCTCAACGCCTGGAACCATCATTACTTTCCCTGGGACCTCGGCGATCAGTTCCGCTACGACAGCGTGCCGCCCGAGGATCGCTCCTATTTCGACGTGTCACGCATCCCTTCCGAAGCGATTGGCGATGCCTGGATCAGGATGTCCTGGGAACCACTCGGCATTTCGGTGAAGGTACAGCTGGCGACCTTCCGCAATCCCGAGCTCTGCCGCGATGTCCTGGAAGCGGCGCCATTCCGCGTGCCCCAGTCGCACGCCATGGTCACCGGCAAGTCGATCTATGCCTGGACACCGATCCTCTCCACGGCACCGGTCGCCTGGCGCGAGGTGATCCGCGAGGCGCCTTTCGGGCGCGTGCGTTTCTCACAGAACACCGGTCAAAAGATCATCGTGCAGTATGGCCCGACCACCGAGGATCTTCTCGCTCCCGTCCTCGGTCAGATCGCCGTGGAAGATCTCGGCCAGATCGAGCGCCTCGGCGCCGCCATCTGGGAGAGCAACTACACCACCAAGGACGTCGTCTGGCTGACCGTCGAACGGCTGTGACCATATTGGCGCGGCGCCCCGTCACGGGTGCCGCCCCTCCGGGCGGCACGTCCGCCGTCCGTCCATCTCACCGAGGCGGCGCCATGGCGGCCGCTTCGTCGAACAGGGGCCCGACCAGCCCCATCAGTTGCGGGCAGGTCGCGCGCCGCCCGGTACAGGATGCGTTCATGTCGTCACTCCAATCGCTGCGCGCCTATCTGGCTGAACTCGATGCGAGCGGTGAACTTGCCCATGTTCCCGACGAGGTCTCGCCGCATTTCGAACTCTCCGCCTGCCTGTCCGTTGCCGACGGCGGCAAGGCGTTGATTTTCGACAAGGTCGCGGGCAGCAGCTTTCGGGCAGTCGGTAATTTGTTGTCGAACCGCGACCGGATCGCCCGTGCGCTGAAGATCGACAAGGATCAGATCCAACGCCGACTTATCGAGGCGATCGATGGCGCAATCCCGCCTGTCGAAATCACCGGGGGGCCGGTTCAGGAGGTTATCACTACGGCCGATCCACTGGCTGGCCTGCCGGTGCCTACCTTCTTCGCCGCTGAGGCCGGGCCCTATATCACGGCGGGGCTGATCGTCGCCAAGGACCCGCAGACCGGACGGGGCAACGCTTCCTACGCCCGCATCCTGGTGACCGGTCCGGCGACCGGCATGATCGGTATCGCGCCCAACCACCATCTCGCCCATCTCGCCCGCAAAGCCGCCAGCCTCGGGCAAAAGCTGGAGATCGCGGTCGTGCTCGGCGCACATCCCGCGATCCAGCTCGCGGGGTGTCTCTATCTCGGGCTGGGCGACGACGAGATGCATTGCGCCGGCAAGCTGCTTGGCCAGCCGGTGGAGCTCGTGCGTTGCCGGACTGTTGACCTGATGGTACCGGCCCACGCGGAGATGGTGCTGGAGGGCACTATCGATGTCGACACGCCCATCAAGGAGGGGCTAATCTCCGAATACCATGGCATGTACGAGGACTACGGCGCCGGCTTCCTCACCGAGTTCCGCTGCCGGACGCATCGCCGGGACGCCCTGTTCCAGGTCATCGAGCCCGGATATCACGGCGAGCATATCTACCTCGGAGCCCTGCCGATCGCCGCATCCTTGCGCATCGCTCTGGCACGCGTCTTCCCCAATGTCGGTGAGGTCGCCGTCACCGCGTCGGGCGCCGGGCGCAACGACGCCGTGGTGCAGATGGTCAAGCCGAAACCCGGCCAGGGCAAGCGCGCCATTTTCGTGTGCTGGGGCGCAGTCAATATCGTCAAGTCGGTGACGGTGGTTGATGAGGATATCGACCCGTGGGACCTGGCCGCTGTCGACCGCGCGCGTTGCGCGCGGATGAAAGGCGACCGTGATATCGTCATCGTGCCGGCCGTTTCCGCGGATCGGTCCGAGCCACTGGAACACGGCGGGTTGATCACCAAGATCGGCTATGACGCCACCGCGAAGGACGGTGATCGGCCGGAAGGGATCACGCAAGCCCTGCCGCCGGCCGAGTTTCTGGACGCGGCGCGCATGAAGCTCAGAACCCTCGGCATTCTTTGAGGCGGCGACCCGATGAGACACGCCCCGCCCCTTACCCTGGCCCCTTGTGGGAAGAAGGAAGGGGTGGCGAAGCTCTCGCCGCAACGTGGGCTCCCGGAGCCGCAGAAATCCCAAAACAAAGCCCGCGTGAGTGACCTCACGCGGGCTTTGCCGCTTGGGACGAGTGCTGAAGCGGGGGGAGACGCTATCAGGCGCCCGTCTTGGCCGCGGCCGCGAATGCGCTCAGTTCCTCGACTGTGCGATGGGGGAACGCGACGCCGAGATTCCACGGGAAGTGGAAGTGGATCCACCGATGCAGGCGGATGACGTACGTCATCATGGAGCCTGTCAACGCGATGTAATCATCCTTCGTTTTCAAATCATCGAGCGCTGCGAGATAGTCATTGCCGAGCCGGTGCAGATCATGCAGCGCCAGATCGCCCATGAACTCGAAGACATTGAAGGGCTTATGCAGGAACGCGCGTGTCATGACGCGGAGCTGATCAAGCGTCAGGTCATCCTGATCCTTGGCCAGACGGACGAAGCGATAGAACACATTGGCGCCGAAGATCATCAGGAATGCTTCCAGATGAACCATGATCGAGAAAGATTGCCCGCCTGAGCCGGCGCCGGTGTCGATGACTCCAAGGCGGATCTTCTGGATCTCCAGGGGCTCATCGAGCCAGATGCGGTCGATCTCTGCCTCGAGTTCGGCCTGCACGGCCTGCCAGGTTTTGGTTGCTGGGAGCGTGGTGCTCATTTGTTTCAGTCCTTCGCTTCACGCAGGATGCCGAGCACGCTACGGCGGACAGGATCGGTGACCGTGCGGCGCCAGACGGCATCGCCGACGCTTTTGAGGGCGGCGAGACTGTCGTCCTCCACATGAGCGAATTCGTTGACCACCGCCGTCTCGGTGATGGCGCCGTAGGTCAGGCAGATCGACTGGCCGGGGGCGTTCAGATAGACCGACCCGACGGTGCGGGTCACCATCACGGGCTTGCCCATGTAAACGAGCCGGCTCGGCAACCAGATGCCGTCGCCGGAGATGACGACATGGCCGAATAAGCTCTTCAGGGGCAGCATGGCGCGGATGGCCGCGCAGAGTTCGGGATTGCCTTCGACATCGAGCCTCATGCCGATCGTGAGATCAAGATCGGGAACATTGAGCTCGAGCCGCGGCTGCGGGGTTGGGCTGGCTGATACGGCCATGCAGGCAACGTCCTTCTGTTGGGGATCAGCGGTTGCTGCCGAGACGTTCGAACCCGATCAACCTGTCGAGCACCAGCATCAGGGCCGTCGTGGCGACGATCATGAGCGTGGCGAAGACCGAAGCGACCGGATCGTAGGTCTCGGCGATGTAGGAAAAGAGCCGCATCGGGAAGGTCACCGTATTGGTACCGCCGATGAAGGCGATGATCACCGCTTCGTCGAGCACGGCGACAAAGGAGAAGATGGCGGCCGCGAAAATGCCGCGCCCCGCGAGCGGCAAGGTGACCGTGATGAAGGCGCGCAGCGGGGTCGCGCCGAAGACCCGGGCAGCTTCCTCCGTCGAACTGTTGAGGCTTTCGATGGTGCCGATCAGAGCGCGCACGATCATGGGAAAAACGATGATCACATAGGCGATCAGCACCGCCCAGATGCTGCCGAGCAGCCCGATCGCCGCCATCACCGGCAAAGCCGCGAAGCCGATCACCACATTCGGCACGAACAGCGGTGCCAGCGCCGCGACGCTGAGAGCGCCGCGTCCGCGATAGCGGCCGCGCACAATCGTCAGCGCGGTGATGAGCCCAAGGACAAGGCTGATGAATGTGACGACGATAGCGAGGACCAGCGTCAGCCACAACGACGACAGGAAGTCCTGGCGTCCCGCGGCAATGCCGTACCAGCGCGTGCTCCAGCCCTGAGGCGGGAAGCTCACGACGTCGCCGGCGGTGAACGACGACATCACCACGACAGCGACCGGCAGAATAAGGAAGATCATGCCGACATAGAACGCGCAACGAGCCAGAATGCGCGCCGCGCGGGCCGCGGGAGAGCGACTGAGAACCATCATGCCGCCAGTCTCCATCGCCGCGACGAGAACACGCGCACCAGCCCCAGACTGAACAGGGCGCTGATGGCAAGCAGCACCACGGAAAGCGCAGCCGCCAGCGGCCAGTTGCCGCCGGCCGTGCCCACTCCCACCGACACCCGCTGGATAAGCAGGCCAGCCATGGTGATCGTGCCGCCCCCGAGCAACGCCGGCACGATGAAGGCGGCCACATTGAGCGCGAAGGTGAAAAGCGCGCCGGTGACGATACCCGGCATGGTCAGCGGCAGCGTCACGGTGCGGAAGACGGTCAGCGGCGGCGCGCCGGACACGGCGGCCGCATGTTCCACATCCCGTGGCACCTTCTCGACGGCCGTGATGAGCGAGAGGATCATGTAGGGCAGGCTCGCATAGACCAACCCGATGAGAATGCCCGTCTCGGTGCCGATGAGACGCGTCGGGCCCTGGGTGAGACCAAGGAGCTGCAGCAGCCTGTCGACGAGGCCCGCGCGCTCGAGCAGGATCTGCCAAGCGTAGATCTTGATGACGAAGGTCACCAGGAACACCGAGGCCACGATCGCGATATAGGCGCCTTTCAGGTGGCCCGCCCGCCGGCAGATATGGTAGGCGATGGGATAGGCAATCAGCACGGTGAAGACGGTGGAGAGTGCGGACAGCCAGATGGAGCGCAGCAACGCCTCGTAATAGATCCGCGAGGTGAAGACCTTGATATAGTTCTCCAGCGTGAAGTTGGCTGTGTAGACCGCAAACACCGACGGCTTGAACACGCTGATGACCGCGAGCCAGCCGATGAAAACCGCGAAGAAAGCCAGCACCGGCAGGCTTGCGAGCGCAAAGGCGGGTGAGGCCGCGAAGGGTAGATCAGGCCGACGGCTCCCACGGACGGGGACGGCGCTCATGAGGCCGCTCCCGCAACCTGATGGACCTCGTTGGGGTCGATGCGAAAGACCACCGTCTCGCCTGGCTGGCCGCCGGCTTCGCCCAGGACCAGCGCCTGCACCGGCTGAGGGAAATCCTCGGCTTTGAGCACGATCTGGCTGGTCGCGCCGCGATAGACGCGGCTCTCGATCAGCGCGCGAAAATGGTTGGAAGGCAGCGCCCCAGCTGGGTCAAGCCCCACGAAATCAATGGCCTCAGGACGGATGGCAACAGTGACCTCGCCGCCGACCGCGACCGGGTTCGTCGCCATCGCCAACGCCTTGCCGGAAGGCAGTGTCACGCCGTCTCGGCCGACCCGCAGGCGCACCAGATTGGTATCGCCGAGAAATGTTGCGGCCGTCAGCGAGCGTGGCCGGCGATAAATCTCGGTGGGTGTGCCGATCTCGCGGATCTCGCCACCGCTCATTACGGCGATACGGTCCGAGATGGCGAGCGCCTCGGCCTGGTCGTGGGTCACGTAGAGCACCGTCATGGCCATACGGCGTTGCAGGGCCGCGATCTCCAGGCACATCTGCTCGCGCAGCTTCGCGTCGAGGTTGGACAGGGGCTCGTCGAGCAACATCACACGCGGCTTGACGGCGATGGCGCGTGCGAGTCCCACACGCTGCTGCTGGCCGCCGGAGAGTTCGGTCGGATAACGCTTGTCCATGCCCGGCAAGCCCACAGTGGCGAGCGCTTCCTCGACGGCAGCGGCGATCTCACGCCGCGGCTTGCCGCGGATCTTCAAGCCATAGCCCACATTGTCGGCAACCGTCATGTGAGGGAATAGCGCGTAGTTCTGGAAAACCACGCTGATATCGCGCTCGTGAGTCGGCACGGCCGTGATGTCGCGCGTGCCGATCAGGATCCGCCCGGCGGTCGGCGACAACAATCCCGCAACGAGCCTGAGGGTCGTCGTCTTGCCGCAGCCGGAGGGTCCAAGCAGCGTGAAGAACTCGCCCGGCTCGATGGTGAAGGAAATGCCCTTCAGCGTGGGAGGCGCGGCCCCATAGGCATGGGCTAGCGACTCCGCAGTCAGGCTCGCGGCGGTCATCGTTTGTTCCAAACTCCTGGCATGGGGATGGCCGCATCATACCCAAATGGCGAATACACGGCTTGGGCTGGGTCGCGCCTCCCAGCCAACGAGGGGCCCGGCCGGGAGGCATCGAGAGAGGCGTTGCCGGTCAGTTGACGGCTTCGTAGAAGGTTTCCGAGATCTGCTGGTTGATGGGCGTTATTTTGTCCCACGGCATCCGCAGCAGCGTATCGATCTTGGCTTGGCCATAGACCATCTTGGCCGCGACGTCATCGGGAACGACGACGGTCTTGTTTGACGGCGCGTAGTAGCCGTTGAGCGCGAAGATCTTCTGCGCTTCCGGCCGCAGCATGTAGCCGATCAGCTTTTCCGCCCAGTATTTGTTCGGCGTGCGGGTCACCATCGCGGTGGTGGCGATCATGACGCCGCCTTCCTTCGGGATGACGAAGGCGAGGGGCAGTTTGCTCTCCTCGGCGAAGGCCGCGACCTGGCTGTCGGTCCATACCGCAAGACCGGCGCCGGCATTGGTGAAGCCAGCGCGGGTGGTGGCGGTGTTGGTAGTGATGGCGGCGAGGCGCGATTTGAGATTCTTCGTCAGAAGTTCGCCGACCTTCTTGTAGTCTTCCGGCTTCTCCGGCCAGGCGCCGTTCAGCTCCTTGGCCATGATAGCCATCCAGGCGACGGTGTTCTGGGCGTCTGGCTGGCGCACCACGATCTTGCCCGGCGTCTTGTCCGAGGCGAGGTCGAACCAGGAGGTCGGCGGGGTCGGCCACTGCCTCTTGTCATAGGCAAGGCCCAGAGCCGAGAAGTTGACCGCGACACCGTCCGGGGTCTTGGCGATGTCGTAGATATCCTTGAGCTCCGGGATGTTGTCCGGATCGAGCTTGACGATCAGTCCCTGCTGGCCGGCGATCAAATTCTCGACGATGCCGGCGATGAGGATATCGAGCTCTGGCGAGGCGCCCTGCGCCTGCAGTTTCGCGAGCGGCGGAGCGCTCGGAACGAGCTCCACCTTTATGCCCGTATCGGCTTCGAATGGCGCGATGACCGCCTTGCGCATATTGGCTTCGAAAGGACCGGCATAGACGTTCATCGTCAACTTGGCGGGCTTCGGCGGCTCAGCCGCCCCGGCCGACGCGGGCACGAGCGCCGCGGCCGCGATTGCGCCCGCGGCAGTCAGCTTCAGGAGGCTCCGGCGATCCAACATATTGATGTACCCCTCATTTTTAGAATGTTTTACGTTTGGCCGCCCCGACGTGCGAGTCGCCGAAACAGCAATCGTGTTCCTGAAGCAAACCGGCCCGGATCGCGCTTGCCAATGATAGTGATGTCGAAACTGCCGATAAGGGCGGCCGAACCGTGCCGTGATGGGTCACGACGCCGTGCCGGCCCCTCCCGCATCGAGACGTCGGATCGCCTGATGGATCACGGCCGCGCCCTTGGCGATTGCGTCATTCTCTGTCCATTCCTCCGGCGTGTGGCTGCGGCCCTCCCGGCACGGTATGAACACCATCGCCGCCGGCGCGATCCGCGCGATCCAGGCCGCGTCATGCCCGGCGCCGGAAGCGAGCGCCCGACGCGACAGACCAAGCGTGTCGGCGGCCTCTGCCAATGTCTGCTGGAGCGTCGTGTCGCAGGCTACCGCGTCGTTGTCCGAGATGATGCGGGGGCCGGTCACGGCGGCACCGTGCTGCCGCTCTAGAATCGCTGCCTCCGCCGCCAGCGCCGTGATGAAGGCCTCCATCGCGGGACGACATTCGGCGCGTGCGTCAATCAACAGCTCCACCTTGGAGGGAACGACATTGGCGGCGTTCGGGAGAACGCGAAACTCGCCCACGGTCGCCGTGAAATGTCCCTCGCCCTCCGGATGCGCCATGGCGAGTGCTCTGACGGCGCGCACGAGATCCGCCGCCGCTACCAATGCGTCGCGGCGGGCATGCATCGGCGTAGTGCCGGCGTGATCAGGCCGCCCCTCTATGATGAACTCGATCCGGGTGATCCCGACGATGGCCGAGACCACACCGATATCATCGCCGCTGTCTTCAAGGATCGGCCCCTGTTCGATGTGCAGTTCGATAAAGGCCTTGATGTCGCCGCGCGCCGCGTCGGCCAGACGGTCGGGATCCCCACCCACCTGCCGGATGCCCTCCGTCAACGTGAGATCGCCGCTGACACGCCCGAGCCATGCTGGATCAAGACGGCCAGCCATGGCCCGGCTGCCGACGCAGGACACGTCGAATATGCTGACTTCCTCGGCGAGAAAGTCGATCACCTCGAGATCATGTTCAAGCACGATGCCCGCATTCGCCAATGAGCGCGCGACTTCGAGGGCCGTGACCACCCCCGCCACCCCGTCGAAACGGCCCCCATCGGGCACGGTGTCGGAATGCGAGCCGATCAGGAGGGTGCCAGTGCCGGGCCTGCTGCCGGCGCGCCGGCCGATCAGATTGCCGGCCGCATCTATCCGCGTCTCGAGACCGGCGGCGCGCATCCGCGCTTCGATATAGGCACGCCCCTCCAGGAAACGCGGCGTGAACGCGCGCCGCGTCCAGGGCTTGTCCGGATCGGTGATCCGCGCCAGCGCCTCGATATCCTCGGCGATCCGGTTCGCCTTGACCGGCCAGTTCTGTCCGCTCATGCCGTGCTCGCGATCGCACGGGTGAGTGGCGGGCGAACGAACCGGCCGTTGCCGGGCTCGGCGAGCACAGCCCGGCCGTCATAAACCTGCTCGCCACGCAGGTAGGTGGCGGTAATGCGCCAGGGCATCGTCATCCCGTCATAGGGGCTCCAGTCGACCACGTTGTGACCACTGGCGGCCGCCTCATAGACGTAGGGCTCAGGCGTCATGACGATGATGTCGGCATCGAAGCCGGCGGCAAGATTGCCCTTGCGGTCATCGATACGGAAATGCCGGGCCGGATTGGCGCTCATGAGCCGCGCCGCCCAGGTCAGCGGCACGCCGCGCTCCAGCGCGCCCTTGACGAACAGCGGCACCATAGCCTCGAGCCCCGGCACGCCGGATGCATTGGCCAGCATGTTCGGGTCGGTCTTGCGATCCGCGGTCCACGACACGTGATCCGTCGAGACGAGCCAGACATTGCCGGCCGCCACCTGCCGCCAAAGTCCTTCGACCTCCGCGCGGGGACGCACCGGTGGATTGATCTTGGCCTTGCCGCCGAGGCGGCGCACGTCGTTCTCCTCGTCGAGCACGAGGTAATGGATGCAGCATTCCACTGTTGCGGTGAAGCCTTGCGTGCGATACGCGGCGGCGATGTCGTAGCCGCGCGAAAGCGAGCAATGCACCACATGGGCATCACAGCCCGCCATCGCCCCGATCTCGTAGATCTCGTGCATGGCAAGCAGCTCGGTGATCGGGGGGCGTGAGAGGCCATGGGCGCGCCAATCGGTGATGCCCGAGGCCCTGACCTGCGCCATGTAGGTCTCGACCGCCTCATGGTTCTCATTATGGACACCGGCCGCCAGTCCCTCGCGGGCTATTGCCGTGAAGCATTCAAGGAGGAGCTGAGGCGGGATGCGCGGAAAACGCACGGGATGAGTGCCGAAAGTGGAGAACTTGAAGGCGCAGGCCCCCGCCGCGACCATCTCGGGTATGCGCGCCGCGCCTTCCTCGGGATTGACCGTGCCATGCAGCGCGAAATCAACCCGCGCCTGGGGCGCGGCGTGTGCGACCTTGCTCTTCAAAGCCTCGGCGGAGCAGATGAGATTGCCGTCGTCATAGGGCATGTCGACAATCGTTGTAACGCCACCAGCCGCCGCCGATCGCGTCGACCAGATGAAATCCTCAGCGCCCTTCTGCGAAAGCGAATGAACCTGCGCGTCGATGGCGCCAGGCAGGATGAGCGCCTCGCCAAGGCTGTGCCGCTCGCGCGCCGCCGGGGGAGCACCCTGCCCCACCAAAGCGACGCGGCCATCACGTACCGCCACGAAGCCACCCGGAACAACGCGATGGGGCAAGACGAGTGTGCCAGCCAGCACGAGATCGAAATCAGACATCGTGATTTCCCTGAAGAGCGTTATCGGTCGCGGGCGGCGCAAGCGCGCGCCTCTGTCGTGTCATCGTCTGGCCAGCGGGGCGAGCCCGGACGGACCCGCCCGTCGATCGGAGGCCTGGGCTCAGTTTAATGCGCCAACCCTGGCCTCGACCGCCGCCAGCAGTTCACCGCTCTGCGCCATCTTGATCGCAGGCACGGACTGGCGCTGCATGTAGGCATCCTCCTGCTGCAGCGGCAGGCGGCTCTTGATGAGGTCGTACAGCGCCTGGCTGCCGCCGCCGAGCTGGAAGCCGCCCAGCGCTTCCTGGGTGAGGAAGATGGCCTTCGCGGCGAGCATGGCCTCGATGCCGAGAATCTTCGGCACATTGTCCAGCACCTGGCGCGTCTTCCGGCAGGCCCACGTGGCCATGGAGACGTGGTCCTCCTGGCTGCTCTTGGTGGGAATGGTATCGGCGGTCGACGGGAAGGCGAGCGTCTTGTTTTCCGAAGCAACGGCGGCTGCCGCCGTGGAGATGATGCCATAGCCATAGTTGAGGCCGATGGGCTTGCCGGCCAGGTTCGGCGGCAGACCATAGTTCAGGGTGGTGTCACACAAGGCGAACAGACGACGCTCGGAAATATTGCCGATCTCGACAAGGGCAATTGCCAGGATGTCCATGGCGAAACCCAGCGGCTCGCAATGGAAATTGCCGCCAGAGAGGAATTCGAGCGCGCCACGGTCGTTCCAGAACACCAGCGGGTTGTCGGTCGCAGCGTTCAATTCCCGCGTCACGATGGCCTTGCAGTGATCGAGCTGGTCACGGCAGCTGCCGTGCACCTGGGGCAGACAACGGAAGGAATACTGGTCCTGCACGCGGGCGGAATGTTTCGGGTGGAGGATGTCGTCCTCCAGATGCACCGCGCGGCAGGCTTCCGTGGTGCGTCGGCTACCGGCGATGATCCGGCGAATATTCTCGGCCGTGGCGATCTGGCCCGGCTGCTTGCGCACCGCATGGATGCGTGGATCGAAGGCCGCCTGCTCGCCGCGGATGGCCTCCAGGCTCAGGGCGCCGGTGGCGTCGGCGAGCTTCATGAGGCGCTCGGCATCCCAGAGGTTGAGGGAAGCCATGCCAGCGCACAGGCTGTTGCCGTTGATAAGCGCGAGGCAATCCTTGGCGCGCAGGTCGAAAGTCACGGGCGCGATGCCGGCCTTCTCCAGCGCCTCGGGGGCCGGCATACGCTCGCCCCCGAAGATCGCCTCGGCCTCTTCGTAGCCGATGAGCACGGAGACCATATGCGCGAGCGGCGCGAGGTCGCCGGACGCACCGACAGAGCCCTGGATCGGCACAACAGGATGCACGCCGCGATTGAGCATCTCGACCAGCCGGTCCACGACCTCGATCCTCAGGCCCGAGGCACCAAGGCAGAACGCATTGATGCGCACCGCCATCATGGCGCGGACGATCTCCTCGGAAGCCGGCTCGCCAATGCCCGAGCAGTGGGAGAGAACAATGTTGCGCTGGAACTTGTCATTGTCAGCCTGGCTGATGGCGTAGTCCTTCAGCTTGCCAACGCCGGTATTGAAACCATAGGTTGGCGGGGCATTCTCGGTCAGCCAGTTTTCCTCAATGTAGGCCCGTACGCGCACGATCTCATGACGCGCGCGATCCGCAATCGCGACCTTCGCCCTTTGGCGGGCAATCTGGACGACATCTTCGATCGTCAGGCTGTTACCGTCTAGAATGATAGTGCTCAATGGACCGATCCTTGCCACTCTTCTACGCCGCCAAGCGATATCCAGCTCAGTGATATCCGGGCCAAGGCCAAGGAGCTCGCCATGACATCATCCGTCGAGCTGAACGCCGGGCCACCCACGACATCCGTATCGGACGCGCAACCGAGCGGGTACATCTGAAATCCGAAAGCGGCCAATAGGAATTTTCGATTGTTGACCACGCCTGCCGCCGGTCCGCAGCAGCGCGCCTGAACCCAAGATCACGAGGCGATCCCATGCGCGCGAGCATCCTGCGGCTGGCCCTGACCACATGTCCTTCGTGGAAGCGACGAAGGGAGCCAAGTCACCGCTTCGTGTTGTCGCGCCCTACTCCTATCGGCTACTATGCCGGCAAGGCGCGTGGGAAAATGCGCCCGCGCCATAACCTGCGGAGGGCCTCCGATGAACTCCCTGAGTTTTAGCTGTACCGTCTGCGGTCATGTCTGTGTTGAGAACGAGGTCAAACCGCTCGGGCGTTTTTGCATATGCCCGGTTTGCGCGGCCGTGACCCCGATGCCCCTGTTGGGAAGAGACTCCCGCTGGTGGCTGGCGGCCACTTCACACCCGTCAAACAGAACACAGCAAAGTATACTACCAACGAAACATTAGATTTTTTCGTTGAATGCTTTCACCGCTTTGATGCCGGAATAAGGCAGGAATATTTGTGGCGGCTTTTCATAACAAGCCGCAAAACCTGCAGCTACGGCGATTGGAATGTCCTTGACAGGTTTGTCCATGCGCGGCCGGCAGCCCGCCATCGCTCAGAAAGCGCGTTCCAGGAAGACTTGAAGCGAAGTCTGGCGCCCGGCGAGGGAGGTTGAGACGACACGGCCAAGGATTTCGGCGTTCTGCCAGGCGGTTGAGCCCTCCACGCCAATCTTGATGCCGTTGAAAGGCTTCCAGACCAGGTTCGCCGACAATCGGTCTATCCTTATATGTCCAGCCTCGGAGCCCGGAAACGGCAGCTTGAGATCGTAGCGGCTGACATAGGCGTTCGTGGACCACGTATCGGACAAATCATGGCCGATCGACAAGACACCCGACCAGCCGCGCGTCGCATGGCCAATCGCAAGCAAAGGAAGCACAGCCCGTCGATCGAGCTGCGAGCCGATATAAGGGGCGGCGTCAATCGCACCCGCGATCTGACCGGACAATATCGTATTCCGTCCAAAAAGCGCATGCTGCCAAGTCGCTCCGATGATAGCGGCTCTGCCGAGGCGGCGCGACGAGTCGCCTGTGAGCCGCTGGTCGTGCAGAGCGACGGCGCCATGGATGGTGAGCGTGCCGTCGTCGTAGAGAAGCCTCGCCACACCGTCCGGCATGCGCGCGCCACGCGAAAAACCCAGAGCGCTCTGGTTGCTTTCAAGGGTTTCGGCGGATAGTGAAAACTGAAGTGTGTCGGTGAGACGGCGATTGACGCCAAAGAGGCCGACCGTGCGGCTCGGGATACGGCCGACCAGAACGAAATCCTCTCCCGTCCAGAAATCGAACCAGGACGCTGTCACACCGGCCGTGAACGGCCCTAAGGTGATGCTGGCTTCCTCGACCGTCGGATTGTCGTCGCTCGTCGTATCGAACATGAATTCGATTGCAGTGGATAGATACAGCCCGTTGGCAAGAGCCTGTCCACTTTCCAGCCGCAGTGAGGCCGTGATTGGAAATGTCGTTACATCCGGCGAGATACGCACAAGGCCCGCTGCCGGGGCCTTGATACGATACCAGTCGTACTGCATGCCAGTCGACAACGTTCCCGAAATAGAGACGCAGGTATCCGATCCCGGAACATAAAAGCCGGCGGGAGCATCACTTCCATCGGCCTCATCATCGTCGTCATCGTCGTCTGGATCATCCCCCAGATCCTCAGCCTGCCGTGTGCCATTCCCTGCCTTGCTGGAAAGCAGCGGACTTTGCTCTGGTGCCGATACCGTGCAGCCGTGCAGCGCCGACCGTCGCTTGACGGCGGCGAGCGCGCCCGTTGCGGCCTGCGGCCCAAGAAGGCTGACAAGCGCGGCGATGACACCGGGATGTAAAAGCGAGCGATGCCCCATTGCCATCACTGAAGACATTCCGCGACTCATCAGCGCCACGCATTCTTTTGAGGGCGGCCGCGGCGGCATGCAAGAGCCGATCCGAGACGTCCCCTCCAGAATAGCGCTTCGCTGACGCGGCCGATGGATCTCCACCACGGTCGTTGAAGTTCACAGGCGACTAGACCGGCATCGTCTTGAAGAGGGGGGGGGAACAGGCTACCCAAGGACCGTCGGACATGGCGCCGTCGCCCCTGACCAGCCTGATGGATCTCGACGGACACCATCTGTTTTCGCCGGGACGGTTGACATTCAGGGTCAAATTACGTTGATATCAACTTAGATAGGGACATGTCAGGCGCCGACCCGAAAGTGCTTCACTGGGTCCGACGCCCCATTCGGCGTGTCCTTGCGATTCGATATCGCCTGACACTTCGAGAACCCGACAAACGAGGAGACGACCATGAAGATCGTGACCAGCCTGAGCTTCCAGGGGCAATGCCGCGAGGCATTCGAGTTCTACGCCAAGGTCCTCGGCGGAAAGATCACCGCGGCGTTTCCCTATGGCGATGCGCCTCCCGGCATGCCGATCACCGACGAGAAATACAAGACCTGGCTGATGCATTGCTGGCTCGAAGTGGGCGACCAGGCCTTGATGGGCGCCGATATGGATGTCGAATGGGCGCGCAACATCGACAAGCCCAAGAACGGCTTCGATGTGACCCTGCACACCACGGACAAGGCAGAGGGACAGCGCTGGTTCCAGCAACTGTCCGAAGGCGGCCAGGCGGTCATGCCGTTCGGCGAAACCTTCTGGTCGCCGGGATTTGGCTCGCTCATCGACCGGTTCGGCGTACCATGGATGGTGAACACCATTCCCTCGGCGGACTGGAAGCCGCAGGGCTGATTTGAAGCCCGAAGAGTGGCAGGCGCACCCGATGCCCGGATCATGCATCGGGTGCTGTTGGCGGAGCCGGAGGAGATCATGAACCATCCCTATCGCTGGGTCATCGTCGCGGCTGGTGGCGTTCTGGGCTGCGTCGCGGCTGGCGCCATGTTTTCCCTGCCCGTCTTCCTGCGGCCGATGTCAGAGGATACCGGCTGGTCCGTCACCGGCGTGTCGATGGCCATGACGATCGGCTTCCTCGCCATGGCGGCGGCCAGCATGGTTTGGGGCAACCTCTTCGACAGGTTCGGTCCCCGCCCGGTCGTGCTGACGGGCTCGGTGGTCCTGGCCGCGAGCCTTGCACTGGCCAGCCGGGCGGCCTCTCTCACTGAGTTCCAGCTTCTGTTCGGCCTTCTGGTCGGGGTAGCGACCGCCGCCGTCTTCGCGCCGATGATGGCGGCCGTGACGGGCTGGTTCGACACCCAGCGCGGCCTTGCGGTCTCGCTGGTCTCCGCTGGCATGGGCCTGGCGCCGATGACGATGGCGCCGCTCGCGGCCTGGCTGGTCACCATCCACGACTGGCGCACCGCCATGCTGATCATCGCCGGCATCGCGGCGGGGCTCATGATCCCCGCGGCCCTCCTCGTACGGCGTCCGCCGGCACTGGAAGGCGGGCATGCCGAAGCGGCGGCCGATGGGCAGCAATCGGGGATGACAGTCCGGCAGGCTGTACGCTCGCCGCAATTCCTTATCCTGATGCTGGCGAACTTTTTCTGCTGCGCCACCCATTCCGGCCCGATCTTCCACACCGTGAGCTATGCGGTGACCTGCGGCATCCCGATGATCGCCGCCGTGTCGATCTACAGCGTCGAGGGTCTGGCGGGCATGTTCGGCCGCATCGGCTTTGGCCTCGCGGGAGACCGCTTCGGCGCGCAGCGTGTCCTCGTCATCGGGCTCATGGCGCAGGCGTTCGGTGTGCTCGCTTATGCCTTCGTCGATCAGCTTGGCGGCTTCTATGCCGTCGCGGTGGCCGTCGGCTTCATCTATGCCGGCACGATGCCGCTCTATGCCGTGATCATCCGTGAGAACTTCCCGCTGAAGATGATGGGCACGATCATCGGCGGCACCGCGATGGCCGGCAGCCTTGGCATGTCGACAGGACCCCTGCTCGGTGGCCTCATCTACGACCATTTCTCCAGCTATGTATTGATGTATGTCGGCTCCTGGGGCATGGGCCTGACGGCCATGCTGATCCTGATGGCGTTCCGGCCGTTTCCCAAAAGGCAGATGGAGCCCGCGACGGCTTGAGGGCCCCATCAGTAATCAATGCAGATCATGCGTATAGACGAATTTCGGCATGCTCCATTTATAGCGCAGAGCGAGCAGCCTGAACGCCAGGCCCGTCAGCATGGCGACCAGCATGACCAGACTGTGGCTGAGTTCCGTCGACTGGCCCGCGACGTAGATGACGCCTGTCGCGACGGAAACCGTCGCATAGAGCTCAGCACGGAATAGTAATGGCACATCCGTGCAAAGAATATCCCGGAGAACACCGCCGACGCAGCCAGTGATCAGCCCGGATGCGATGACGATCGTGAACGGCATGCCAAGCCCGATCGCCACATTGCAACCGATGACCGTGAAGCACACGAGGCCGACGGCATCGAGAAACAGAAACACATGGCGCAGCCGATGCATGTAGCGGGCAATGGCAATGGTAGCGAGAGCAGCACAGCCGGTAATCAAGAGATAGGAGGGATGCTGCACCCAGGACAATGGATAATGGCCGAGAAGCACATCACGCACAGAGCCGCCGCCAAGGGCCGTCACGCATCCAAGAAGATAGACGCCGACCCAATCCATGTTGCGCCGTCCGGCGGACAGCGCCGCGGTCATGGCCTCCGCGACGATCGCGATGAGATAGAGACCCTGCAACACCTGTTCTGATTGGGCACTCAAGACACGCTCCCGGAAAACGCGGACCGAATTGTCGACGGTACCACCTTCCGGGAGGTGTGGCGCTACTTCCGGTATTGCGCGTCGGTGACGTGCTCCATCCAGTCCACAGGCGAGCCGTTGAGCTTTTCCTGGATGGCGATGTGGCTCATGGCCGTCGTCGGCGTGGCGCCGTGCCAGTGTTTTTCACCGGGGGGGAACCAGACCACGTCTCCCGGCCGGATCTCCTCGATGGGGCCACCCTCGCGCTGCGCCCAGCCGCATCCGGACACGACGATCAGCGTCTGTCCCAGCGGATGCGTATGCCAGGCCGTCCGCGCGCCTGGCTCGAAGGTGACCAGAGCGCCCGCGACCCGCGCCGGCTCCGGCGGGCTGAGAAGCGGATCGATGCGAACCGCCCCGGTGAAATAGGCCTCCGGCCCCTTTCCGGAGGGCTGCGATCCGCTCCGCACAATATCCATGACATATCCTCTCGCTGCTGGTCATCTGGCCCGCCGCGACGCCACTCGGCGCGGCAGGACCAAGATGGCGTGCCCGCGCGCAATGCGCCAGCGGCAGCGAAGCAGCCAGCGGTAAGGAACAAGACGGCCCCACTATCGCCATCTCGCGCGAGCCTCAGATCGCCTCGATCCGTTCGGCCGTCTCCAGGCCGGCGACCACGCGCTCCAGGTTGTCGATCGCCTCCTCCGGGAGGGCGAGGCCGGCGAGGCGACGGAACTTGGCGCGGAGCTCCCCTTCGGGAAGCGGATTGTCGAACCCGCCGATCGGCACGTCGGACCGAGCCGAATAGGTTTCACCGGACGTGAGCTTGATCTCGACGCGAGCCGCCCGGACGCCGGGCAGGAGCGCCGTCAGAGCCCGGTCTTCCATGACGGCGACCTTGCCGATGAGCGCTACCATCGCAGGATCGTGGACGATGGCGTCGGTATAGACATCGGCGTCGTTGCTGCCGTGCATGAGCTGCACGGCCACATTGAAGGCAATCGAATGTTTAGCCGCATAAGCATTCGCGACCGTATTGCCGCCAAGGCGCGTCGCCGGATCGTAGGTATGCACCGTCACGGACGCGATATCGGACGGCTTCACGTCGTGGGTGACGCGAATATCGCGCGCGGCTTCGATCGGCGCATGGTTCCAGCGGCTACAGGCGTAGATCTTGAAGTAATTGCGCGTCAGGAAAAATTCGGTGAAACGCGGCTCGACATCGAGCGCGAAGCGCTCACCCAGGATTGCCCCGAAGACGCTCGACAGCGCGCCCGGTTCACCGCAGAAGCCGGCGCGCACGAAGCGCGGGGCGAGCAGCCCGTTATGGTTGGTGAAGCCGGTGAACAGGTTGCGCACCGAGGCGCCCGTGTTCGCCGCCATCTGCGAGGAGGCGATCGGGAGACCAGCCGCCAGCTCGATGGTGCGGGCCGTCATCGCCTCGTCGAAGCCCATCAGGCGCGCGGCGCCGACGGCTGTGCCGACGATGGCATGGGTGCCGAAGGGGTGCACCGGGCCCCGCAGCTTCGTGGCGCGGCCAACGCGCACGGCGATCTCGTAGCCGATGATGACGGCCTGGAGAAAGGCCGCACCCGAGGCGCCTTCCTCTTCCGCCAGGGCCCAGAGACCGGGAATGATATGCACGCCCGGATGGTTGACGGCGAACTGGTTGCCCTCGTCGAGCTCCAGCGAGACGCCGCCCGCGCCATTCACCAGCGCCGCGACATGGCTCGCGGCGGTCAGATCGGTCCCGAACAGGGAGGCCTTGCCCGGTGCGAGCATCGGCGCGAGCCGCGCGAGGTTGCGAATCTCCGGCAGTTGCGAGCCGCCGAGCATGACGCCCAGCGTGTCGCGCACGATGAGCTTGGCGTGATGGACGACCCCGGCGGGCACATCCGCGAGCTTCAGCGACAGGGCGAGCGCGGCGAGCGCCCTCGCCTCCTCCGACGGCTCGGTCACGACAGGTTGGAGCTGGTCGTTCAACGCTGTCACGCCCCCTCTCCCGCCGCGATCAATTTTGCGATCAGATCCGGCTTGCGCGCCTGCGGCACCGGATAGGTACGGCGGCTCTGGCCGAGGCCGAGGCCGAGGAAGCTCTCCGCCAGCATCACAGCGAGCGAGGCCGGCTCCACCACCGGCACCGGCAGCGCCGCCGCGAGCCGCGCCGCCATGTCGGGTGACATCGCCTCGCCGAGCACAAGCACCTCGGCGCCGTCTTCCTCGATCGCCAGCTTGGCGGCGGTGAGGATCGCGCCTTCGGTCGCCGTTTCCGCATAGGCGCGCACGCCGGTGCATTGGAGGCTGAGGCCATATTCCTGCGCGAGCTTCTTGGCGCGGGTATAGCCGGACGGCGGCGCGACGATGCCGAAGCGCGCGCCGAGCGTCAGCGCGTAAAGCATGGCGCTGCGACCGGCGGCGACAACGGGAATGTCGAGCACGGAACGGAGCGCATTGGCGCCGAAATCGCCGAACTCTCCGACACAAACCGCGCTGAAGCCTTCCGTCTCCGCATTCTGCCCAGCGGCGAGCGCGGCCAAATCGGCAAGGGTCCAGTCATGGGCGCTGATCGGAGCGGCTGGGATGCCCGGCGCGACACGGAGCTCGACCTTGGCCTCACCGCTGAGGGGGGCGGCGCGATCGGTCGCGACAATCATCAGGATACGGGACATCGCTCTCTCCTCAAACGGTCGCGGCGGCGTCGCCCATGGCGGCGAGGCGCGCGGTCGCGGGCGTGACGGGCGACGGGAATGTGAGGCGGCTGTGGCTGAGCTTCAGCCGGATCGCGGTTTCAGCCAGGCGGTAGGTCAGCGGCCCCGGATTGATGATCGGCACAGGCAGGCGCTCGGCGAGATAGGCGTGGGCCTCGTGCATGGTGGTGGAGCCGAGGATGATGACATCCGCGCCGTCCTCCTCCACGCAGCGCATCGCCGCCTCGTAGAGCGCCGGAAAGAACTCGTCCTCCTTGCCGGCAAGGAGGCTCTGGTTATTGGGCTGCAGGCCGGCGGAGCGCACCGAGGCGCATTTCGCGCCGAGGCCGAGCTCGGCCAAAGTCTTGGCATAGAGGTGACGCCAGCGGTCCCACATCGCGAGGACGGAGAAGCGGTCGCCCAGCATGAGCGCCGTGAGCATGGCATGGCGGCCCGCGCCGATGACGGGGATATTGAGCACCGAGCGCAGCTGCGCCATGCCGGAATCGCTTACGGTGTCGATACAGACCGCGTCATAGCCGTCGGCCTCGGCCTGAAGGCCCGCTTCGAGCATACCGACATCGGCGAGCACGGAATCCTGTTGGCTGACGTAGTTGACGGGCGCGATGCGCACCGGCTTGAAGTCGAACGCGATATCGGGGCCGAGCTTCACGGCGGAGAGCTGCGCCTTGCGCTTTTCGAGATTGTCCGCATCCATCGGAAACGGCACGATCACCAGTACCCTGGCCATGATGGATAGATCTCCCTGAACTTATGACGAGAGCCGCGCCGCGCCCGCGCCCGCGAAGCGGCCGAGCACGACGGCGGTCAGAAGGCCGTTGCCGCCGAGATAGCCCCAGGACGAGGGCCCGGAGAGGCCGCGGGCGGCACCGCCGGCGGCGAAGAGGTTGGGCAGGCGCGCGCCGTCGCGGCCGAGCACGCGCGCTTCCCCGTCGACGGCGAGCCCGCCTTGGGTGTGAAAGAGCGCACCCCGCACTTTCGCCGCGAGATAGGGCGCCTGGAGCGGTGGGTTCTCCGTAAAGTCGCGGCCGAAGGGGTCCGACGCGGCACCCGCCGCATAGGAGGAAACCTCGGCGAAACGCAATTCGAGGGCCACCCGCGGCACGCCGATGGCGTCAGCCAGCTCTTCCACGGTTTCCGCGGTGACGACCGCGTCTTTCTCCAAGACGCGGTGATAATCCTGGAAGGTGAGCGCCGGCTCCTCGCAGCGCCGGTCATAGATCGTCCAGGCCGTGCCCTCGGGCTGGGCGAGCACAGCGGAGGCCTGTTCGGAATAGCCGCTCATCTCGTTCGAGAAACGTTCTCCGTCGCGGTTCACCTGGAAGCCGCCACGGATCACGAGCGCCCATGTCAGGGGCAGCTTGGGGCCGTTGGCGACGCAGTGGCCCTGGTAGCTTCCAAGATCCGCGCTCGCGGCATCGAGAGCCTCGCCCCAGTCGAGCGCCTCGCCCCGGCTGCCGTCGTGGCCGCAATAGACGGCCTCGGCCATCTCGGGGATGTGCCGGGCAACGACAGCGGGGTCGGCGCCGTATCCGCCGGTGGCCAGCACCAGCGCCCGGCAGCCGATGACCTGCTCGGCGCCATCGGCGTCACGGTAGCCCACCGCCGTGACACGGCGATCGGCATCGGCGTAAAGCGTCTCCACCGTGGCGGAGGTGACGAGCACCGCGCCGGCCTTGCGCGCCGCCGCCAGCAGCCCCTCCTCCATCTCGGTGCCGGTCCGGCTCCTGGGGACGTGGTAGCGATGGCGGGAATGGCCGGGATAGAGAATATCGTCGAGCAGTTCAAAGCCAACGCCATGGGTATCGACTAGCCATTCCACGGCAGGTCCGGAGGCCTCGGTGACAACCCGCGCCAAGGCCTCGTCGGTCCGGCCCTTGGCCTTCTTCATGATGTCCGCGAGAAAGAGTTCGGGACTGTCCTCGATGCCCTTCTCGCGCTGGAAACGGGTGCCCGCGCCGGGCAGCATGCCGAGCGTCAGCGCGGTGTTGCCGGAGGGAGCCGCGTCGCGCTCCAGCACGATCACCGAGGCGCCGGCGTCCCGGGCCGCCAAGGCCGCGCACAGACCAGCCGCGCCGGCACCGATGATGAGCACATCAGCCATTTGGGAGGCCGAGGCCTCGCCGGCGGGGCGAACCTGCGCCATCGCCTTACCAGCTCACCTGTTCGGCGATCAACGGCCCGGCCAGCCGGAAACGATCGATGAAACGCTTGCCGCTCGCGAGCGTGCCATGGGCAAAGACGAGGCTGCCGTCATCCGTCAGCGCTTCCACGAAGGTCTCGTAGCGCTTGCCCGCCTGCTGCGCGGCGGCCAGAGCCTCCGCGAGGCCGGAACCGCGCCCCTCGCTGTCGACGGCGACGAAATCCTCGGTCACCAGCGTCGAAGCCGCTGTCGTGTCGCCCTTGGCGAGTGCTTCCGCGAGCTGGGCGGCGACGTCCGTTGCCGGCGGCAGCGGCGGTCCGGGCACGCGCGAGACACCACCACGGGCGTAGGCGCTCGGGGAGACTTCACGCAGGATGGTGACGACGCCATCCGGCGGGGCCGCCATCACGGAGCGCACGACGCGGGTCATGCCCTTCAACAGCCGCGACTTGGTGGCGGCGTCATAGCCTTCGATGACGGTTGTTTCGACGACGGGCATCCATGGCCTCCCGATTCATTAGGGGTTGCGCGGCACGGGCGTGGCCGGCGCATTGTTCGCGGAACGGGATCGGGGCGCGCTCAGGCGGCCGCGATCTCGTCGATCATCTCGGCGATGGTCGCGACACGGCACACCGGCTTCAGCGCGGCGATGGCCGTCTCGTGGGTTGCCGTGTTGAAGGCCGCGCTGCCATCCGACAGCACCACCGTGGAGAAGTCGCGCACATGCGAATCCCGCACCGTGGAGGCGACGCCGCCATTCGTGACGATGCCGCCGATGATGAGCTTCTCGATGCCGCATTTGCGCAGCACCCACTCCATCCGCGTCATGTAGAAAGCGGAATAGGCGATCTTCTCGACGGTGAGATCCGCCGGTTGCAGCGCGTCCACGAGGCTGTGGCCCCAGGCGCCGGGAAGGAAATCACCCTTCTTGAGGAAGGGGCGCAGTTCCTTCAGATGCGGCGAGATCAACGGCTCGCCGCCCTTGGCCGGCACGAGCGTGAACTGCGTGGAGACGAACCAGCCGCCCTTCCGGCGCAACAGGTCGGCCAGCGGCTTGATGCGCGCAGGCAGCGCCGCGATCTCGGGCGCGCCCTGGCCCGCCCGGCCATAGGCCCCATCCGGATGGATGAAGTCGTTCTGCAGATCGACCGTCAGCAGGGCCGTCTTCGACAGCGGAATATCCGCGTGGCTCATGATGCGCGCTCCACAATGACATTGCCATAGTCGTCGATGCGCGCCGTGAGGTCGGGATCGACCACGGTCGTCGCGTCGGGCTGTTCGAGGATGGCCGGGCCGCGCACCACCGTGCCGACCGGCAGGTCGAGGCGGGCGTAGATCGCGGCCTCATGCCAGGCGCCGTCGAACCACACCTTGCGCGCGCCGAGCCGCGCCTTGTCGAGGCTCGCATCGCCGCTCGGCCGGAGCGCCGCGAGGTCGAAGCGCGGGCGGCGGCCGATGGCCGCGGTGCGCAGGTTGACAATGCGCGCCGGCACGCCGTTCAGGAGACGGCTGAACGAGTTGCGGTAGGCCTCCTCGAAGGCGGTGCGGATCACCGCCTCGCTGACGCCCGTCGTGCCGTTTGTGATGCTCACCGGCAGCGGCACCGACACGGTGTGCGTCTGGCCGACATAATGCATGTCGAGCTCGAACAGCACGTCGATGCGATCGACCGCGAGGCCCGCCGCCTCGACGACGGCCTTCGCCTCGCTCGCCTCGGCGACCATCCGCTTGTCGAGCGCCGCGGCGTCGATGCCTTCGAGGCTCAGGTTCACGGTCTGCACCTGGTCATGCCGGATATCGGCGATGACGCAGCCGAGCGCCGAGGTGACGCCGGGATAGCGCGGCACGAGCGCGGCCTTGAGGCCGACGTCCTTGATCAGCGCGCCGACATGCAGCGCGCCGCCACCGCCGAAGGGCACGGCCGCGAACTTGGCCGGATCATGGCCGCGCTCGATGGAGACGAGGCGAATGGCGCCGGCCATCTTGGCGTCGGCGATACGGACGATCGCCTCGGCTGCCACCATCACGTCGATGCCCAGGGGCTTCGCCACATGTTCGTCGATCGCGGCGCGCGCCGCCTCGATGTCGAGGCGCTTCAGCATGCCGCCGATCGGCCGGTCGGAATTGATGCGCCCGAGCACGACATTGGCGTCGGTCAGGGTCGGCCGGGTATTGCCCTGCCCGTAGCAGACGGGACCGGGGCGCGAGCCGGCGCTTTCAGGGCCGACCTGCAGCATGCCGCCGGCATCGACATGGGCGATGGAGCCGCCGCCGGCGCCGATGGTGGTGATCTCGATCATCGGCGTGCGGATGACGAGGCCGAAATCGATGGTGGTCTGGGCCGCGAGCGCCGTCTTGCCGCCGACGACCAGCGAGACGTCGAAGGAAGTGCCGCCGAGATCGCCGGTGATGACGTTGGGGAAGCCGGCAGCTTCCGAAATCGCCGCTGCCGCGATGACGCCGGCCGCGGGACCGGAGAGCGCGGTGCGCACCGGCAGGCGGCGCGCCGTCTCGGTCGACATCACGCCGCCGTTCGACTGCACGATGTGGAAGCGCCCGCCAAAGCCCTCGGACTTCAATGCATCATCGAGCTTGCCGAGATAGCTGCCGACCACCGGCTGCAGATAGGCATTCAGCGCCGTCGTCGAGGTACGCTCGAACTCGCGGATTTCCGGCAGGATCTGGCTTGAGCAGGCGATATTGCCGTTCGGCCAGACTTCGGCGGCAACGGCCAAAGCCTTCTGCTCGTTCTCGGGGTTGGCATAGGCGTTGACGAAGACGATGGCGAGCGCCTCGCAGCCAGCGGCGACGAGCTCCTTCGCCGCCTTACGCACGGCGTCCTCGTCGAGAGCCTCGCGGATCGTCCCGTCGGCCAGCGTGCGCTCGTTGACCTCAAGCCTGAGGTCACGGTCGATCACCGGGACGAAATCCCCCCACAGGCCCCAGGTGTGACGCCGGTCGCGCCGACGCATCTCGAGCACATCGCGGAAACCCTTGGTGGTGATGAGGCCGCAGCGCGCGCCCTTGCGCTCCAGGAGCGCATTCGTGCCGACCGTGGTGCCGTGCACGACGGACGTGAGATCGGCGATCGCACCGAAGGCCCTCAGGCCGTTGAGGAAGCCGACCGCCTCGTCACCCCGGTTCGAGGGCACCTTGGCCGTGCGGAAAGCCTTGGCCGGCTCATCGTAGAAGAACAGATCCGTGAAGGTTCCGCCGACATCGACGCCGACGATGCGCCCCTCGCGATTCTTGACAGGCGCGTTCATGATAGGCGCGTTCATGCCGCGGCTCCCTTGCGGAGGCTGGCCGTCGCCGCCTCATCGAGTTCCCCGTCGTCGCTCACGACGACCCCATAATCCCGGCGGGCGCTCTCGGCGCTGATGTAGCCGAGGCGCACATCCCGCGCGACAAGCGAGGCCGCACGCGCCAGCGGGCTGCCCCAGCCGCCACCGCCCGGCGTCTGCAGTTTCACGGCGCGTCCGGTCGGCACCGGCACGCCCGTGACCTTGGAGACGAGCGGCGGCGAATGCTCGCCATCCTCCGCCTCCCAGGTGAAGCGGTTCAACCCGGCCGGGCCGCCGCCGAGCACGCCGAAAGGCGCGACCTTGCCGCGTTCGCCGAGCAGGAAGACTTCCGCGTCGGACAGCGCCTCCACCTCATAGATCGCGCCAAAACCGCCGCGATGGGTGCCAGGGCCGGCCGAATCCGGCCGTAGCGCCCATTGCCGGAACATCACCGGATAGCTCGCCTCGAGAATTTCGAGCGGCGGGATCGTCGCCGTCGAGATCGGGTTGTTGGCGTGGTTGAGGCCGTCCGTTTCCGGGTTGCCGCCCATGCCGCCGCCGAAGAAGGAGAACATCACCCAGCGGTCGCCATTGGCACGATGGCCGGCGAAGGAGAGCGCGTTGATGGTGCCGAAGGGCGCGGCGGTCGCGCGCTCGGGATCGGCCTTTGCCAACGCGCCGAGCACCACGCCGATGAGGCGCAGGATGGTCTCGGTGTAGCCCGCCATCGGCTTCGGGGCGGTCGCGCCGAGCAAGGTGGTCGGCGGGATGACGAAATCGATCGGCCTGAGGCAGCCCGCATTGGCGGGCACATCCGTGAAGATATGCTTCAGCGCCACGTAGCAGGCGGCCGCCGTCGTCGCGTAGGAGATGTTGATCGGCCCCTGAGCCGGCGGTGACGAGCGCGAGAAATCGAGCGTCATCGTCTCGCCGGCGATGGTGAGATCGAGCGCGACGGTGAGCACGTCGTCGGTGATGCCGTCGTTGTCGAGCACGTCCTCGAAGGAATAGCGGCCGTCCGGCAGGGCGCGGATGGCGCTGCGCATCAGCGCCTCGGCACGATCGGAGAAGGCCTCGAAAGCCGCCGACACGGTCGCCGGGCTGTATTCGTCGAGAAGGGACTCGAAGCGGCGCTGGCCGAGATCGAGGGCGTTGAGCTGCCCGTTGAGATCGCCCCAGTTCGACGTCGGAACACGGGAATTCGCGGCGAGCAGGTCGACGATATCCTGGTTCAGCTTGCCGGCGGAGAACAACTTGACCGGCGGGAAGCGCACGCCTTCCTGGAAGCTCTCGGTGGCCTTGGGGTTGTAGCCACCCGGCACATTGCCGCCGATATCGAGCCAATGGCCGGCGGAGGCGAGCCAGCAGAACAGCTCCCCGTTGCGGAAGATCGGCCGCACCAAGCGGAAGTCGTTGAGATGGGTGCCGCCCACATAGGGGTCGTTGAACAGGAAGGTGTCGCCTTCCTCAAGGCCGCCCTCGCGCGCCACCTTGTCGATCACCGCCTTGACCGCGAAGGCCATGGCGCCGACGAAGATGGGCAGGCCGTTGGTGCCCTGCACCAGCGTCGCGCCGGTCGTCGCATGGTAGAGGCCGTGGCAGGCATCCCGCGCCTCGGCGATGATCGGGTTGAACGCCGAGCGATACAGCGTGGCGTCCATCTCGTCCGCGATCTGCTCCAGGCGCCCCTTGAGCACGGCAAGGGTGACAGGATCGATACTCGTCATGCCGCGGGTTCCTTCTTGAAATCCTCGTAGGTGCGCCCGAGAGCCAGTAACTCTGGTGTGCCGATCAGCGCGTTCAGGGCGTTGAAATCGAACATCCGGTCCTTGAACGGATCGTTCGTGCCGTTGACCTTCAGCGAGCTGTAATAGTCCTGCGCGGTGCGGGCGAGCGCGCGCACGATGCCGCCGGGGAAGATCACGATCTTGAAGCCGAGATCGCCGAGCTCGTCGGCGCTGGCGAGTGGCGTGTCGCCGCCTTCCACCATATTGGCGAGCAGCGGGAGTGTGCCGCCAAGCGCGCTGGTCACAGCCACCAGCTGCTCCCTGGACCGTGGCGCTTCGACGAAGAGCACGTCCGCGCCAGCCTCGGCATAGAGATGCGCGCGTTCGATCGCGCTCTCAAGCCCTTCGACAGCCACCGCATCGGTGCGCGCCACGATCAGCGTCTCTTCACTGACACGGGCATCGACAGCCGCCTTGACCTTGCCGGCCATCTCACCGGCACTGACCAGGCTCTTGTCCTGCAGATGGCCGCAGCGCTTCGGCAGCGTCTGGTCCTCGAGCTGGATGGCCGTGGCGCCGGCCCGCTCGAACAGCCGCACGGTGCGCTGCACGTTGAGAGCGTTGCCATAGCCGTTGTCAGCGTCGACGATGAGCGCCGTCGGTACCCGATCCCGGACGAGGGTGATGACGTCGGCCACCTCGTTCATCGAGACGAGCCCGATATCCGAGCGCCCCAGGCGCGTGTAGGCAATCGCCGCGCCGGACAGATAGAGCGCCTCGAAACCGGCCGCGGCGGCGATCGATGCGGTGAGCGCGTCATAGATCCCGGGGGCGACAACCGGCGCCTTCTCCGTCAGTCTCTGCTTCAGAGTCATATCAATGATCCTCGAGCGCCGGCTCCGCGAGCAGCGCGTCCAAATCGTCAAGGCCGGTTGCCTCGTCCAGCCCGTCGATCGCCTGCCGGATGCGGGTCGCGTGGTTCTCGCCCCAGACCGGCACGGCCAGTTCCATGAATTTCGCGATGACCTCGTCGGGACCATAAGGGTCCACCGCGTCGCCGCGGTTGGTGAAGGTCTGGCCGCTGAGGACGCGACCATCGGCCAGACGGATCGTAACGCGCGCCGGGCGCTTGTCCGGCAGCATGGCGCTCATCGCCGGGTCCTCGTCGACCTTCACCCGTTTGGCCAGTTCGAGGATGCGCGCGTCGCCCAGCGCGGGCGCGCGGAAGGCCGGCACGGAGGCACTGCCATGGGCGATCGTGGTGGCGACGGCGAAGGGTAGCGAGAATTTCGCGGCCAGCATGTTGGCGGGCTCCTGCCCGTCGAGCTGCGCCGCCCAGACATAGGTCACCACGTCGATACCGGCGATGTCTGCGGGATCGATCGGGCCGTGCTCGGCGATAAGCTTCGCCACCACATCGAGCGCCCCATGGGTGAAGCGACAGGCGGCGTGGCGCTTGAAGTAGTTGCGCTCAATCTCCCAGCGGGCGCCGAGCTCCTCCACCATCACATCGGGGTTGAAGCCTTCCGCCAGGATGCCGCTGTAGACGGTCCGCACGCCGTCGATCTCACCCGAGAAGCCGCTCGCCACCAGATCCCAGGCGGTGAGGCCATTGCGGGCGGAGAAGCCGGCGAAGCTGTTGCGCACGGTGGCGCCTTCGAGCATGGCGCGCAGGCTGGCGCCGACGCTGAGCGTCGAGGACACATTGATGGTCGCGACGAGCGCGTCGGTATCGGCGCCTTCCAGATAGGCCGCCGCGAAGGCGGCCCCCACGGTGCCCCAGGTGCCGTGCGGATGCACGGTCGTCCGCAGACGCGAGGCAGCGCCGATCCGCGCGCCCACCTCATAGCCGAGAATGAAGGCGAGCAGGAAATCCCGGCCATTGACCTCTGACAGTGGCCTCGCCGCCAGCGCCGCCGGCAGGACGTGAATGCCGGGATGGCCGCGCGCGAAGGAATTGCCCTCGTCGAGTTCCAGCATGGTGCCGGCGACGCCGTTCGCGAAAGCGGCATCGTCGGCGCGCAGACGGCGCCCAGCGCCGATGGCGGCCGCACCTTCTGTCCCGCCCCGGCGCGCGAGACGCGCCACCAGCGCGCGCGTTTCCGGCTCCTGCATGCCGGCTGCGACCGCGCCGACGCAATCCAGGATCACAAGCTTCGCCTGGGCGACGAGCGCCTCGTCGAGGTCGTCGAAATCAAGCGCCCTGGCGAATTCCGCGAAACAGACGAGCCAGGCCGGTTGCGGCTCGGCCAGCAGCACCGAGGCCGGCACGACGTTTGGGGTCACGATGCCCATTTGGCTTTTCCTTACAATCCGAGATAGGCGCGCTTGAGCTCGGGATCGCTCGCGATGCTTTCAGCCGTCCCTGCCATGGTGACGACGCCGTTCTCGATGATGTAGGCGCGTTGCGCGATCTCCAGCGACTGCACCACATTCTGCTCGACCAGCATGATCGGCATGCCGTCCGCGTTGAGCTTGCGGATCAGCGTGAACATCTCCTCGACGAGGAGAGGCGACAGGCCGAGCGAAGGCTCGTCCAGGATGAGGAGGCGCGGTTCCGCCATCATGCCACGGCCGATGGCGACCATCTGCTGCTCGCCGCCGGAGAGCGTGCCGGCCGCCTGGCCCATGCGCTCGCGCAGACGCGGGAAGGTCTCGAAGACGCGCTCCAGATTGCGGGCGCGGTTGTTCTTCCCCCGGCGGTAGCTGCCGAGCTCCAGATTTTCCCGCACATTCATGTTCGGGAAGATCTTGCGGCCTTCGGGCACATGGATGAGCCCGGCCTCGACGATCGCGGTGGAAGCCGCGCCCATCAGCGGACGGCCCTCGAACGTGATCGATCCGGCGCGGGGAGTCAGAACGCCGGACAGAACCTTGTTGAGCGTCGTCTTGCCCACGCCGTTCGAGCCGAGCACCGCGACGATCTCACCGCTGTGCACGGAGATATCGATGCCGCGCAGCACCTCGACCTCGCCGTAACCGGCGCGCAGACCGGAGATCTCAAGCATGGCTCGCCTCCTCGGCACGCAGACGGTCAGCGGCGCCCTTGCCGAGATAGGCCTCGACCACGTGGGGATCGATGCAGACCTCGCGTGGCGTGCCCTGGGCGATCATCTTGCCCTGCGCCAGCACATAAACTTCGTCGCACAGGTTCATCACCGCCTGCATGACGTGCTCGATCATCAGGATCGTCACGCCCTCGTCGCGGATGGCACGGATGACCGGCACGATATCGCGGATCTCGGAGGGGTTGAGCCCCGCCAGCACCTCGTCCAGCAGCAGGAGCTTCGGCTCCGTCGCGAGCGCCCGCGCCAGCTCCAGCCGCTTGCGGCCGGCAACCGTGAGGCTTGACGCCGGCTTGTCGAGATCGCCGCCGAGGCCGACGCGCCGCGCGACGGCTTCCGCCTTCTCATGGGCTTCCGCCGCGCGCGCATGGCGCAGATAGGCGCCGACGGCGATGTTCTCGCGTACGTCGAGGCCAGCGAAGGGCTGCACGATCTGGAACGTGCGGGCGATGCCGAGCTTCGCCCGCTCGTGCGCCGGCAGCGGCGTGATATCGCTGCCCTCGAAGAAGACGCGTCCGGCGGTCGGATCGAGAAAGCCGGCGATGATGGCGAACAACGTGGTCTTGCCGGCACCGTTCGGGCCGATGAGACCGACGATGCGGCCCTTGTCGACCTTGAGCGAGGCGCCGCCGACGGCCGTGAGGCCGCCGAAGCGCATCGTGATATCCTTGACCTCGAGCATCACGCGGTCTCCCCGGCGGTTTTGGCCACGGGCTGCGACTTGAAGCGGAGCTTGCGCAGAAGACCAAGCACGCCTCCCGGCGCGAAGGCCACCACCACGATCAGGACCGCGCCGTAGACCGCGAGATCAATGCCCGCGACACGGCCGGCCAGAAGCTTGCTGGCTTCGCCGAGCCCGTGCAGCGTGAAGGCTCCGATGATCGGCCCGAGCACGAGACCCCGCCCTCCGACCATCGGCGCAAGCAGCGCCTCGACGGAGATCCAAAGGCCATAGGCGATGTTGGCATCGATATAGAGGAAATATTGCAGGTAAAGGCAGCCGGCGACCGCCGTCAGCGCCGCCGACACCGTGATCGCCTTCAGCTTGACCGACAGGACGTCGACGCCAAGGGCCCGCGCGGCTTCCTCGTTCTCGCGCACGGCGACAAGCTGTGCGCCGAAGCGCGAGTTGGTGATCATCTGGCAGACAATGAGCCCGACCGCGACGAAACCGAGCGCCAACCAGAGAAAGGCCGCGCGGCTGGTGAACTGCATGTTCCAGAAGCCGACATCGAGCTTCATCAGCATGCCTGCGGCACCGCCCGTGAAGCCCGCCGCATTGGCGAGGATGCGCAGCACCTCGGCGAAGGCGAGCGTGACGAGAGCGAAATAGGATCCGCGCAGACCCGCCCGGAACGACAGAAAGCCAATGACCCAGCCGACCGCCGCGCCACAGGCGACCGCGACCGCGGTCGCTACCCAGGCATTGATGCCAAAACGCACCTGCAGGATGGCGGACACATAGGCGCCGGTGCCGAAGAAGGCCGCATGGCCGAAGGACGATTGCCCGCCGACGCCGCCGAGAAGGTTCCAGCCCTGCGCCGCCAGCGCGATGATCAACACGAAGACGACGAAGTTGAGAACGACGTTCGATGTCACCGCGAAGGGCAGGAGCGCGAGGAGCGCGACAATGAGAATGATCGGGATATAGCCGCGTCGCGTCATGCCCGTGCTCCGAACAGACCGGTGGGCCGGAACAGCAGCACCAGGATGAAGATGAGGAAGATGCCGATCTGGCCGAGGCTTTCGCCCAGGAACAGGCCGCAGAGGCTTTCCACGACACCGATGAAGAGACCGCCGATCAGCGCGCCAGTGATCGAACCCATGCCGCCGAGCACGACGATGGTGAAGGCGACCAGCACGAAGGCACCGCCGACGCGCGGATTGACGTAGAAGGTGGGCATCAGCAGGCAAGCGGCGATCGCGAGCGTCGCGCAGCCGATGCCGAAGGTCACTGCGAAGACATGGGACACGTTGATGCCGACGAGGCGCGCGCCGAGCTTTTCCTTGGCAACCGCGCGGATGGCCTTGCCCGTGTCGGTGCGGGCGAGCAGCAGCCACAGAAGGGCCGTGACAACCACAGCGCCAACGAAGCCGAAGAGCCGCGCCTGCGAGATCAGAAGCGGCCCAACCTCGAATACATTGAACGAATAGTCCGTCGAGAGACTGCGTGTATCGGAGTGGAAGCCGGCCAGGAGCGCATTCTCGATGACGATGGAAAGGCCGAGCGTGACGAGAAGGATGTTGCCATCGTCACCATGGCTCGAAGGGCCGATGATAAAGCGCTGCACGGCATAGCCGAGCGCAAAGAAGATCAAGGTGAGCGGCAGGATCGCCAGATAGGGATCAAGTCCAAGAAAAGTATGGGCTAGCCAAACAGCAAACATCGCGCAGGTCAGGAAGGCACCATGCGCGAAGTTGATGATGTGCAAGACGCCATAAACCAGCGTCAGACCCAGCGCGATGAGCGCATAGACCGCACCGGTCAGAAGGCCATTGAGCATGGCTTCCGCGACGATGGGAAGGGAATACATCGAGCGATCCGCCTACAATAAAGGGGAAGCGGGCGACGCGAAAGATGCGTCGCCCGGAGGAAGGTCAGCCCCGGACGGGGAAGACCGGCTTGGCGTCCGAGAAGGCCTCAGGATAGACCACGCGGATGGTCGCCTTCTGGACCTGGGTCGAAACGGGGGCCGCGCCTTGATTCTGGCCACCCTCGAACTTCGTCGGGCCATAGGGCATCAGGTGCTTGTCGAAGGTGGAGGCGGCGATCGAGTCGATCAGCTTGGCGCGATCGGCAGATCCCGCGCGCTCCATGGCATCCGCCAGCAGCAACACGCAGGAATAGTTGAGCGGCGTGTTGTAGTTCCACTGCTTGCCGGCATCGAGAACGCGCTTCTGTAGCTCGGCATTCTTCGGATTGCGCGGATCATGCCAGTGGTTGACGTCCATGATGTTCTCGGCTGCTTCCGGGAATTCCTTGACGAAGCGCATGTTCGAGGCCGCGCCATTGACCACCGCATAGACAGCCTTCGGACGCACGCGCTGTTGCTGCATGGTCCGGGCGAGAAGGACCGTCTCGCCATAATAGGTGCTGGGGATCACGAGGTCCGGATTCAGCGAGCGCAGGCGCAACGCCACATTGGACAGGTCGCGCGAAGGCGTCGGGATGGCGATGGTCTCGATGATCTCGAAGCCGTGCTTCGGCAGTTCGGTCTGCATCAGCTTGGCGAGGCCGGAACCGAACAGGCCATCCTCATGGACAAGCGCGATGGTCTTGGCGGGCTTGCCGGCCGCGTCATTGATGCGCACGAGGTTCTGGATGGCGGCCTGCGTGCAGATGCCGAAGCCGGGCGCGAAGCGGAAGGTGTTCTTCAGGCCGCGCTGGATGATTTGATCCGACACGCCGACGTCGACGATATAGGGCAGGTCATAACGCGCCGCCGCCTGGGTCGCGGCAAGGCAGATCGGGCTGGCGAAACCGCCGACGATGGCCGCGACACCTTCGCTCTGCATGCGCTCGACTTCCTGCACGCCCGCTTCCGGGTTGGAGCGTGCGTCGCCGAACACCATCTCGATCTTGGCCCCACCGAGCGCCTTGATGCCGCCGGCCGCGTTGATGTCAGCGATCGCAAGCTCGGCGCCCGTGCGCCCGAACTCACCATCCATGGCCAGCGCGCCGGTGACAGGCTGCAGAATGCCGACCTTCACCGGCGGCGGCTCCGCCGCGCGCAGGACCGACGGCGCCGCGATCACAGCGGCG
The DNA here is from genome assembly GCF_018398335.1 of Chelatococcus sp. HY11. Lineage (NCBI taxonomy): Bacteria > Pseudomonadati > Pseudomonadota > Alphaproteobacteria > Hyphomicrobiales > Chelatococcaceae > Chelatococcus > Chelatococcus sp. HY11. Next base: position 2,668,341 of record NZ_JAHBRX010000001.1, read on the forward strand.
GCGGCCATCCCCCCCTTGAGAGCGCCGCGCCGGCTTATGGATTTGCTGAACAGGGTCATCACTCTATCTCCTCTGACGACCGCCCCCCTCGGTGGCGGCCTCCTTGCTTTTGGTTGCTTCCAACGCACAACCGGCAGACAGGTGTCACTCAGGCCTTCGTCCTGCGTGACACCTCCGCCCGCCGCATCTGGGGCTTCGTCTCCTGCCGCGCCAAGGCTTCCGGCCTCGTCTTGGAATCACCTTTCCGTGCGCGCTCGACAGGCGTCCAGGAACGTGAATTGGCGGCTCCGGTCCGCACCAGGTCCATCTGGAAGGAATAACGATCCGGCCGATAAAAGGCTTGCAGATGCTCGATACCTTCCCCGGAGGGTCCGTAGACCACGCGGGTCAAGGCAAGAAGAGCTGCTCCGATTTCAAGCCCGAGCGCTTCCGCGATCTCCGGTCCGGCGAGCGTGGCGCCGATCATCTGGCTGGCACGCTCGGCGACGAGACCCGAGCGCTCGAGCAGTTCGAGCAGGGGCTTCGACGCGAGGTCAGCCTCCGAATAGGAGACACCGATGCGTTCGGGAACATGCGTCACAAGATAGGAGAAGGGCTGCCCGTCGATGATACGAAGGCGCACGGAGCGCTGCACGCGCTCCCCTGCCGCCAGGTGAAGGGCCTCCGCCAGGACGGGCGTGGGCGCGACATAGCCGAAGGATAAAAGCTTGACCTCGGTGCGGCGCCCCATCTCGACGAGATGTGACAGAAGGTTTGCGAAATCAGCGGTGATAGGAAAATTGGCCTTGCTGCCATTGACGAAGGTACCCGATCCGGGCCGCCGCTCGATGAGACCTTCATCAGCCAGCTTGTCGAGCGCACGGCGCACGGTGACACGCGAAACGCCGTGTTGCTCGGCCAGGGCCGGCTCGCTGGGCAGGCGGCTCTGCGGACGCTCCTCACCGCTGACGATGCGATCCCGCAACAGCAGATAGAGTCTGCGCGCCTTCAAAGGCTCGACGCTCGCCATCACGCCCCTCTTCTGTTCTATCTAAGATACAGAAATCTGTATTATTCATGACACATCTTCACCACCTGTCAAGCACTGCGCATGGCGGCTTCACAGGACGCGGCCGAGATCCGGATGCACAAGCAGAGGCCGGCCGATCGCCACGAGATCGGCATGGCCCTCACGCAGAATATCCTCGACCTGGACCGCCGTCCTGATGTTGCCGACGGCGATGACGGGCACCTCGATCCGTTCGCGGATGGTCCGCGCGAAACCGAGCTGATAGCCCGGCCCGGTGTTCGGCGGCGGTTCCGGGGAGAGGCCGCCGGAGGACACATGCACAGCGTCCAGGCCCAGGGGAATCAGCACCGTCAGCGCTTCAGCGATCATCTCGGCGGTCAGCCCGCCCTCCTGATAGTCGCTGGCCGATACGCGGATCGTCACGGGCACGTCGCGCCCGACCGCTTCCCGCACCGCGCGGATGACATCGGCGACGATACGGCTCCGCCCTTCAAGATCTCCGCCGTAGGCGTCCCCGCGCGTGTTCGACAGTGGCGAAAGGAACTGGTGCAGGAGATAGCCATGGGCCGCGTGCAATTCCAAGCCGTTGAAGCCCGCAGACAGCGCCCGGCGGGCCGCCTTGGCAAAAGCCATGACGACGCAGGTGATGTCGTCGAGGCTCATAGCCTCCGGCATGCCATAGTCGTCGTCATGGGGGATGGCGCTCGGCGCGATCAGCCGGGAGCCCGGATGCGGACGCGATTTCCGGCCGCCATGGCTCAACTGCATGAAAATGGGGACGCCCTCGGCCTTGACCGCTGCGGCGATGGCCGCCACCGGCGCCACATGCGCCTCGCTGAACAGGCCGATGTCATCGGCCATCAGCCGCCCCTCGGGCGCGACCGCCGTCGACTCGATGATGACGAGCCCGACCCCACCCCGCGCGCGCCGCGCATAGTGATGGACGTGGTAGGCCGTTGCGAAGGCCTCGGCCGTGCCCTGGTACTGCTGCATCGGCGGCATGACGATGCGGTTCTTGAGCGTGAGCCCGCCGATGGCGAAAGGCGTGGAGGCGAGGCTCATATCAACCACCCCGCCGTGGCATGGCCCAGGGCCGGCTCCTGGCATCGGCCGTGACGAAGGCCTTGATGGCGTCGGACTGACTCATCGTGAGGTCGATATCGTCCCAGCCGTTGAGCAATTTGGTGCGCCAGACAGGATCGACGGTGAAGGGCACGCTGAGATTGCCGACGACGATACGGCAATCCTCCAGATCGACCAGCATGTCGCACGCGCCATCCTCCAGCGCCGCGATCAGGCGCTCACCGTCCGCCTCTGTCACCTTGGCCGGCAGAAGGCCGTTGTTGACCGAATTGGAGGCGAAGATATCGCCGAAGCTCGGCGCGATGACGCAGCGGATGCCATAGTCGACGAGCGCATAGACCGCCGCCTCGCGGGAGGAGCCGCTGCCGAAGTTGCGACGGGACACGATGATCTGCGCGCCCGCGCGCTCCGGCGCGTTCAGGGGAAAGTCCGGCCGCGGAGCGCCCGCCTCGTCGAAACGCAGATCATGCAGGAGATAGCCGCCGTAGCCCTCGGCGCGCGAGCGCTTCATGAAGCGCGCCGGGATGAGCTGGTCCGTGTCGACGCTCGAGAGCGGCAGCGGGCAGGCGATGCCGTTCAGCTTGGTGAAGGCTTCCATCAGTCGCGCCCCTTCAGAAGCGGACGCATGTCCGTGAGATGGCCCGTGATAGCCGCCGCCGCGGCCATGGCGGGCGACATGAGATGGGTGCGGGAGCCGGGACCCTGGCGGCCACGGAAATTGCGGTTGGTGGTCGAGGCGCAGCGCTCGCCCGGCGCCACCAGGTCGCCGTTCATGCCGACACACATCGAACAGCCGGAATCGACCCATTCCAAGCCGGCCTCGGTGAAGATGCGATCGAGGCCTTCCTCCTCCGCCTGCCGCTTCACCTGCGCGGAGCCCGGCGAGACGAGGCCGGGGACCTGCGCCTTGCGGCCGGCGAGCACGGCGGCGGCGGCGCGCATGTCCTCGATGCGGCTGTTGGTGCAGGAGCCGATGAAGATGCGGTCCACCCGGATGTCGGTGAGCCTCTGGCCGGGCTTCAGCCCCATATAGTCGATGGCGTCGCGGATATGCGCCGCGCGGCCTGGGTCGCCCGCCTTGTCTGGGTCCGGCACCACCATGGTGATTGGCAGCGCGTCCTCGGGGCTCGTGCCCCAGGTCACGATCGGCGCGATCTGCGAGCCGTCGAGACTCACTTCCTTGTCGAAGACGGCATCGGCGTCGCTGGCGAGCTTGAGCCACTCCTCCGCCGCCCGGTCGAAATCGGCGCCTTGCGGCGCGAAGGGGCGCCCCCTGAGATAGGCGATCGTGGTCTCGTCGGGAGCCACCATGCCGCAGCGCCCGCCGGCCTCGATGGACAGATTGCAGAGCGTGAGGCGCCCTTCCATCGTCAGGCCACGGACTGATGAGCCCGCATATTCCATGGCGTGCCCGGCCGCTCCGTCCGCGCCGATGGCAGCGATGACGGAGAGGGCGATATCCTTGGCGACGATGCCGGGCGCGAGTTCGCCATCGACGCTGATGCGCATGCGCTTCGGCCGCTTCTGCCATAGCGTCTGCGTCATCAGCACATGGGCCACCTCGGACGCGCCGATGCCGAAGGCGAGGGCGCCGAAGGCGCCGTGCGTCGCGGTATGACTGTCGCCGCAGACGATGGTGAGGCCCGGCAGGGTCAGCCCCTGCTCCGGCCCGACCACATGGACGATGCCCTGGCCGGGGTCGTCGAGGCCGAACAGCTTGAGATGGTGGCGGGACGCGTTGCCGCGCAGCCGCTCGATCATGTCGCGGATCGCGGGATCGATCTTGGCAAGGTCGCGCACGCGCGTCGGGACGTAGTGATCCTCGATACCGAAGGTGAGATCCGGCCGCGCCACCTCGGCGCCGCGCCCCTTCAGCTTGTCGAAGGCGTGGAAGGACCCTTCATGCAGGAAATGCCGGTCAATCCAGAGGAGGCTCTGCCCATCCTCGCGATGAACAACGACATGCGCGTCCCAAACCTTGTCAAACAATGCGCGCGGGGTCGCGACCAATGCCATCGGCCTTGTCCTTCTTGCCTCTCCTCAGGAAGGTTACGCTCAATTGCCCTTCCAAGGCAAATCTTGTTTTAATTCTAATACAGATTAATATCCTAAATATGTGACAGGTTCCTGTCCGTTCAAGGCTGATGCTGGGAGGCTTCCGTGAGTGATGTGATCCGTGACGGCGACAAGACCTTCGCGTTCGCGGTACCTGTCGTCGTCATCGGTGCCGGCGCTGCCGGCCTCATCGCCGCACTGGCGGCGCGCGAAGCCGGCGCGGACGTGCTCGTTCTCGAACGCGACGCCCTCCCGCGCGGCTCGACCGCCCTTTCCGCCGGACTCATTCCCGCCGCTGGCACCCGCTGGCAGAAGGAAGCGGGCATCACCGACAGCCCCGAGACCTTCGCCGCCGACGTCATGGCCAAGGCCAAGAACGAGCCGGACCCTGCCCTCGTCGCGCTGGTGACACGGGAAGCCGGCCCGGCCGTCGAGTGGCTCGGCGCCACCTACGGCCTGCCCTTCTCCGTGATCGCCGACTTCAGCTACCCCGGCCACAGCGCGCGCCGCATGCACGGCCTGCCGACGCGCTCCGGCGAGGAGCTGATCGACGCGCTGCGTGGCGCCGCCGAGAGCGCCGGCATCGACATTCTCTGCGAAGCCCATGTGACCACGCTCTTTGCCGACGCCGACAACCGCGTCACCGGCCTCGCCTTCGTCAGGCCGGACGGCTCACGCGATGAAGTCGGCTGCGACCAGCTCATTCTGGCCAGCAACGGCTATGGCGGGAATAAAGATCTCGTGAGGGAGCACATTCCCTCCCTCGCCGAGGCGCTCTATTTCGGCCACGAGGGCAACAAGGGCGACGCGCTTCTCTGGGGCGAGGCGCTCGGCGCCGCCACCCGCCATCTCTCCGGCCACCAGGGCCACGGCTCCGTCGCGCATCCCGCCGGCATCCTCATCAGTTGGGCGACGATCACCGAAGGCGGCGTGCAGGTGAATCTGAACGGCGAGCGCTTCTGCGATGAATCGCGCGGGTATTCGGAACAGGCGGCCGAGGTGCTGCGGCAGCCGCAGGGCCTCGCCTGGACGGTGTTCGACCACCGCATCGCCGACATCACCCGGCAGTTCGAGGACTACAAGCGCGCCGAGGCCATGGGCGCCATCGTCACCGCCAACGACTGGCCCACGCTCGCCGAGCGCATGGGCGTGCCGGCCGAGGCGCTGGCCGCAACCATGGCCGCGACGGCGGAGGCCAAGGCGGCGGCTACCCAGGCAGGAGCCGGGCGTGATGCCTTCGGCCGTGACTTCACCGGCGTTCCCGCTTTGACGGCGCCCTATTGCGCGGTGAAGGTGACCGGTGCGCTCTTCCACACGCAGGGCGGCCTCGTCGTCGACGGCGATGCGCGTGTGCTCGACGGCGCGGGCCGGCCGCTGCCGAACCTCTTTGCCGCAGGCGGCGCCGCCTGCGGCGTCTCCGGCTCGAAGGCCGCCGGCTATCTCTCCGGCAACGGCCTCCTCACCGCCGTCACCCTCGGCCGCGTCGCGGGCCGGACCGCGGGGGCCGGGGCTGCGGCTGGTTGAGGGACAAATAGCGCCACTTCGTCCGCGCTTACCCTCGCATCGCTTCCCCTGGAACCACACCGTCATTTAAGAATTGCCCAAGCGATACGATCGTCATCACCGGGCTTGTCCCACGGCTGTCCGGTTGAATTTTGTGGACGTGGCGCATGGCATTGATTCTACTTGTTTCCAAGCACTTGCCGGTGTTTTGGACACGAGCGGAAGCAACGCCATGCGGCATCAGAATAGCGTCTTTCACGCCCTGCTGAAGCAGGTTCCATGGTCGCTTTTCGAGAAACTGGTGGATGAGCACCGCGCCGACCGGGGCGTGCGGCGGCTGACGACGAAGGGACAGTTCGTGGCTCTGCTTTACGGCCAGTTCGCCGGCGCCGCCTCCCTGCGCGAGATCGAGACGGCGATGGCGAGCCACGGGGCCCGGCTCTACCATTTGGGCGGGGACGAGATCTCGCGCTCGACCTTGGCCGACGCCAATGCCGGCCGGCCCCACGAGGTCTTCGGCCAGCTCTTTTCGGCCATGGCGGGCGGTGCCGGGCGCGGCTTGCGCCGCGCGACGCAAGGAGCGGTCAGGCTGATCGATTCGACCGGCATCAGGCTGGCCGGCATCGCCAGCGACTGGGCCCGCTTCTCGAAAGATGTCCGCGGCGCCAAGGCGCATGTCGTCTACGATCCCGACGCCGAGGCGCCCCTTTACCTCGCCGTCACGCCGGCGCGGGTGAACGACATCGTCGCGGCCCGCGCCATGCCCGTCGAGCCCGGCGCGACTTACGTCTTCGACCTCGGCTACTACGACTTCGCCTGGTGGGCGCGCCTCGACGAGGCCGGCTGCCGGATCGTCACCAGGCTCAAGGCCAACACGCCCTTGTCCGAGGTCGAGGACCTCGCCTTGCCCGCTGGATCGAGCCTGGCTTACGACCGCGTCGGTCTTCTGCCGGCCCGTCAGGCCGCCTCGCGGAAAAACCCGTTCCACAAACGCGTGCGCGAGATCGGCGTCGTCCTCGACGGCGGCAAGACCATCCGCGTCGTCTCCAACGATATCAAGACTCCCGCGCAGGACATCGCCGATCTCTACAAGCGACGCTGGGCCATCGAGATGTTCTTCCGATGGGTCAAGCAGACCCTCAAGATCAAGCACTTCATCGGCCGATCCGAAAACGCCGTCCGCATCCAGATCGCGGTCGCCCTGATCGCCTATCTCCTGCTCAGGCTCGCGAACGACGCCGTCAAGATCACACAGAGCCCGCTCGCCTTCGCAAGGCTCGTGCGCGCCAACATCATGCACAGGCGAGACCTCCGTCATCTCGCAAAGCCGCCCGAAATCCCACGCTCCGACACAAGACAACTCGCACTCGCCCTATGACAAAACGAACCGGACAGCCGTGGGCTTGTCCCGGTGATCCCGACCAGAAAGGCGTCTCTATTCATCGGGATGGCAACGGAACTCGGCAACAGCCGAGTTCCGCATTGAATAAGCTGAAGTCGGGCAAGCCCGGCCATGACGGCCGGGAACGCTGAATGTCGATTGAACCTAAAACGGCGCCTTCTCCGGCTTGAACTGGCTGGCCACATTGCCGCTCAGTTCGATGGTGTCGGGGTTGAGCATCATGACGGGCGCGCCGGGCGACAGGTCGAAGCGCGACAGTCCTGCCCAGATGACGCTGGGGCTTGTGGTCAATTGGAAGAAATAGACCTTGTTGGTCAGGTTGCAGACTGTCCGATACTCCGTGTTATACACGCCAAAATTCTTGTAGGGCGCGCCGAAGGGCACGGATACATTGGCCATGAGCGCGAACATCGAGGCGACGGCCTCTCGCTCACTCTTCGGCTCGGGCAGCACACGCTGGTAATAGGCCGCGCGCTGGAAGCGATCCGTCGGCGAGACATTGCCCGGCAGCGGCGTGTTGGAGCTCGGGTTGGCGAAGTCGCTCTTCTCCGACATCGTCTTGAGCAGCACGAGTTGCTGGTCATAGGACGGGTCGTTGGTCATCACGCGGAATTCGCGGCCATGATGGACGACGGGCTTGCCGTCGATATATTCGATGATCGCCGAGTCGCCCGTCGCGTCCTCCAGCGCCAGATGCACCGTCGCCTTGCGGCCACGGGCCTCCACCATCACCGGCTGGATCGTTTCGAGCAACGCCAGCGCCTCGGTGACGGTCGCCGCGTTGTCGAGCGCGAACTGCAGCCACAGGCCCGCCTGCAGGCCGGGCTTGGCGGGATCGCGCGGGCCGAAGTCGGTCGCGTTGAGATAGAGCAGATGCCCGGCGAGCCCCTGTTCATTGAGGCCATCGACGCTGCCGATGCCATAGACGGTCGTGACCAGGCTGCCGTATTTCGAGGTCCAGCGCGCGGGGTTGACCGCCACGACGGTCGCGGGACCAAGGCGCCCACCGTCACGCGCCATGCCACGGGGAAAGACCGTGAGGATAGGCTCGGTGGATTCCGGCCAGTCCATGGTGCGGCCGACGATGACCATCTGCGCGTTGTCGTTCCACAACACCCGGGTGCAGGCCTCGGCCGCGCTCTGCGGACGCAGCCCCGCCACGCCTGCGATTGCCCCGCCGAGAAGTCCACAAAATGTCCTGCGCCGCATATCAACCCCACAAAGCACTTCAAACGGGGCGACCATAAGCCAAATTGTAGTGCAGGGCACGGGATGCGGAAGCATTTACCAACAAGGAAGCAGTTGCCGACAGGCAGACAGCCGCGGTCTCCACCACGCGGGGGATGGCCAAGGGACGCTCCCTTGACTTCCGGAGCGAACGAGCCAACGTTAAGCTCATGATCAGAACCGGCGCCATTTTCTCCGTCAACGTTCATCGGGTTTGCCCGATCGCGGGCCTTTAGCCCCCGAGCTCGGCCCCGCGCGCCCCGAGCTCAGGGGGCGCTTTGACGGAACCGCAGGTGCGACCGCCCGGACTTAAGGCGCCTCCTATTTTCCCTGAAGCTGCGGGTTATCCAGAGCGCATGGCGCATGGATCCGCATTTCAACTTAAGAATCTCAAGCCACAGGATCCCAAGACCGATGTCCAGCACACAAGCCAAGAAGCGGCGCAAGCCCAAGATTGTGGTGAGCGAAGCGGATTATGATCGCCTCGTCGGCCTGGCAACAGCCGCCCTCGACCGGATCCCCGAAGTGGCGGAAGAACTTCTCGCTGAAATGGACCGCGCTTCGGTCGTCGCCGACAGATCCGTGCCGCGCAACGCGGTGCGCATGGGCTCGACGCTGGAATACCAGACGGCCGAGGGCGAAAAGCGCCGCGTTACGCTGGTCTATCCGGGCGATGCCAATATCGCCGACGGCAAGATCTCGATCATGACGCCGATCGGCACGGCGCTGATCGGCCTCTCGCCCGGCCAGTCTATCAACTGGATCGCCCGCGACGGGCGGCAGCACGAGTTGACGGTCGTCACCGTCGAGCAGCCTTCAACGGCATCGTGATAGCAGCGCGGCGATGCCGCGCTGACCTTTCCGCCACACCCTTTCAAGGTTTAGCCCGGCTCATCCGCCAATAGTTGGTGGGAAAGGTGCCTTGACGGCGGATGCAATCGATTACATCCTCCTCTTACAGGTTCCGTAGTGAACACAATCGGGGAGGAGATGATGATCAGCAGTTCTGCCACGCGCCGGGCCATTCTCGGCGCAGTCGCCATGGGTGCCATGGTGACCCTCGGGGGCGCCGCCCACGCCCAGCAATCATTCAAGATCGGCCTGTCCAACGGCTGGGTCGGCAGTGAATGGCGCACCCAGATGATCGAAGAGGCGCAGGCCGCCGCCGCGGCCTGGAAGGCCAAGGGCGTCAATGTCGAGGTGGTGGTGCAGAGCGCGACCGTCGATGTGCAGGGGCAGATCGGCCATGTGCGCAACTTCATCAACCAGGGCGTCAACGCCATCATCATCAACCCGAACAGCCCGACGGCCTTCGACCCCGTGTTCGCGCAGGCGAAAGGGCGCAACATCCTCGTCGTGTCGACGGATGCAGAGGTGTCCTCCAAGGACGCGATCTATGTCGGCATCGACCAGAAGGACTGGGCGGTGAAGTCAGCCGAGTGGCTGGCCAAGACACTGAATAACAAGGGTAACGTCGTCACCATCAACGGCATCGCGGGCCATCCCGCCAACGAGATGCGTGTCGCCGGCTATCGCGAGGTCTTCGCCAAGCATCCCGACATCAAGGTGCTGAACCAGGCCAATGCCGATTGGGACCAGGCCAAGGGCCAGCAGGTGATGCAGAACCTCCTCGCGACCTATCCCAACATCAATGGCGTGTGGGTGCAGGATGGCATGGCCGACGGCGCCTGGCGCGCAATCGAGGCGGCCGGCAAGAAGGCTGAGATCGCCGCCACGGGCGAGATCCGCAAGGACTTCCTGACGCGCTGGTCCGAGCAGAAGCTGAACTCCGGCGCATCCGTGAACCCGCCCGGCGTCATGGCCTCCGCGCTCAACGTGGCCGTGCACCGCCTGATGGGCAAGGAGTTCAAGGACGGCGTCTTCAAGGGCCAGTATGGCAATGCCATCTATATCCCGATCCCCTTCGTGGATAACAGCAACCTCGCGCAGGCGCTGAAGCAGGCGGAAGGCAAGCCGGGCTACTGGTCCGTGACGGCGGTCGTCACGCCGGAAGAAGCCCAGCAGTATTTCAAGTAGTCATGACGTCGGGCCGGGCCGCGACAGGCGGCAGAGACGCTGCGCTTCTCGTCGCCGAGCGCGTCGGCAAGCGCTTCGGCGCGGTCGTCGCGCTGTCGGATGGGCGTTTGCGTGTCGAGGCGGGCGAGATTCACGCCCTCCTCGGCGCCAACGGCTGCGGCAAGTCCACGCTCTGCAAGGTGGTCGCCGGCACGGTCGCCCCCGATGCCGGGGCCATCGCCGTTGCGGGCCAGCCGGTTCAGTTCCGCAATCCGCGCGATGCCGAGGAGGCTGGCATCGCGTTGTTCTACCAGGAACTCAGCCTCATCCCGCAGTTGAGCGTCGCGGCCAATATCGGCCTCGGCCGTGAGCCGCGCACCGGCCTCGGCTTCATCGACCGCCGCCGCCTGCGCAGCGAGGCGGAGACGCTGATCAAGCTGTTCGACGGCGTCGTGGGCCCTGAACTCACGCCCGACGCGATCGTTGCCGAGCTCACACCGGATCTCCGCCAGATCGTGGAGATCCTCAAGGTCTTTGCCCGGCGCCCGCGCCTCATCATCCTCGACGAGGCAACCGCTGCCCTCGACGGGCGCCAGTCCGCCCGCCTCTTCGAGATCCTGCGCGCGCGCAAGGCCGAAGGTATATCCACGCTGATGATCTCCCACCGCCTCGACGAGGTCTTCGCGGTGTGCGACCGCATCACGGTGATGCGTGGCGGCGTGACGGTGGCGGAACTCGTCACGGCCGAGACCGACCGCGACGCCGTGGTGCGCCACATGGTCGGCGATGCGCGCATCCATCCCGTCACCAGCCACCGCGTGCCGCCCGCGGCCGCGCCGCCGCGCCTCGCCGCGGAGGATGTGCGCAACGCGCGGGTGCATGGCGTGTCGCTGTCACTTCGCCCGGGTGAGATCGTCGGGCTGGGAGGGCTGCAGGGGCAGGGACAGTCGGCACTGCTGCAAGGTCTGTTCGGCGCCCTGCCCTTCACGGCGGGTCGTGTCACCATCGCCGGCGAGCCCGTCGCCATCACGCGCACGGCCGATGCCATCCGGCGCGGCCTCGCCTATGTCTCCGGCGATCGCGGGCGGGACGCCGCGCTCAGCGGCCGCTCCATCTTCGAGAATCTGGTGGCGGCGCTTCTCGTGCGCGAACGGCGCCGGCTGGTGCGGCCGTCCGAGCTCGATCCGCTGGCGACACGCCATGCCGACAGCCTGAATACCAAATACGCCGGGCTCGACGCCGCCATCGGCACGCTCTCCGGCGGCAACCAGCAGAAGATCTTCATCGCGCGCTGGCTCGCCACCGGCCCGCGTGTGCTCCTGCTCGACGATCCGACCAAGGGCATCGACCTCGCCGCCAAGGGCGATCTCCTCGCCATCATGCGCAAGCTCGCCGACGAAGGCGCCAGCATCCTCATCTATTCCTCGGAGGATGCCGAGCTCCTCGAATGGTGCGAGCGCGTGCTCGTGTTCAACAGCGGCCGCATCGTCGCAGAACTCGCCGGGCCGACCCTCGACCATTTCCATCTCACGCGGGCGGCCTATGGAGAGGCCGCATGAGCGCGGTGGTCCGCTCCCGGCCGTGGCTGCTGACGCTGATCGCGCTTGCGGTGCTCGTAGCCGTCAACACGGCGCTGCAGCCGAGCTTCGTGCAGCCCTCGGTGCTGCAATCCAACCTCACCACCTTCCTGCCGCTCGCGCTGGTCGCCATCGGCCAGACTTACGTGGTGCTCGGCGGGGACATCGACCTCTCGGTCGGCGCGATTGCGGCGCTCGTGAACGTGGTCACGGTCAGCATCATCGCGGCGGTCGGCGGTGACGGGCTCGCCCCGATTGTTGCGGGCCTCGCGGCGGGGCTCGCCACGGCCGTGGTCTGCGGCGTCATCAACGGCATCCTGATCGCCGTGCTCCGTTTGCAGGCCATCGTCACCACCTTCGCGACCGGCATCGTCTTCGCGGGAACAGCCCTGTTCGTGATGCCGCAGGCCGGCCTGCCCGTGCCGGAGGCGTTCTGGCGCAGCTACGGCGCTTCGCTCGTCGGCCTGCCGGTGGTGCTGTGGATCCTTCTCGCCGGCCTCGCCTTTGCCCTCTTTCTCGCGCGCAGGCCCTTCGTGGCGCATCTCACGGCAGTCGGCGGCAGCCGCGTCGGCGCCTTCCAGACCGGCCTCAGCCTGTCGCGCGTGCGCATTGGCGCCTTCGTCCTGTCCGCGCTTTTTGCGGGTTTCGCGGCCCTGTGCCTCACCGGCGAGACGGCGAGCGGCGACCCGCTGCTTGGGCAGAGCCTCGCCCTCTCCTCGATCTCGGCCGTGGTGCTCGGCGGCACGGCTCTCTCCGGCGGCTCAGGCGGGCCGGTGGGTTCCATTCTCGGCGCGCTCGTCCTCGGCATGATCGGCAATGTCATCTTCTTCGCCGGCCTGCCCTTTGCTTGGCAGACGCTGGTGCAGGGGCTGATCGTGCTGGCCGCGCTCGCCGGCGGTGTGCTGGTGACACGCCGATGAGATTGAAAACCCTGCTCACCAATCCCCTGACGCTGGCGGCCATCGCCATCCTCGCCCTGCTGGCCATCGGCGAGACGCTTTCGCCGGGCTTTGCGCGCGGCGACCAGATCGTGCGGCTGCTGACCGTCGCCGCGATCCTCGGCATCGTCGCGGCCGGGCAGAACCTCGTCATCCTCGGCGGCCGCGAGGGCATCGACCTCTCGGTCGGGCCGATGATCTCGCTGGGCGCCGTCATCGCGGGCAATATCATGGCCGGAGCCAACGCGGCGATCCTGCCCGCCGTTCTCGCGGCAACGGCGGTGACCTTCCTCATCGGCATCGTCAACGGCCTCGGCGTCACGCTGGTGCGCATTCCCCCGCTCGTCATGACGCTCGGCATGACGGCGATCGTCCAGGGCGGGCTCGTCGTCTATTCACAGGGCATCCCCTCGGGCAACGCGGCGCCGGCGCTGATGGCCTTCATCAATCGCCCGCTCTTCCTGGGCTTGCCCGGCATCCTCTTCGTCTGGGCGATCATCGCCATCAGCCTCACCTTCCTGTTGCGGCGCACCGCCTTCGGCTTCGCGGTCTACGCCATCGGCGCCAACGAACGCGCGGCGATGCTGGTCGGTCTGCCGGTCAACCGCATCCGCTGCCTGCTCTACGGGCTGTCCGGCTTCTTCGCCGGCCTCACCGGCGTCTGCGTCATCGGCTACACCGGCAATTCCTTCATCAGCGTGGGTGATCAGTATGTCCTGTCGTCGATCATCGCCGTGGTCATCGGCGGCACATCGCTGGCGGGCGGCGCGGGCGGCTACATCGGCACCGTTCTCGGGGCGGTGGCGCTCGTCCTGCTGCAAAGCGTCCTGACGACCCTGCAACTCGAAAACTATGGCCGGCAGATCATCTTCGGCATGACGCTGCTTGTGCTCATGCTGCTCTACGGGCGCCAGGGCCGCTTGCGCGTGTAAAGGACAACGGGCTCGCGATGGCCACACCAACCAGGCGCACACCAACGACCCGCGCACCGACCAATGGGGCGCCGACCGTTGCCACCGTCGCGAAGCTCGCGGGCGTTTCGACGGCAACGGTGTCGCGCGCCCTGCAACGGCCCGACAAGGTGCAGCCGGAGACGCGCCAACGCATCATGGAGGCTGTCGCGGCAACGGGTTTCGTGCCGAACTCGCAGGCGCGCAACCTGCGCAGCCGGGCGAGCCGCACCGTCATCCTCCTGGTGCGTGACATCTCCAACCCGTTCTATCTGGAGATCTACAAGGGCGTCGAGGAGGCGGCTGTCGAGGCAGGCTACAGCGTGCTGATGGGGGATGCCCGCGACGACGACCAGCGGATCCAGCACTATATCGACACCGTGCGCGCCCGCCACGCTGACGGCCTCATCCTCATGATCGGCCGGTTCCCGGAAGTGCTGAAGGCGGAAATCCCGCGCCTGCCGCCGATCGTCATCGCGCTGGAGACCTTTCCCGACGTCGCCTTGCCGACCGTCAAGATCGACAACGTCGCGGCCTCCCGCGAGGCCGTGAACCACCTCATCGGCCTCGGGCACAGGCGCATCGCCCATATCACCGGCCCGATGCCGGAGCGACTGGCGCTCGACAGGCTTGCCGGCTACCGCGCCGCGCTGTCCGAGCATGGCATCGCGGAGGATGATGCCCTGGTCATCAATGGCGATTTCAGCCTCGCGGCGGGGCGCCGCGCCGTGCGGCAACTGTTCGAGGCGGGCACCGCCTTCACCGCCCTCTTCGCGGCCAGCGACCAGATGGCCGTCGGCGCCATCAGCGAGCTCAGGGCGCGCGGGCTTCACGTACCCGCCGACATCTCCGTCGTCGGCTTCGACGACATCGTCCTGGCGGATGCCTTCGAGCCGCCGCTCACGACCGTCCATCAGCCGCGTTTCGAGATCGGCCGGCAAGCCATGGCACAGATGATCGCGATGCTGTCGGACGCGCCACCGGTGGCGACACCGGATATCCTGATGGAAACACGCCTGATCATCCGGGGTTCGACCGGCCCCAATCCCCACGCCACAAGGCGCTCACGCCTGCGCGGACATGTATCATCCGCATGAAGGAAGCCGGCCAATAATCGGGCGGACCGCCCGTTCCAACGCAGGAGGACGACATCATGAAGGGCCCAGCCATCTTTCTTGCCCAGTTCGTCGGGGACAGTCCGCCCTTCAACACGCTGGATGGCCTCGCCGGCTGGGCGGCCGGCCACGGCTATGCCGGCGTGCAGATTCCCACGAAGGACGCCGCCATCTTCGATCTGAAGAAGGCCGCGGACTCACAGGCCTATTGCGACGACATCCGCGCCCTGCTGGACAAACATGGCCTCGTCGTCACCGAGCTGTCGACGCATCTGCAGGGGCAGCTCGTCGCCGTCCACCCGGCCTATGACCTGATGTTCGACGCCTTCTCTCCGCCCGAGGTGCGTGGCAGGCCGGAGGCGCGCCAGGCCTGGGCCGTCGAGCAGCTCAAGCTCGCCGCGAAGGCCTCGCGCCATCTCGGGCTCAATGCCCACGCCACGTTTTCCGGCGCGCTCGCCTGGCCCTATATGTACCCTTGGCCCCAGCGCCCCAACGGCCTCGTGGAGGAAGCCTTCACGGAACTCGCGCGCCGCTGGACGCCCATCCTCGGGGCGTTCGAGGATGCCGGTGTCGATCTCGCCTACGAAATCCATCCCGGCGAGGACCTGCACGACGGCGTCACCTTCGAGCGCTTTTTGGAGGCGGTCGACAATCACCCGCGCGCCTCCATCCTCTACGACCCGTCGCATTTCGTGCTGCAGGCGCTCGATTATCTCGCCTTCATCGACATCTATCATGACCGCATCCGCGCCTTTCACGTGAAGGATGCGGAGTTCAACCCGACCGGCCGCTCCGGTGTCTACGGCGGCTACCAGGGCTGGGTGGAGCGTCCCGGCCGGTTCCGCTCGCCGGGCGATGGGCAGGTGGACTTCGCCTCGATCTTCTCGAAGCTCGCCCAATACAACTACGGGGGCTGGGCCGTCGTAGAATGGGAATGCGCGCTGAAGGACCCGGAACAGGGCGCCTCCGAAGGTGCGCCCTTTATCCTCAGCCACATGATCAAGCGCTCCGAGCGCATGTTCGACGATTTCGCCGCGAGCCAGAGTGACAAGTCCACCAATCGCAAGCTGCTGGGACTGAAGCCATGATTGACGCGACGCAGAAGACGACGGACCCAGGGATGGCTCCCCGCCGCATCCGGCTCGGCATGGTCGGCGGCGGCGAGGGGGCCTTCATCGGCGCCGTCCATCGCATGGCGGCCCGCCTCGATGGTGACTATGACCTCGTTGCCGGCGCACTGTCCTCGACGCCTGAGAAATCCCTGCGCTCGGGCGCGGCGCTCGGGCTTGATCCCGCCCGCGCCTATCCCGACTTCGCCACTATGGCGCGAGCCGAGGCCGCGCGGCCGGATGGCATCGACGCCGTTTCGATCGTCACGCCGAACCACCGGCATGCTCCGGCGGCGCTGGCCTTCCTGGAGCAAGGCATCCACGTCATCTGCGACAAGCCGCTGGCCACGAGCCTCGCGGAGGCAACGGCTCTGCGAGATGCCGCCATGAAAAGTGGGATCATCTTCGCCGTGACCTACAACTATTCCGGCTATCCCATGGTACGGCAGGCGCGCGCCATGATCGCCGACGGGGAGATCGGCGCCGTCAGGGTCATACAGGTTGAATATGCCCAGGACTGGCTGAGCGAGCCGATCGAGCAAAGCGGCCAGAAGCAGGCGGCTTGGCGCACGGACCCTGCGCAGTCCGGCGCCGGCGGCGCCATCGGCGACATCGGCACGCATGCCTATCAGCTCGCCCATTTCATGAGCGGGCTCGATCCTGTCGCCCTGAGCGCGGAATTGACCAGCTTCGTCCCCGGCCGGCGGCTCGACGACAATGTCCAGGTCAACCTGCGCTATGCCAACGGCGCACGTGGCACGCTCTGGGCAAGCCAGGTCGCGCCCGGCAACGAGAACGGACTGCGTATCCGCATCTATGGCGAGAAAGGCGGGCTCGAATGGGCGCAGGAACATCCCAACCAGTTGAGATGGTCGCCGCTCGGTGAGCCGCCACGCGTCATCGCGCGCGGGGCGCCGGGCGCGAATGCACCGGCCGCGCGGGTCACACGCGTGCCATCCGGGCATCCGGAAGGCTATCTGGAGGCCTTCGCGACCCTTTATACGGAAGTTGCGCGCGCCATCCGTGCCAGCCAGGCGGGCGCTGCCCTCCCCGCCGAGGTGGACTTTCCAACCATCGCGGACGGCGTTGCCGGCATGGCCTTCATCGAGGCCGCGGTCGCCTCGTCCCGCAACGACGGACGCTGGACCACGATCGAGGCGTGAGGCCCATAGCGTCTGCACCACTCACGATGTCCGACACCGGCTTTTGCCGGAACGTCCGGCCGTCCTTCGCGGTTAAAGATGGACATCGCGTTCGATACGCGCCGTCCAGAGGAGAGGCAGGATGTCCGAACTCCGCGAGGGCCATGGTCGATGGCCGCGAACCATCTTCGGCAGAAGCGGCGTCACCATGTTTGGGGCAGCCGCGCTTCTCTTGGGAGCTGGCCTCGCCATGGGGGGCCACGCAGCCGCGGGCCCTGCCTGGCCTGGGTTATCCGATGGGAGCAGCGGCGAGGTCGCCCTGATCAAAACCGAGCAGAAAAAGAAGAAAAAGGTATATCGCAACCGCCAAGCCGTACCACAGCAATGCCGCCCGTGGTGTCCGCGTGACACAAACCCGTGCGATCCGCCGGATTTCAAGATCGCGGACGGACGCTGCGACTGGCGCGATGAATTCTGGTAGACGCCGCTCGCCGGCTTGTCGCATCAGGCCGGCCAGCGCAAAAACGCACGCCCAAAAAAGGCATGCCCCTGCAAGGAGATGCAGAGGCTAAAGCGCTGATGCTTCAGCGCATGATCATACGCGGGCGGACACGCTCGACGATGACCTCACGGCGGGGAGCCATGGTACGCGAGCGCGGCGACGACGCCTGAGGAATGGAGATCGAGAGCCGCGGACGGGTCACGGTTGCCTTGAAGGCGATGGCCTGCTCACGGACTTCTTCCTCGCTACACCCCATGAGGCCAGCGGCGATACTGATCCGATCCTCGAAGCGATCGGCCAGGTCCATCGCAGCCTCGAAGGCTTCCCGAATGGTCGGGGGCTCATGCCGAGGACGCAAAATGCGTGGGGGCTGCTCTGTTCTCGCTTTCAACGATCCTACTCCGAAACATTCATGCACCGCGGTCACTGGCGATGCGACAACCAACGACTCATCTTTAATGCTGCGACGCACAAACTGCTAGTGCGTTGCAGCACCAATCGGTCAGATTTCGTATGAAATGCCCGAAAACATAGGAAATATGGCTTTTGATGGGCAGGGTTGCACCTCACGCATAGCCCAGAGCAACCTCCGCTTGCCGCTTCCACGTTACCGCACCGCAAAATCCTTCCGGCTTGACCCTGACGGCTGATCACCGCATGGATGCCGCCAGGCATCGCGTGGCACGCGCGACCGCCGAAAACGCGGTAAAAACCCGGCCAGGACGCCGGCCGGGCAGCATGGGATGGACGAGTGATGACAGCGACTTCAGGACATCAGACACATGACGCGGCGATGCGCAGCCGTGTCACACTCGCATCCACCCTTCCGGATGACGCGGGCAAGGCCGCATTGGCTGGACGCGTCTTTCGTCCGGATGTCGGCGGCCCGTCCATCGTCGCCGTCCGCGACGGTGAACTGATCGACATCACCGCCGAATTCCCCACGATGCGCGATCTGTGCGAGGCCCCCGATCCGGCGGCCGCGCTGCGCGAGGCCGATGGCGAGCCGCTGGGGCCGCTTGACTCCCTGCTCACGAACACAATCCCCGACGGCCGTAGTGCCACCGAACCCTGGCTGCTCGCCCCCATCGACCTGCAGGCCATCAAGGCGGCGGGCGTCACCTTCGCCGTCTCGATGCTGGAACGCGTGATCGAAGAGCGGGCCCGCGGCGACGCCACCGCCGCTGCCGCCATCCGCACGGAGATCGTGAGCCTGGTCGGCGAGGACTTTGCCAAGCTCAAACCCGGCTCCCCGGAAGCCATGCGTCTCAAGGAGGTGCTGCTCGCGCAGGGTGCCTGGAGCCAGTATCTGGAAGTCGGCATAGGCCCGGATGCGGAAATCTTCACCAAGGCCCAACCGCTTTCCGCTGTTGGCACCGGCATGGATGCGGGCATCCATCCGATGTCCACCTGGAACAATCCGGAGCCGGAGGTCGTGCTCGCGGTTGCCTCCACGGGCCGCATCGTCGGCGCGACGCTCGGCAACGACGTCAATCTGCGCGACGTCGAGGGCCGGTCGGCGCTTCTCCTGTCGAAGGCCAAGGACAACAACGCGAGCTGCGCGATCGGGCCTTTCCTGCGCTTCTTCGACGCCGACTTCACGCTGGACGACATCCGTCGCATGAACGTCACGCTGACCGTCGAGGGGCCGGAAGGCTTTCGGCTCGATGGCTTCTCGACCATCGAGAAGATCAGCCGTGACCCCGCCGATCTCGTCGGACAGATGCTCGGCAAGCACCACCACTACCCCGACGGCGCCGTGCTCTTCCTCGGCACGCTCTTCGCGCCGGTGGAGGATCGCGACGCGCCCGGCAAGGGCTTCACGCACAAGCAAGACGACATCGTCACCATCGCGACGCCCCAGCTTGGCCGGCTCGTCAACCGCATTCGCCATACGGATCGCTGCGAGCCTTGGAGCTTCGGCTTCGCCGACCTGATGCGCAATCTGGCCGGACGCGGGCTTCTGTAAAGCTCGCGCTTCTGGTTAAAGCTCTGCGTAGGCGGGTGTCGATGTGCCCGGCACCCACCTACCGAGACTGCGCAAGCCACCATTCAGGCCCGCCCTGATTCCCGTGGAGCAACAGCCCACGATCCCAGCTACAGAGCAACGCGAGGCCAAGTCTGGGGCTCCCACGAGATAAGTGTAGCCGGCTCCCAAAGCCGTTACCAAACTGTCCACCAGGCCCGCTGCCAGGCCCCAGAGGATTGTCTTGCAGCCAACACCCGCAGCCGGCTCGGGCCATTCCAACGTCCTGTCGTAGCGATTCATCGCGAAATGCGCGATCGCCGTCGTCGCGAAGGTCGCTCCCAGGTCAATCGCGATAAAAACGGCCATCGATGCCCCCGCTGGAACATAGGCTGCGACGAGAACCGCCTTTGCCGTCTCCGTCAAAATGGCGACGCCGAGCAGAATGTGATCGACATGGACGTTGGGGCGCGGAAGGGGACGGTCCGTCGGCAATAACAGGGATGTCATCCGACCGCGGATGGGGGTTACGATCCCAGCCTGGGCCATCCCCCAAAGCGGCTGTATCGCCATTCGCCCCAAAGTCTTGCCAACGAGCGCGGCGCCCGTTCCGCCTTGTCCGGCCAGTCGGGCGCCGATATCGCTGCAACCCAGAACCGCGGTCGTCCCAGCCGCAGAAGATAATGCGGCGGGAACAGCTTCTGCCAACGCATGACGGATCTGGAGGGCGAGCTGATGTCCGCGCTCACTCTGCCGGACATCAATGGCACCGTAAGACAGGGACGATCCGCGTTGATATAAAAGAGGAATGTGAGATGCGCCTTCCAAAATAAATCACGCCTCAAAACAGAAAAATTTAATACTTAAATTTCAACTACCATGATTCCGTATTATTTTATAAGAAAACAAGAATTATAATATTATTACGCGATATATCT
Organism: Chelatococcus sp. HY11; assembly: GCF_018398335.1. Taxonomy (NCBI): domain Bacteria; kingdom Pseudomonadati; phylum Pseudomonadota; class Alphaproteobacteria; order Hyphomicrobiales; family Chelatococcaceae; genus Chelatococcus; species Chelatococcus sp. HY11. The sequence continues at coordinate 2,688,873 of NZ_JAHBRX010000001.1, forward strand.
ATATAACTACATCTGCCACTCACATATCAGGCCTTGCACACTGGGCAAGAAGCCAATCCCGAAACGCCAGAACTGCTGGACGCTCGGCCTTTTCCTCCGGGTAAACGAGGTAATAGGCCTCGCTGCTCATAAACGGCCTTTCGAAGGGCACGGCCAGCGCGCCCGAGCGGATCTCGTCCTCAACGAGGAAATGCGGGACAATGGCGGCGCCGAGGCCGGCGCAGGCAGCCTGCGCGACCATCGCGAACTGCTCGAAGCGCGGCCCCATCACCGCGCTTTCCGTCGGCAGCCCCTGCGCCTGCAGCCAGTTCTTCCAGGCATGCGGGCGCGTTGCCTGCTGCAGCAGCGGCACGCCGAGGAGATCGGCGGGTTCGCGCAAATGAAAGCGCGCGATCATCTCCGGGCTCGCGACGGGCACGATAACCTCGCCCATCAGGCGATGGAGCCGCGCGCCGGGCCAGACCGGATCGCCGAAATGGATCGCCGCGTCGAGGCCCTCGGGCTTGAAATCGAAGGGCACGAGACGCGTGGCGAAATTGACCGTGACGCCGGGATAGGCTTGGAAAAACCCCGGAAGGCGCGGAATGAGCCAGCGCGTCCCGAAGGTGGGCAGGATCGCGAGGTTGAGCACGCCGCCCGTCCCGCGAAAAGCCATGGCATTGATGGTCGCAGCGGAAAGCTGCCGGAGACTGTCGCGGATGTCAGCGGCATAGGCGGCGCCAGCCGGCGTCAAAGTCACCCGCTGACGCACGCGCTCGAACAGCTTCAGACCGAGCTGGCCCTCGATCAGCGCGACCTGTCGGCTCACAGCCCCCTGGGTGAGGTTGAGCTCCTCGGCGGCCTTGGTGAAGCTGCCGTGGCGCGCGGCCGCCTCGAAGGCCGTGAGGGCCGCCAGCGGTGGTATCGAGAGACGATGCTTGTGCATGAAATGACCTTACAACGGATCGAGATCATTCCAAGCGTTCATGACTTGGTGAAAACATATCGGTTGAAAGCCCGGCCGCGGACCGTCATTGTCCAGGCAAGAATGGCGGAAGGTGGGGCCGGATATAGCCAATTCTCGCTGGGAGATGGCTTGTCGTTTTCTACAATCCGCAAGCTTCGGGCGATCTTCCAGGCCGCCGGTGACGACGTAATCCATGCCGCCCAAACGGCGCCTTGTCCCAAGGCGCCGCTATGCGCGTAGACAACAAGGTTGGACCAACGATGCCCTCAGCGATCTCCCCGGTCAAAGATGAAGTGCTTGCCATCCTGAGCCGCCTGGGGGTGACGGACAAGGTCTACGGCGCTACGGGGCTCGCCGCGCGCTCACCCATCACCGGAGAGACGATCGCGACGCTGCGCGAGGACGACAAGGCATCGACGGCAGCCGCCATCGGCCGCGCCGACGAAGCCTTCAGGGCCTGGCGCCTCGTCCCCGCCCCCCGTCGCGGCGAACTGGTGCGCCTTCTCGGCGAGGAGCTGCGTGCCGCCAAGACCGACCTTGGCCGCCTCGTCACCATCGAGGCCGGCAAGATCACCTCAGAGGGCCTCGGCGAGGTCCAGGAGATGATCGACATCTGCGATTTCGCCGTCGGCCTGTCGCGCCAGCTCTACGGTCTGACGATCGCCACCGAGCGTCCCGACCATCGGATGATGGAGACATGGCACCCGCTCGGCGTCTGCGGCGTCATCTCGGCCTTCAATTTCCCCGTCGCCGTCTGGTCGTGGAACGCGGCGCTCGCCTTCGTCTGCGGTGATTCCGTGGTCTGGAAGCCGTCAGAGAAGACCCCGCTGACGGCACTCGCCGTCGAAGCCATCTTCAACCGCGCCGCCGCGCGCTTCGGCGAGGTCCCGGCCGGCCTGCTTGAAGTCATCATCGGAGGTCGCGAGGCCGGAGAAGCGCTGGTCGAGGACGTCCGCGTCCCTCTCGTCTCCGCCACGGGCTCCACGGCCATGGGCCGCAAGGTCGGTCCGAAGCTCGCGGAGCGCTTCGCGCGCGCCATTCTCGAGCTCGGCGGCAACAACGCCGCCATCGTCGCGCCGACGGCCGATCTCGACCTCGCGTTGCGCGGCATCGCCTTCGCCGCCATGGGCACCGCCGGCCAGCGCTGCACCACGCTGCGCCGCCTGTTCGTCCACGACAGCGTCTATGACGCGCTCGTGCCGCGCCTCGCCAAGGTCTACGGCAGCGTCTCCATCGGCGATCCGCGCACCACGGGCACCCTCGTCGGCCCGCTGATCGACAAGGCCGCCTTCGACGGCATGGAGAAGGCGCTCGCCGAAGTGAAGGCGCTCGGCGCCGCCGTGCACGGCGGCGGCCGCCGGGAGATCGGCGGGTCGGACGCCTGGTACGCCGCGCCGGCCCTCGTCGAGATGCCGGCACAGGCCGGCCCCATGCTCCACGAGACCTTCGCGCCGATCCTCTATGTCGTGCGCTACACGGATTTCGACGACGCGCTCGCGCAGCACAACGCGGTCGGCGCGGGGCTGTCGTCCTCAATCTTCACGCTCGACCTGCGCGAGGCAGAGCGCTTCGTTTCGGTCACGGGCTCCGATTGCGGCATCGCCAATGTCAATATCGGCCCCTCGGGCGCGGAAATCGGCGGCGCCTTCGGTGGCGAGAAGGAAACGGGCGGCGGCCGCGAGGCCGGTTCCGACGCCTGGAAGTCCTATATGCGCCGCGCGACGAACACCATCAACTACGGCACGACCCTGCCGCTGGCCCAGGGCGTAACCTTCGACGTGGACGCGTGAGCCGAGAGGCTCCGCGCCGCTCCACCCCATCATGATCTGACGAGGCATTACAATGAGCGACAAGAAGGGCTCCTTCGACTGGGCCGATCCGTTCCTGATCGAAAGCCAGCTGACCGACGACGAGCGGATGATCCGCGACACGGCCCATGCCTATGCGCAGGAGAAGCTCCAGCCGCGCATCCTGGAAGCCTATGCCCATGAGAAGACCGATCGCGAGATCTTCAACGAGATGGGCGAGCTCGGCCTGCTCGGCGTGACCTTGCCGGAGGAATATGGCTGCGCGGCCGCGTCCTACGTGGCTTACGGGCTGGTCGCCCGCGAGGTGGAGCGTGTCGATTCCGGCTATCGCTCCATGATGAGCGTGCAGTCCTCGCTCGTGATGTACCCGATCTATGCCTATGGCTCCGAGGAGCAGCGCGAGCGCTACCTGCCCAAGCTTGCCTCGGGCGAGTGGGTCGGCTGCTTCGGGCTGACCGAGCCGGACGCCGGCTCCGACCCGGGCGGCATGACCACCCGCGCCGAAAAGATCGATGGCGGCTACCGCCTGATCGGCACGAAGATGTGGATTTCCAACTCGCCGATCGCCGATGTCTTCGTAGTCTGGGCGAAGTCGGCCGCCCACGAGGGCCAGATCCGCGGCTTCGTGCTGGAGAAGGGCCTGAAGGGCCTCAGCGCACCGAAGATCGGCGGCAAGCTGTCGCTGCGCGCCTCCATCACCGGCGAGATCGTGATGGACGGCGTCGAGGTGCCGGAAAGCGCGCTTCTGCCGAACGTCTCCGGGCTGAAGGGACCGTTCGGCTGTCTCAACCGCGCCCGCTACGGCATCTCCTGGGGCGTGCTCGGCGCCGCCGAGGACTGCTGGCATCGCGCACGCCAGTATACGCTGGACCGCAAGCAGTTCGGCCGGCCGCTCGCCGCAACCCAGCTCGTCCAGAAGAAACTCGCCGACATGCAGACCGAGATTTCGCTCGGCCTGCAGGGGAGTTTGCGCGTCGGCCGCCTCTTCGACGAGGGCCGCATGGCCCCCGAGATGATCTCCCTTGTCAAGCGCAACAATTGCGGCAAGGCGCTCGACATCGCCCGCGTCGCCCGCGACATGCATGGCGGCAACGGCATCCAGGAAGAATTCCACGTCATGCGTCACGCGCAGAACCTGGAGACGGTCAACACCTATGAGGGCACGCACGACGTGCACGCGCTGATCCTCGGGCGCGCCCAGACGGGTATCCAGGCGTTCTTCTGAGCGCCTTCGGGCCCCACCCGGCGGCTTCGCCGCCACCCTCCCCCAAAGGGGGGAGGGATCATCCGAGCTAAACCGGACACGGCGATGCGATGAGCGACGCTGACGAGCGAGGCACCTCCGATCCCTCCCCTTCAGGGGAGGGTGGCCCGGCGCATCGCGCCGGGTCGGGTGGGGTTCCCCGCCGCCAACGTCGCTCGCCCCTCCCCACGACTCTTCCGCGCGGGTTGCGCCAGCAGATGACCCCGCAGGAGGTCAAGGTCTGGAACTGGCTGCGTGAGGAGATCGTGCCGGCGGGCTTTCATTTTCGCCGGCAGGTGGCCATCGATCGCTACGTCGTCGATTTCGCCTGTCTCAAGCACCGCGTTGTCGTCGAGATCGATGGCATCCAGCATGGCTTCGACGATCATACAGCCGATCGGATCCGCGACTCCAAACTCGCAGCCCTCGGTTTCCGCGTCTTGCGTTTCACCAATGGCGACGTTGAGCGCGACAAGCGGGCTGTCATGGACACGATCTATGCAGCCTTGACTGCGGGTGGTCCCCACCCGTCGGCTTCGCCGCCACCCTCCCCCGAGGGGGAGGGATCCTCAGGCTGCACTGTCCGTCATGAAACACATGGCGTTCGCGACGCTGAAAAGCGAAGCACCGATCCCTCCCCTCCAGGGGAGGGTGGCCCGGCGCTGAGCGCCGGGTCGGGTGGGGTTCCCCGCCGCCAGCCACATCCGCAGGGCTCGAAAGAGAGACAATGAGTAGGACTGACGACAAGGCCAGTAGCATCGCTCCCCTCCACGGCCTCAAGGTGCTCGAACTCGCGCGGATCCTGGCAGGGCCGTGGTCAGGCCAGCTCCTGGCCGATCTCGGCGCCGATGTCGTCAAGGTCGAGCGGCCCGGCGCCGGTGACGACACGCGCAGCTGGGGCCCGCCTTTCGTAGCCAAGGCGGATGGCGACGGCGACCTCTCGGCCGCCTATTTCCATGCCACCAATCGCGGCAAGCGTTCCATCACGGCCGATTTCGAGAGTCCCGAGGGCCAGGCGCTCATCCGCCGGCTGGCAGCGGAAGCCGATGTGCTCATCGAGAACTTCAAGGTCGGCGGCCTCAGGAAATATGGCCTCGACTACGAGAGCCTGAAGGCCGTCAACCCGCGGCTCATCTATTGCTCGGTCACCGGCTTCGGCCAGGATGGCCCCTATGCCGCCCGCGCCGGGTATGACTATTTGATCCAGGGCATGGGCGGCAGCATGGATCTCACGGGCGAGCCGGACGGCGAGCCGATGAAGATCGGTGTCGCCTATGTCGATATCTTCACCGGGCTCTATGCGACCGTCGGTATCCTGGCGGCCCTGCGGCGCCGCGACGCGACGGGCCTCGGCGGCATGGTCGACATGGCGCTGCTCGACACCCAGGTCAGCGTGCTCGCCAACCAGTCGCTGAACTTCCTCGTCTCCGGCGTCTCGCCGAAGCGGCTCGGCAACGCCCATCCGAATATCGTGCCTTATCAGGTCTTCCCGGTCTCGGATGGCCACGTCATCGTTGCCGTTGGCAACGACGGGCAGTTCCGGCGGTTCGTCACCGTGCTCGGCGCCCCGGCGCTGGCTGATGCGGAAGCCTATGCGACCAACAAGGCGCGTGTCGCCAACCGCGACCAGCTCTGTCCGCTCCTCGCCCAGCTCACGGCGCAGCACAGCCGCGCCGATCTCCTCGGCCAGCTGGAAGCGCAAGGCGTTCCGGCCGGGCCGATCAATACGGTGGCCGATGTCTTCGCCGATCCGCAGGTGCTGGCGCGGGGCATGAAGGTCGACCTGCCCAACCCGGCGGCGGCCGGCGGCAGCATCCCCTCGGTCCGTTCGCCCATCGTCATCGACGGCGTGCCGCAGGTGGCGCGCCGTTCATCGCCCGCCGTCGGTGAGCAAACTGAAGAGATCCTGCGTGATCCGAACTGGGGGGGCCAGTCATGACTTCTTTCAAGCCACGGACCGGCGGGCAGATCCTCGTCGACCAGCTCGTGAAGCAGAATGTGGAGCATATCTTCTGCGTGCCCGGCGAGAGCTATCTCGCGGTGCTCGACGCGCTGCATGACGCCGCGATCCCTGTCACGGTGTGCCGGCAGGAAGGTGGCGCCGCCATGATGGCGGAAGCGCAGGGCAAGCTGACGGGGCGGCCGGGCATCTGTTTCGTGACTCGGGGGCCCGGCGCCACGAACGCCTCGGCAGGCATCCACATCGCCAAGCAGGACTCGACGCCGATGATCCTGTTCGTCGGCCAGATCGAGACCGGCATGCGTGAGCGCGAAGCCTTCCAAGAGGTCGACTACCGCGCGGCTTTCGGCCCCATCGCCAAATGGGCGACCGAGATCGACGATGCCGACCGCATCCCGGAAATCATCTCGCGCGCCTTCCACGTGGCCATGTCCGGCCGGCCGGGGCCGGTGGTGATCGCCCTGCCCGAGAACATGCTGACGACCATCGCCGAGGTTGCCGACGCGCCCTATGTGGAGGCGGTGGAGACGCATCCGGCGTCCGCGCAGATGGCCGATCTCGAAAAGCGCCTGTCGGCGGCGCGGAACCCGATCGCCATCGTGGGCGGGAGCCGCTGGTCGGAGGAAGCCGTCGCGCAGTTCACCCGCTTCGCCGAGCGGTTCAACATGCCGGTCGCCTGCTCCTTCCGGCGCCAGATGCTGTTTCCGGCGGACCACGCCTCATACGCTGGCGATCTCGGCCTCGGCGTCAATCCGAAGCTTCTCGCCCGCATCAAGGATGCCGATCTCGTGCTGATGGTGGGTGGGCGCCTCTCGGAAGTGCCGAGCCAGAGCTATACTCTCTTTGGCATTCCGGGCCCGGGCACGGAACTTGTCCACGTTCATCCGGATGCGGGCGAGCTCGGCCGCGTCTATGCGCCGGCACTCGCCATCAACGCCTCGCCGACGGCATTCGCGGCAGCGCTCGACGCCATCGCCCCGCCGAAGGAACTGCCCTGGGCGGCCGGGACAGCGCAGGCCCATGCGGACTATCTCGCCTGGAGCGACCCGACTGGGGTGAAGACGGTCGGACGCCTGCAGATGGGCGCCATCATGCAGTATCTTGCGGAAGTCCTGCCGGACGATGCCATCATGACCAACGGCGCGGGCAACTACGCCACCTGGCTGCACCGCTTCCACCGCTTCCGCCGCTACGGCACCCAGGCGGCGCCAACCTCTGGCTCCATGGGCTACGGCCTGCCGGCGGCGGTGGGCGTGAAGAAGCTCCATCCCGACCGAACCGTGGTCTCCTTCGCGGGCGATGGCTGCTTCCTGATGCACGGCCAGGAATTCACCACCGCCGTGCAATATGACCTGCCGATCATCGTGCTCGTCATCGACAATGCGATCTACGGCACCATCCGCATGCACCAGGAGCGCGAATATCCCGGCCGCGTCTCTGCCACCTCGATGAAGAGCCCGGATTTCGCGGCCCTTGCCGTCGCCTATGGCGGCTACGGCGAGCGGGTGGAAACGACGGAGCAGTTCGCTCCGGCACTCAGCCGCGCCATGGCTTCAGGCAAGCCGGCGATCCTGCATCTCATCCTCGATCCGGAAGTCATCACGCCCACGACGACGCTGACCGCAATCCGCGAGAAGGCGCTGGCCTCGGGCCACTAACCCAGTGGTCGCACCCCCCGCGGTTATTCCGCGGGGGCCTTCATTCCTGCGTTGGCCGTGCCGCGGCGAGGCGTATGCCGCAGCGTGACAAGGGCAAAGGTGAGGCTGGCCGCAGCGCAGACCGCCATGCCCCCGAGCATCGGGAGAGCGGAGCCATCGACGAAAAGCCCGACCAGGGCGATCATCACCGAACCGGTGGCGAACTGCAAAGTGCCCATGAGCGCGGAAGCCGTGCCGGCGAGGGCGCCGTGATCCTCCAATGCCAGGACGGCGGACGTAGGGATGACGAGCCCGAGCGCGCCATTTGCGACGAACAGCAGCACGACCATGATCGCCAGATGGTCGAAGCCCAGTGCGAACAGCACAAACAGCAACACCATCAGCACGGCATAAATCGTCACGGCAGGCCGCACGATGTTACGCAGTCCGTAGCGGCGGCCCAGCATGCTGCTGAACTGCGAGACGCCAATGAAGGACACCGCGTTGATCGAAAAGGCAAAGCTGTAGAGCGTCGGCGAGAGTCCATAGTGCTCGATGAGCACGAAGGATGAATTCGCCAGAAAAACGAAGAAGCCCGACATGCCGAAGGCACCGATGAAGACGAGCCCCAGGAAATGCCGGTCCCTGAGAAGTGTCCCATAGGCGCGGAAAGCGCCGCCAATGCTACTTTCGACACGGTTCTCCGGTGGCCGCGTCTCCTTGAGCCGCGTGCCGATGAGGACGAGGCCAAGGACCGCGATGACAGCGATGATCCCGAAAACGGCACGCCAACCGGCGACGCTGATGACGATACTGCCCGCCAGCGGCGCCAGGATCGGCGAGACGCTGAACACGAGCATCAGGAGCGACATCAGCTTCGCGGCATCAGGACCACGGTGCAGGTCGCGCACGATGGCGCGCGGGATCGCCGAGCAGGCACAGGCGCCAATGCCCTGCACGAAGCGGAAGGCGATGAGCGAAACGATATCGGGCGCGAGCGCACAGCCGACACTGCCAAGGGCAAAGACCGTAACACCAAAATACAGCGGCGGCTTGCGCCCCACCATGTCCGACACGGGGCCGTAAAACAGCTGCCCGAATCCCAGCGCCACGAAATAGGCCATGATGCTGAGCTGAACCGTGTTTGTGTCGGCGCGCAGATGCTCGCCGATGGCGGGCAAGGCCGGCAGATACATATCGATCGCAAACGGACCGATCGCCGACAGCAGCCCGAGGATGATCGCGTGACCGAGAAATTTCGGACGCGGCGCGCCGGCAGGCGACACTGTTGAAGGCATGACACGCAATCCGAAAAGGAAAAGCCCCCGCACCCAGCGGGCGCCAAAATAAATACCGCCCGCTGGGTACGGGCGGCACGAAGAGACAACTACCAACAGGGCTCAAAAGCCCAATTTTCAAGACATTATGATGTCCCAAGCAACCGTGCGGTGTAAAATCGCACGTGGCGTGCGGCATCGCATTTGGCGCGCCGGTCGTGGCGCGTCAGGCATCGAGTCGCTTGGCGACGAGCGCCCGCAGGGACTTGAGATCCTTGACGAAGGCGCGGATGCCTTCAGCGAGCTTCTCTGTCGCCATCGCATCTTCATTGAACCGGAAGCGGAAGGCCTTCTCGTCGAGTTCGATGCGGGCCGGCGTCTCCGTGACATGGGCCGCATCGAGCTTGCGGGGCAGCGGCCCAGGCTCCGCGGCAAGCTGATCGAGAAGCGCCGGACCGATGGTCAGGCGGTCACAGCCTGCCAGCGCCTCGATCTCGCCCGTATTGCGGAAAGAGGCGCCCATGACCACGGTCTTGATGCCGTGAGCCTTGTAGTAATTGAAGATATTGCGCACGGAGACGACACCCGGGTCCGTCTCGCCGGTGTAGGGACCACCGCCAGCCTTCACGTGCCAATCCAGAATGCGGCCGACGAAAGGCGAGATCAGGAACACGCCGGCGTCGGCGCAGGCAACGGCCTGAGCCAATGAAAACAGCAGTGTCAGGTTGCAGTCGATGCCCTCGCGCTGCAGTTGCTCCGCCGCGCGAATGCCTTCCCAGGTCGCGGCGACCTTGATGAGGATGCGCTCGCGACCAATGCCACGCTCCTTATAGGCGGCGATCAGCGCATGCGCCTTGGCGATCGTCGCCTCCCTGTCGAAGGAAAGGTCCGCATCAACCTCGGTCGACACACGCCCCGGTACGATACCGGCCAGCTCGGCGCCGAAATTCACAGCCAGGCGGTCACAGACCGCGTCGGCGAGGGCCGCGCCACGGAAGCTTTGCTTCGCGCCCCAGGCAAGGGCCTCGTCAACCAGCGCCGCATAGGCCGGCGTCTCGACCGCCTTGAGCAGAAGGCTCGGATTGGTGGTGCAGTCCTGTGGCTTGAGCCGGCGCACCGCCTCGATGTCACCGGTATCGGCGACCACTACGGTCATCTTCCGCAGATCGTCGAGTTTCGTCGATGTGGCCAACGCCAAAGCCATCACGCTTCTCCCTGAAAGATAAGATATGGTGTTGCCGTGCTTCATAGTCCAATCCGGAGCCCTTGTCCCGGCTCAAGCGGCACCAATTCCCCGGTTAGAACAATACGGAAGTGTTGCATTCGACCTACAGCTTCTGCGCGATGAGCAGGCTAGCGTGCTTTTTGGCGTGGCCAACAGGGGCACCGCCTTTCTATTCGGGCAACTCATGGTCACGCGTTCGCAATCCACGGTACTCGACCCCGCGGCAGACGCAGCAGCCCTCCTGCGGCGCATAGGCTTCGCCTTGCTCGTGGTGGCCGTGCCGGTCGCGGCTCTCGTGACGCGTCGCGCGGCCGTGATCATGGAACCGATCGGTGTTGCCCTACTCGTCATGGCCGCGCTGCTCGACGGGCAGGCCCGCATGCTTGCGACGGTTCGACGCATCGTCACCTCGCGCGCCGGCCTTGCCGTCCTGATGCTGGTTGGGTGGGCCGCCCTTTCGCTTATCTGGACACGCTTTCCGAGCACGGGCGGCAACAAGCTCATCAATATCCTCGGCGCGATCGTGCTGGCGCTCGCCGGCACCGCCGCCCTGCCGGAGCGGGTGCGTTCGTCGAACCTCTACCTCACGGGCATCGGCGTCGCCGCGGCGGCGATGCTCGCGATCGCCCTGGCCATGGTCGGCCAGTCCGACGACGATCCCGACGCGGCAGCCAGCCTCGGACGCGGCCTCGCGGGCCTTGCCCTGATGATCTGGCCGGCGCTGGCGTGGCTCGTCTCGCGCCAGCGCAACATGCTGGCGCTGGCGCTGTCGGCCGTATCGGCGGTCGCAATGGTGGCCGGAGCGGTGCCGATGGCACTGCTCGCCTTCGCGCTGAGCGCCTTCGTCTTCGGGTTGACCTCGATCCGCCCGAAAATGGGAATCCGGGTTGTGTCATGGGGCATGGCCGGCATCGTCCTGGCCGCGCCCTTCATGCCGTTCGTGCTGCAACCGCTGGTCAAGCTCGCCTTCGGCGTGGCGCATCCGTGGACGGAGACCATGCGCGCGTGGACGAGCATCGTGCGCGCCGATCCGCTGCGGCTGATCACCGGCTATGGGTTCGACGCGAGCCTGCGCGGGCGCGTCGCCGGAGAGATCCCCGTCACCGCCCCGACCGGCCTGCCTTTCGAGATCTGGTATGAACTCGGCCTTGTCGGTGCCGTTTCGCTGGCACTGGCGCTCGGCTGGGCGGCGCAACGCGCAGCCGCCGCCCATGCGGTCCTCGTGCCCGGCATCACCGCGGCGCTGACGGCCGGTTTCGTGCTGGCCTGCATGGGCGCCGGCACGGCGATTGCCTGGTGGGTCACGACCTTGAGCATTACGGCCATCGCTTTCGTTGCCATCGAGCGCGGACAGTTCCGCACCAGCCGGCCGAAAGCGCGGTTGTGGATGGCGGCCAACGATCGCTGAGGGCGGCACGGTCCGCCTTGCCGAAGCGTATGGTGTGAAAGGCCGCATTGCGGTATCCCTCAGGGCATGAGCGATGCAGCCCCTCTGAAGCCCGGTGACCACGTCTTTCTGGTCGACGGCTCCTCCTTCGTGTTCCGCGCCTATTTCCAGTCCATGAACCAGGACAGGAAATACAACTATCGTTCCGATGGCCTGCCCACGGGCGCGGTCCGGCTGTTCTGCACGAAACTGTTCCAGTTCGTGCGCGAAGGCGCCGTCGGCACGAAGCCGACCCATCTCGCCATCATCTTCGACAAATCGGAGCAGTCTTTCCGCAAGGAGCTCTATCCGCTCTACAAGGCGAACCGCTCGGAACCGCCCGAAGACCTCGTCCCGCAATTTCCACTGATGCGGGAAGCCGTGCGGGCCTTCGGCCTGAAGCCCGTGGAGCAGGACCGCTACGAGGCGGATGACCTCATCGCGACCTACGCCAAGCAAGCGACCGCCGCTGGTGCCGACGTACTCATCATTTCCGCCGACAAGGACCTGATGCAGCTGATCGGGCCCCGCGTCGCCATGTACGACCCGGCATCCGGCACACAATCCAAGGGCAGCTTCCGCCCCGAGCGGCGGATCGGCCTCGACGAGGTCGTGGACTATTTCGGGGTCACGCCGGACAAGGTCGTCGATGTCCAGTCGCTGGCCGGCGATTCGACCGACAACGTCCCCGGCGCGCCCGGCATCGGCATCAAGACCGCCGCCCAACTCATCAGCGAATACGGAGGCCTGGATGAGCTTCTGGCCCGGGCAGGCGAGATCAAGCAGCCGAAGCGGCGCGAGACGCTGACCAATCCGGAGATCGTCGAGAAGATCCTCATATCCCGGCAGCTCGTCTCCCTGGTCGATGACGTCGCGGTTGAGACGCCGCTGACCGATCTCGGCCTCGTCGAGCCGGACGCCGCACCCCTCGTCTCGTTCCTGAAGGCGCTGGAATTCACCACCATCACGAAGCGTGTGTCCGAGCTCTACGGCGTCGACGCGGCCGAAATCGAACCGGACGTGAGGCTCGCCGTCGGAAAAGGCTCGATCTGGAGCGGGGCCGGGGCCGGCGAAGCGACTGACAACACGGGCGCGGGCGCCTCCGGAAGCACGTCGCCGGCGGCGACCGTGGTCGCGCCGTCGAGCGCCGCCCCCACGCCCCGACAGGGCGAGGCCGGGCTGGCGACCCCCGCCGATCTCGCCGCCAAACGCGCGGGTGAGGCGCTGGCCACGCCGGTCAACCGCGACGCCTACGAAACTGTCACGACGCTTGAACGCCTTGACCATTGGATCGCAATGGCGCGCGAGGCCGGCCGCGTGGCGATCGACACGGAGACGACCTCGCTCGATGCCATGCAGGCCGATCTCGTCGGGATCTCGCTTTCGGTCACGCCGGGCGAGGCCTGCTACATTCCCTTGCAGCACAAGGCCGAGGGCGGCGACGGGCTGTTCGGTGGCGGGCTTCTGCCGGGGCAGATCGCCGTCGCCGAAGCCATTGCCCGGCTGAAGCCGCTGCTTGAGGGCCGGGACGTCCTCAAGATCGGGCAGAACCTCAAGTATGACTGGCTGATCTTCAGCCGGCACGGCATCACGATCAGCGCTTATGACGACACGATGCTGATGTCCTACGCGCTGGACGCCGGGCGATCCGGGATCGCGGGCCACGGGCTCGATGCCCTGTCCGAGAAATTCATCGGCCATACGCCGCTCACCTTCGGCGATGTCGCGGGCAAAGGCCGCAACGCCGTCACCTTCGACCGGGTGGCGATCGACAGGGCGACCGCCTATGCGGCGGAGGACGCGGATGTTGCGCTCCGGCTCTGGCAGGTGTTCAAGGCGCGTCTCGTCGCGGAAGGCAAGACGACTGTCTACGAAACGCTGGAGCGCCCGCTTCTAGGCGTGCTCGCCCGCATGGAAGGGCGTGGCATCGCCATCGATCGCCAGATCCTGTCACGGCTCTCGGGCAGTTTCGCCCAGACGCTGGCCCGTCTGGAAGAGGAGATCTACGAGCTTGCCGGCGGGCGCTTCACCATCGGCTCGCCCAAGCAGCTCGGCGACATCCTTTTCGGCAAGATGGGGCTGCCCGGCGCCAAGAAAACAGCGACGGGACAGTGGAGCACAGGCGCCAGCGTTCTCGAGGATCTCGCCGCCGAAGGGCATGCCCTGCCCGTGAAAATTCTCGAATGGCGCCAGCTCGCCAAGCTGAAGTCCACCTATACGGACGCCCTCCCCGGTTATGTGAACCCGCAGACACAGCGCGTGCACACGTCCTATTCGCTGGCGGCGACCACGACGGGACGGCTGTCATCGTCCGAGCCGAACCTGCAAAATATTCCCGTGCGCACGGAGGAAGGGCGCAAGATCCGCACCGCCTTCGTCGCGACGCCGGGCATGAAGCTGATCTCGGCCGACTACAGCCAGATCGAGCTGCGCCTGCTTGCCCATATCGCCGACATACCGCAGTTGCGCAAAGCCTTCTCGGACGGCATCGACATCCACGCGATGACCGCCTCCGAGATGTTCGGCGTGCCGGTGGCCGGCATGGACCCGATGATCAGGCGCCGGGCCAAGGCCATCAATTTCGGCATCATCTACGGCATCTCGGCCTTTGGCCTCGCCAACCAGCTCAGCATCCCGCGCGAGGAAGCGGGCGCCTATATCCGCAAATATTTCGAGCGCTTCCCCGGGATTCGGGACTACATGGACCAGACCAAGGCGTTCTGCCGCGAGAACGGCTATGTCACGACCATCTTCGGCCGGGTCTGCCATTACCCCGACATCAAATCCTCGAACCCGTCGCAACGCGCTTTCGTGGAGCGCCAGGCGATCAACGCGCCACTCCAGGGCTCTGCCTCGGACATCATCCGCCGCGCGATGGCCCGCATGGAAAAGGCGCTCGCGGAGGCCGGGTTGTCCGCCCGCATGCTGCTGCAGGTGCACGACGAGCTGGTGTTCGAGGTGCCGGACGCCGAGGTCGACGCCACACTGCCGCTCATCCAGGGCGTGATGGAACAGGCGCCCTTGCCGGCGGTGGCGCTCAAGGTGCCGCTGCATGTGGATGCGCGCGCGGCGTCGAACTGGGAAGAGGCGCATTGATGGCGCCTCCGGCACCCACTCAGCCGGCCCGCTAGGCGGGCCGGCCCGACGACGCGCATCATGCCCTTCAACTCGCCGGTCTTTCTCTTCCTCTTCATTCCGCTGGTGATCGCGCTCAACGCCGCCTTGCCGGCGGGCTGGCGCAATGGCTTCCTCGTCGTCGCCAGCATCTTCTTCTACGCGTGGGGCGAGCCGGTCTTCGCACTGGTGGCGATCGCCTCCAGCCTCATCGACATGGTTTTCGCCGAGGCGATCGTCCGCAGCCGCGCGCCCCGCCTGCGCAAGCTCTGGCTCACGATCGGCGTCGCGACCAATCTCGGGCTGCTGATCTACTGCAAATACACGGGCTTTCTCTTCGACAACCTGCATGCGCTGCTGGTGACGATGGACGTGCCCCGGCCGGAGGTGATCCTGCCGCTTGGGATCTCGTTCATCGTGTTCGAGAAGATCACCTATCTCGTGGATGTCTATCGCGGCGTCTGCGGCACGGCGCGCTCGATCCGCGACTATCTCCTGTTCGTCTTCCTGTTTCCCAAGCTGCTGGCCGGCCCGATCCTCAAGTTCCACGAGATGAAGGGCCAGATCGAGCATCACCGGGTCACGCTCAATGATCTGGAGGAAGGCGCCTTCCGCTTCCTGCAGGGCCTCGCCAAGAAAGTTCTCATCGCCGATCAGGTCGCGGTTCTCGCCGACCAGATCTTCGCCATGCCGACGAACGAGCTCGGCTTCGCGACTGCCTGGCTCGGTGCGCTCGCCTTCACGGTGCAGATCTATTTCGACTTCTCCGGCTACACGGACATGGCGATCGGGCTCGCCCGCATGCTGGGCTTCCGCCTGCGCGAGAACTTCAACCAGCCCTATCTGGCGGTGGGCTTCGCCGATTTCTGGCGGCGCTGGCACATCTCGCTGTCCACCTTCATCCGCGACTATCTCTACGTGCCGCTCGGCGGCAACCGCGTGCCGCCCTGGCGCGTCTATCTCAATCTCTGGGTCTGTTTCCTCGCGTCCGGCCTGTGGCACGGGGCGAGTTGGACATTCGTGATCTGGGGCGCCTTCCACGGACTGTTCGTCTCGGCGGATCATTTCGGCATGAAGCGCATATGGCCCTTGCTGCCGCGCGTGGCTGGCATCGCGATCACATTCCTTCTCGTCGTCATCGGCTGGGTGCTGTTCCGCTCCGTCAGCCTCGCGCAGGCGGGAGGCTTCCTGGCCGCGATGGCGACCCCTTGGGTGGATGGCGCCGCGCCCTTACCGCGCGTGCAACTGGACACCGCCTTGTGCCTCGCGGCCGGCCTCATGCTGTCCTTCCTGCCGCTCGGCGCCATGCAGCATCTCGGGCGCCGCGTTCTGGCGCGTGCCCTTCCGGTCGCGCAACAGCTCGTGATGCTCTGTTTCGCCATCTGGGCCTTCGGCCGGGTCTTTACGGAGACGTTCAAGCCGTTCATCTATTTTCGGTTCTGACAGCGGAGAGGCGCTTGAAGTCGATTGCCCGCCACTGGTTTCTGCTCGCGGTCGCCCTACTGGTGCTGGCGCCGGCCGCGGCCATGGTGGCGCGGGCTATCCCGCTGAAGGGACCACAGCGCTTCTCCATCGCCAAACTGGCCGGCGTCACGCCCGAGCTGCCGCCGATCGAACCGAGCCTCGCCACGCTGCGCTCAGGCGCGCTGCAAGCCAGCGTCGCGGCCGCCCTCGCGGAGCGCATGGGCCAGCCCCGCGAATTCTTCATCCGCGCGAACAACGGCGTCGCCTATGCGCTCGGCCGCAGCACGGTGCCGAGCATCGTCATCGGCCGAGACCGGATGCTCTATGAAACCACCTATATCGACGACTGGTGCGGGCGGGGCACGCCGATCGACGCGGAGGCACAGGCCGCGCGCATCGCCCGTATCGCCGCGGCGGTTCGGCGGGCTGGGAAGACCTTCGTCTTCATCATCAGCCCAAGCAAGGTCGCGCTTTATCCGGACGGCCTCCCCGAGCCGTGCACGCCCGCGGCCAGCCGCGATTATGACCGGCTCCGCGCCGCGCTTGCCCATCATGACGTGCGGGTGATCGATGGGCATGAGCTCGCGAAGGCGGCGAAAGCCGCGCAGGACCTGCCTGTCTTCAACCGCGACGGCATCCACTGGAACGACCTGAGCGTCTATCCAGCCATCCGCGACACATTCGCGATGCTCGGGGAACAGCTCGACAGTCCGCCGCGCCAGCTCACGCTGAGCCATGTGGACGTCGACAGCTGGCCCTTTGACGACGAGGATGACCTCGCGCGCCTCCTCAACCTGCCGATGACACTCCCGGTCTACCCCTCGCCGCACGGACGTTTTACCACCGCGGCGGAGGGGACGCCGGCCCGGCTCGTGGTGGTGGGATCGAGCTTCATGTGGCAGTTCCTGCGCATCCTGGCGATGAACGGGGCGCTCGGCGACAGCAAATTCTATTTCTATTTCAGCCGCATCGTTGATTTCCGCGACGGCGGCATCTTCGAGTCCAAGGTGCCGTTCCAAGCCGCCTCCGACCTGCCCGGCAGCCTCCCGAAGGCGGACGCCGTGATTCTCGAAGCCAATGAAACAGCGCTCGGCTCACCGCATATCGAGGCTTTCGAGAACGCGCTCGCGACGGTGACCGGCGAAGGCGCGAACGGCCGCCTGCCGGATCCCTGAACGCGCGTTCATCGCAGCGCGAGCGTGTCTTTCACCGCTTTCCCACCGCCACAGAAAATGCCATAAGAATCTGAGACATAGCTGAGCTTGGACATAGGGAGCAGGCTTATGAGCTGGGTGATCCTCGCCATTATCGCCGGTTTGGTGATCTATGGCATTACGACCTACAACGGCCTCGTCGGGCTCCGGCAGCGCGTCAACCAGGCTTTCGCCGACATCGACGTCCAGCTGAAGCAACGCCACGATCTCATCCCGAATCTTGTCGAGACGGTGAAGGGTTACGCCCAGCACGAGAGCGCCACGTTCGAGGCGGTGGTCGAGGCGCGCAACAAGGCCATCGCAGCGCAGGGCCCGCAGCAGCAGGCGGCCGCCGAGCAGCAGCTCTCCGGTGCGCTCGGCCGCCTCATCGCGCTTGGCGAGGCTTATCCAGATCTCAAGGCAAGCGCCAATTTCCAGCAGCTCCAGAACGACCTGTCCGACGTCGAGAACAAGCTGGCCTCGGCGCGGCGCTTCTTCAACAACGCCGTCAGCGAATACAACGCCTCGATCCAGGCCTTCCCGGCCGTTCTCTTCGCGCCGCAGATGGGCTTCACGCCACGCGAGTTCTTCGATGTCGGACCCGAGGCCCGGCAGACGCTGGATGTCGTGCCCACCGTCAAGTTCTGACACCACTCCGCCGGGTCGCATTCAGGGCCGCGCCTTATGCAAGCCTTCGGCCTCTACACCCACATCCGGGCGAACAGGATCCGCTCCGGCTTCCTCATCGCCGGCCTGTTCCTGCTCGTTTATGTGATGGTTTTCGCGGGGGCGCTGATCGTCGAGGCCTTCGCCTATGACGAACCTCCGCTCGAGGTCATGCTGGCGCGCGCCTTCAACGATCTCGTCGTGGCCTTTCCCTGGGCGACGGTCGCCGCGCTCGTCTGGCTGTTCATCGCCTATCAGTTCAACCGGGGGCTGATCGCGCTCGCGACCGGCGCGCATGCCGTGACGCGCCAGCAGGAGCCGAAGCTCTATCAGCTTCTGGAGAACCTCTGCATCTCGCGCGGCCTGACCATGCCGCGGCTCTACATCATGGAAAGCCCCGTTCTCAATGCCTTTGCCTCGGGCATGAACGAGAAGCAATATACGGTGACCGTGACGCGCGGCCTGATGGAAGCGCTCGACGACCAGGAGCTGGAAGCCGTGCTGGCGCATGAGCTGACCCATATCCGCAACGGCGACGTGCGCCTCATGGTGGTCGCGGTGGTCATCGCCGGCGTCATCTCCTTCTTCGGTGAGCTGCTGTTTCGCGGCCTCACGCGCATGTCCTTCGGATCGGCGCGCCCACGCATGCCGCGCAGTTCCTCCAACGGGGACCGCAAGGGCGGCGGAGGCGCGGCCTTTGCCGCCATCCTGATCGCGCTTGCCCTGATCGCCCTGTCCTGGCTGCTCTCCCAGGTCATCCGCTTCGCGCTGTCACGCTCGCGCGAGTATCTCGCCGATGCCGGCGCCGTGGAGCTCACCAAGAACCCGGATGCGATGATCTCCGCGCTGCTCAAGATCGAGGGGCGGGGCGAACTGCCGAGCGCGCCCTCGGCTGTGATGGAGATGTGTATCGACAACCCGCGCTCGGGTTTCACGGATCTCTTCGCGACCCATCCCTCGATCGCGTCGCGCGTCGACCGGCTCGTGCGCTTCGGTGGCGGCCGCATGCCGGAGCTGCCGCCGCCCGCCGATCCCGCTGACGGCGGCACGGACGCGAATTCCGAACCCCATGCCGGCCCGTGGGGCACCGCTTTGCCGGACAGTGCCTCGCAGCAGCCCGCGCCCGGGCGAGCCTCTTCCCAATCCCAGGGCTCTATTCCACGAGGCCCCTGGGGGCCTCTTTTCCCGCCCGGCGGCGGACGCTAAGAGCCGGCGCGTTGATCCCTCCCTGAAGGGGAGGGTGGCCTCGCGCCAGCGAGGTCGGGTGGGGCCACGCGACCGGAGACGGCGCTATCCTGGCCGGCACGGGTTGCCATCTCCCAGTCAGTTTCGCGTCGGGTGGACCCCACCCGGCGCCTGCGGCGCCACCCTCCCCTGAGGGGCGGGATCACGCGTCGCGACCGAATTGAGGGCTGTAGCCGAAAGCGCATTCCGTTTTTTCGCCGGTTGGCACGCTATTCGGCTGGCGAGAGCACAGGCTTCGGCCCGAGACGGAAGGCCGCCGGCCGCACAAAGAGGAAGTTGAGCCAGGTTCCACTGATGATGCGCGCGACGATCAGCGGGGTGACGACCGCGGCGGCGGTGACAAGGAATGCGCCCCAGCCGACGCCGATGACATCGAGCGCGCCCGACTTCATCAAGAGGACGCGTGTCACGGCCATCGGGAGGAAGAAGGCGAGGTAGATCACGATGGAATTCTCGCCGCAATAGCGCAGCACTTCCCCCTTGCCCACCGAGACGAGCAAAGACGCCACGGTGATGATGGCGGCTGAGCCCGCGATGCCGAGGATGAGGCTCAGGACCGGCAGGCTGGCGAAGGTCGGCAATCCCTCGACCGGGCTCGCGCTGAAGGCGAAGAAACCGTTGACGAGCGCCCAGACGGCAAGGCCGCCGACAGCAGCCAGACGGTGCTTCGGCACCTGCGCGGCGAAGCGGAAGATCATCGGCGCGCAGAGATAGCCGACGAGGAAATAAACCCAGCGCTCGCAGAACTCGTCGATGACCGTCCAGCCTGTCGCGACGGGTGCGATCTCGAGCGCCGCGGCGACCGCCACGAGGAGAATGCCCGGCACGCCTTTCAGCAGCTTGGTGACGATCGACAGAACCGCGAGCAGGTAGACGAACCAGAGCGTCCCCAGCGGCTCGATGAAGCCCAGCAGGAACAGCCGGACGAATTCGACCGGGTTGCCCTCGGCCATGCCCCAGCCCTTCATGCCGAACTGGATGACGTACCAGAGCACATAGAAATAGACGAAATGCAGCACCCGCTTGTCGCCGTAGCTGCGCCAGTCACGGTCGATGACCCGCGCGAGGAACAGACCCGAAAGCAGGAAGAAGTCCGGCATGCGGAAGGGCCGCGCGAACACGACGATGGTGTTCATGAAGCCTTCGCGGCCGACGGCATATTCGAGCCCGAGCGTCGAATGCATCATCACGACGAGAATGATGCAGATGCCCTTGGCGATGTCGACCCAGGCAACGCGGCCCGGCGCCGGCACGGTTCCACTATGTCCATTCAAGCCAGCCAAGGCAGCCTCCGTGATACAGGACAGTTCCAGCTTGGCACAGGCCGGTTAAGGGAACCGCTGCATGGTGCCGCTGAAACTCACGGGAGCAAGAGACGTGCCGGTTGGGAAGGATGCCTTTACGACGAGGTTCTCCCTCTGTCACGTCCCCTCACCCCGGCCCTCTCCCCGCCGGGGAGAGGGAGAGCGGCTGGCATCGTTCGCCTTAGAGCAAATGGTAGCCGCCACGAGGACAGCCGTCTAACCTCTCCCCGGCGGGGAGAGGTCGCGCCGAAGGCGCGGGTGAGGGGGGAGATCCATCGATGCGAAAGGCGATTGTCCGCGCGCGGCAACTGCGCGCAAACCAGACCACGCCCGAGGAAAAACTCTGGCATGTCCTGCGTCACCGCAAGCTGAATGGCCGTAAATTTCGCCGCCAGCATCCCATCGACCGCTTCATCGTGGATTTTCCCCGCATCGAGGCGAAGCTCGTCGTCGAAGTGGATGGCGCAACGCATTCAACCGCCGCGGAGACGCTCTACGATCGAAACCGCGAGGCCATTCTGACGGCCGCCGGTTTTATGAGGTCCTGCGGATCGGCAATGCGGACATCTATGAGAGCATGGAGTTTGTCCGCGAAACCATTCTCGCCGCTCTGGAGCGTCGGGGAACGTGGTAACCCCTCACCCGCGCCTGCGGCGCGACCTCTCCCACCGGGAGAGGTTCAAGGTGGCGCTTCACCGGGAAGTTTCAGCACCCCACGGTAGATCGTTGGCGTCCCTTCTCCCCGCCGGGGAGAAGGACAGGATGAGGGGAGAACGACCGATAAAGCCCCTCTCCCCCGGCGGGAAGAGGTGAAGGGCGGCGTCAGCCGCGCTTGAACGAGCTCACGTCGCGGACGGCGCCGCGGGCAGCGCTGGTGGCGAAGGCCGCATAGGCCTTGAGAGCCGTCGTGACGTTGCGCTTGCGCGGAGCCGCCGGGTGCCAGCCGGCTGCGCCCTTCGCGTCCATCGCGCGACGCCGATGCGCGAGGTCCTCATCGGAGACAGCGAGGTGGATGCGACGGTTCGGGATGTCGATGTCGATGATGTCGCCATCCTCGACAAGCCCGATGGTGCCGCCTTCCGCAGCCTCCGGCGAGACATGGCCGATCGACAGGCCGGATGAACCACCCGAGAAGCGACCGTCCGTCACGAGAGCGCAGGCCTTGCCGAGGCCCTTGGACTTCAGGTAGCTCGTGGGGTAGAGCATCTCCTGCATGCCGGGTCCGCCGCGCGGCCCTTCGTAGCGGATGAGCACGATGTCGCCGGCCTTGATCTTGCCGCCGAGAATGCCTTCGACCGCCGCGTCCTGGCTCTCGAAGATGCGCGCGGGACCGGAGAACTTCAGGATCGACTCGTCCACGCCGGCCGTCTTCACGATGCATCCATCCTCGGCGAGATTGCCGTAGAGCACCGCGAGACCGCCATCCTTGGAATAGGCGTGCTCGGCGTTGCGAATGACGCCCTTCTCACGGTCGGTGTCGAGATCCTCCCAACGGCTCGCCTGGCTGAAGGCGACCTGCGTCGGGACGCCGCCGGGCGCGGCCCGGTAGAAATCGCGCACCGTCTCGCTCTCGGTCCGCACCACGTCCCAGCGGTCAAGCGCGTCGGACAAGGTCGGCGTGTGCACGGTCGGCAGCTCGGTATGAATGAGGCCCGCGCGGTCAAGTTCGCCGAGGATCGCCATGATGCCGCCGGCGCGATGCACGTCTTCCATGTGCACGTTGGCGACAGCCGGCGCGACCTTGCACAGGCAGGGCACGCGCCGTGACAGCCTGTCGATATCGTTCATCGTGAAATCGACTTCGCCCTCGTGGGCGGCAGCGAGCAGGTGGAGCACCGTATTCGTCGAGCCGCCCATGGCGATGTCGAGCGTCATGGCGTTCTCGAAGGCCTTGAAGCTCGCGATGGAGCGCGGCAACACCGTGGCATCGTCCTGCTCGTAGTAGCGACGGGCGAGATCGACGATCAGATGCCCGGCCTCCACGAACAGGCGCTCACGGTCGGCATGGGTGGCAAGGGTCGAACCGTTGCCGGGCAGTGCGAGACCGAGCGCTTCGGTCAGGCAGTTCATCGAATTGGCGGTGAACATGCCGGAGCAGGAGCCGCAGGTCGGGCAAGCCGAGCGCTCGATGATCTTGACGTCCTCATCGGACACGTTGTCGTCGGCTGCCGCGATCATGGCATCGACGAGATCGAGCGCCTTCTTCTTGCCGCCGAGCAAAACCTTGCCGGCCTCCATCGGCCCGCCGGACACGAAAACGACCGGGATATTGATGCGCAAGGCGGCCATCAGCATGCCGGGGGTGATCTTGTCACAGTTGGAAATGCACACCATCGCGTCGGCGCAGTGCGCATTGACCATATATTCGACGGAATCCGCGATGATCTCTCGCGACGGCAGGCTGTAAAGCATGCCGTCATGGCCCATGGCGATGCCGTCGTCGACGGCGATCGTGTTGAACTCCTTGGCGACACCGCCCGCCTTCTCGATCTCGCGGGCGACGAGTTGGCCAAGATCCTTGAGGTGTACATGGCCCGGCACGAACTGGGTGAACGAATTCACGACGGCAATGATCGGCTTGCCGAAATCCGAATCCTTCATGCCTGTGGCGCGCCACAGGCCACGCGCGCCGGCCATGTTGCGGCCGTGAGTCGTAGTGCGAGAACGATAGCTTGGCATAACGCAGTGTCCTTGGGCGCCCTTTCACACGACAGACAGTTGCCGGGCGACGGGCGAATTATAGAGCAATTCCACTTCTCTTTAGCGCATTGCCGCAAGCTGCGCATCCCTTGCGGTGTGCCGCAGCGACATAGCCGCCCTGCCACGAACGGGACCGAGCCATGCACAGCCCCGCTTGCGATCCGCGTCGCCCACCATCATAACGTGCGCGATCAGGCTGGTCCTGAGCCCCCGGCGGAGCGCTTGGACACCTCGGCCGCGAGAACGGGTAGCTGGGACACAAACGCAGCAAGAGTGCATGCACGATAACGACGCTGAACCAGTGGCGGCCCCAGGCCAGGCATCGCCCACGAAGCGCGCTGCAGACGCGGACGCCGCCAGTCGCAATGTGCCAGTGGCGACCGCGGCTCGCGACAGGGAAACGGCGTCGGACCGGCGCAGAAGACGGCTTTCGATTATCGGCACCGTCCTCAGCGCGGCGCTGTTCCTAGGCTCCTTCGTTGTCCTGTGGCGCATCGTCGGCGACATCGACCTCGATGAGCTGTCGACGGCCTTCCGTTCGGCCAGCCAGCGGCAGATCACGATCGCGATACTCCTCACCGCCGTGAGCTACGCGCTGCTCACGGGCTACGACTACGTGGCCCTTAAACAGCTCGGCGAGCGCATCCCTTATCGCATAACCGCCTTTGCCTCTTTCACGAGCTACGCCATCTCGTTCACCCTCGGCTTTCCCCTGGTGACGGGGGGCACCGTGCGCTACTGGGTCTATTCGCCCCACGGCATCAAGGCCGCGAAGATCGCGAGCCTCACCGTCATCGCGG
Organism: Chelatococcus sp. HY11; assembly: GCF_018398335.1. Lineage (NCBI taxonomy): Bacteria > Pseudomonadati > Pseudomonadota > Alphaproteobacteria > Hyphomicrobiales > Chelatococcaceae > Chelatococcus > Chelatococcus sp. HY11. The sequence continues at coordinate 2,712,881 of NZ_JAHBRX010000001.1, forward strand.
GCATCACGTTCTGGCTCGGCATGAGCGTCGTCCTGTCCTGGAGTCTCGTGCGCCACGCGGCTGAGGTTTCGGTTCTCGCGAAGACTGGCCTCAGTCTCACCCAGCTGGCTGGCGTCGCGGGCTTCGCCGCGCTCGCGGCCTATTTCATCTGGGTCACCCTGAAGCACCCCGTGGTGAATGTGCGCGGATGGCGGCTGGAATTGCCGCGAGCGAGGCTCTCGTTCATCCAGATGCTGATCGGTGCCGGCGATGTCTGCGCCGCAGCCGGCGTGCTCTTCGTGCTGCTTCCCGGGGGGCACGGGCTCAACTACGAGACTTTCCTCGCGGTCTATGTCGTAGCGTGCATGCTCGGCATCGCGAGCCATGCGCCCGGCGGCATCGGTGTTTTCGAGGCAACCATCCTGATCGCGCTCGATCGTCTGCCCACGGGGGGCGTTCTTGGCGCGCTCCTTCTGTTCCGACTGCTCTATTATCTGGTGCCGTTCGTCATCGCGCTGACAATGCTCTTCATTCATGAGGCACGCCGGCGCGTCAAACGCGCCAACGGCAAGGCTGCAAAACCGAATTCCCAGTGAAACTGTCACAAATCTCGCCAATAATAGATTATTTCCGTCCTGCTTCGTACGCGGGCGGAGAGGGTGATGCGTGAGGTGACAGGAATGGCGGATGGCGGAGATACCACGAGACGGGACAGGTCGTTGTCCCTCAGCGCCCGTGGCATCGCCATCCGAACGGCCCTCGTCGCGATCGGCATTTTCTCGCTGACGGCAGCCCTGGGCGGTGGCTCATTCCTGTGGACGGCAGGCGCGGCAGTCCTGACACTGTCGGCGGCCTTCGCGCTGTTTCGCAACACGACGCCTCTCCAGCAACGCCTGAAGGCGCCGACCAAACGCCGTGAGAAGGGCATTCCACCGGCGGCGGTCCTTGCCGCCCTGCCCGAACCCGTCGTCGTGGTCGACAGGCGCAGCCTTGTCACCGGCATGAACGCGGCGGCGAAAACCATGTTGCCGGGGCTGCGCGAGGCGACGCCCCTCTCATTCGCGCTGCGCTCCCCGGATGTGCTGGGCGGCATCGAGGCCGTGCTGCGCGACGGTGAGACGCGTAGCGTGGAACTCATCGAGCGCGTGCCGATCGAGCGCAGCCACGAGGTCCATATAGCGCCGCTGGAGGCGCCGGGCGGCTCGGGCGCGGATCAGCGCGGCGCCGTCCTGATGTTCCGTGATCTCACGGCGGCGCGGCAGCTCGAACATATGCGTGTCGATTTCGTCGCCAACGCGAGCCATGAGTTGCGAACGCCGCTCGCCTCGGTGCTCGGCTTCATCGAGACGCTGCAGGGTCCTGCCCGCGACGATGCCAACGCCCGTGAGCGCTTTCTCGCCATCATGCGCGATCAGGCCCGGCGCATGTCGCGCCTGATCGATGACCTTCTGTCGCTGTCACGCATCGAGATGCATGCCCATGTGCAGCCGTCCACCACCGTGGATCTTCTCGGCATCGTGCGGCATATGATCGACACGCTCACGCCGCTCGCGGCCGAGGGCGGCGTGTCGATCGCCTTCAACGCGCCGGAAGGACCCATCGAGGTCAAGGGCGATCGCGACGAGTTGCTGCGCGTCTTCGAGAACCTCATCGAGAATGCCGTTAAATATGGGCAATCCGGCGAAAGGGTCGAGGTGTCCGTAACGAAGGCACCCGACCGCGCCGGCGTTCGTGACGAGGTTGAGGTGTCGATCCGCGACTTCGGCCCCGGCATACCACCGGAGCATCTGCCGCGGCTCACGGAGCGGTTCTATCGCGTCAGCGCGACTGACAGCCGCCAGAAGGGCGGCACAGGTCTTGGCCTCGCGATCGTCAAGCATATCGTCAATCGCCACCGGGGGCAGTTGCTCATCGAATCCACCTATGGCAAGGGGGCGACATTCCGGGTACTATTGCCGCTCGCGAGCAGCGCCCCGCGCGCCTTGCCTGTGACATCCGCGCCGCCCGCCTCCGCGGCCACCGACCCCGATCGGTCGCACGTAGCCTAAGCCGGCTAAGCTCGAGCGCTGTCATTTAACTGTCACGCAAGCGTCATAGAGACGAGGCGTTGAGACATTAGGGATACCGCGTTCGCTCATTCAGCCTTCAGATCAGTCCGCGAATGCGGTGCAAAGGCTACGTTCGCCAATTGGGAGACCTCTCGTGAAACTGTCTTCACTCATTGCCGTGGCAGGACTTGCCGTTGCGGCTTTCGCAACGCCTGCGGCTGCCCTCGACATCTCCGGCGCCGGCGCCAGCTTCCCTTACCCCGTCTATGCCAAGTGGGCCGAAGCCTTCAAGAAGGAAACCGGCAACGGCATCAACTACCAGTCCATCGGTTCCGGCGGCGGCATCAAGCAGATTAAGGCCAAGACCGTTACCTTCGGTGCGACCGACGCGCCGCTCGGCGGCGCTGAGCTCGAGAAGGACGGCCTGGTCCAGTTCCCGATGGTCATGGGCGGCATCGTTCCGGTCGTGAACATCGATGGTGTGAAGCCCGGCGAGCTCGTCCTCGACGGTGACACGCTCGCCAAGATCTTCATGGGCGAGATCAGCAACTGGAACGACCCGGCGATCAAGAAGCTGAACGCCAGTCTCAACCTGCCGTCGCAGGGCATCGCCGTCGTCCGCCGTTCGGACGGTTCGGGCACGACCTTCAACTTCACCGACTATCTCTCGAAGGTCAGCGCGGATTGGAAGTCCAAGGTCGGTTCAGCCACCGCCGTCGAATGGCCGGTCGGCATCGGTGCCAAGGGCAACGAAGGTGTGGCCAACAACGTCAGCCAGACCAAGGGCTCCATCGGCTACGTCGAGTA